>NZ_JBJMAB010000002.1:0-461892 GCF_045799175.1 Streptomyces sp. VTCC 41912
CCGACGGCCCCGTGCCGTCCGCCGGCCGGGGGTGCGGTGATCACCGCACCCCGGGCCGCACGGGTCACGGCTTGGGCAGCGGCTGCCCGTACCAGCGCTCGATCAGCCGTGCCGCGATGGAGATGCCGTAGGGCGGCATGACCTCGCCGGAGGCGAAGGCGGCGCCGAGGTCGTCCCGGGAGAACCACCGGGCCTCCTCGATCTCCTCGCCGTCCACCTGGATCTCGGCGGAGGTGGCGCGGGCCATGAAGCCCAGCATCAGGCTGGAGGGGAAGGGCCAGGGCTGGCTGGCGACGTACTCGACCTCCCCGACGACGACCCCGGCCTCCTCGAAGACCTCCCGGGCGACCGACTGCTCGATGGACTCGCCCGGCTCGACGAAGCCCGCCAGGGTGGAGAAGCGCCCCTCGGGCCAGTGGACCTGGCGGCCGAGCAGGGCGCGGTCCTGGTCGTCGGTGACGAGCATGATCACGGCCGGGTCGGTGCGCGGGTAGTGCTCGGCGCCGCAGGCCGGGCAGCGGCGGATGTGGCCGGCGGCCGCGATCACGGTCCGCTCGCCGCAGCGGGAGCAGAAGCGGTGCATCCGCTGCCAGTTCTCCAGGGCGACGGCGTGGACGAGGAGGCCGGCGTCCCGGGGGGAGAGCAGCAGGCCGGCCTCGCGGAGTCCGGCGGCGCGGGCGGACTGGTCCAGGCGGCCGGGCAGCGCGTCCTTCTGGAGGGCGAAGTAGCTGACGCCGTCCTCGTCGGTGCCGAGGTAGTAGCGGTGGGCCTCGGTCAGCGGCGCCTCGAAGGAGGGCGTCATGATCAGTTCGGTGCGGCCGTCAGGGGTGTCGTCGATCAGCGCCTGGCCCCCGGACACGACGAAGACGCGCGTCGTCGGGTGGCTCCAGGCCGCCGCCAGCCATGCCTCGTCGAGCCGGTGGTGGGCTGAGCGGTCAATTCCGCTCGGCGCGCTGAAGGTGATCGGCCGGTCGGCCGTGCGGTCGGTCCAGGTGGTCACTGCTGTTTCCAACTCCCCCTATGGCGTGGGTGATTGCTGCGTGCGGGCGCGGAGCGGTACGGCGGTGGGCGCGGGTCAGGACGGACGCCAGGCGTCCGCCAGGTCGCCCCAGAGGTAGGCGGTGGCCTCCACGCCCTTCATCAACAGGTCGAGTTCGACCTTCTCGTTCGGGGCGTGCCAGCCGTCGGAGGGCACCGAGATGCCCAGGAAGAGGACCGGGACGCCGAGGACGTCCTGGAGGTCGGCCGCCGGACCCGAACCGCCCTCGCGGGTGTAGCGGATCTCCGTCTCGAAGGCCCGGCCCATGGCGCGGGTCACGGACTGCAACGCCGGGTGGTCGAGCGGGGTGAGGCAGGGGCGGGTGGCGCCCCAGAAGGTGATCTCGTGCCGGATGCCGGCCGGGAGCCGGTCGGCGACCCAGTCCCGGACCGCCTGCTGGACGGCCTCGGCGTCCTGGCCGGCGACTAGGCGGAAGGAGAGCTTCAGCTGGGCGGCGGCCGGCACGATGGTCTTGCTGCCCGGGCCCTGGTAGCCGCCTCCGATGCCGTTGACCTCGGCGGCGGGACGGGCCCAGATGCGCTCCAGCGTGGTGGTGCCGCGCTCGCCGAGGGTGGCGTGCGAATGCGCGGTCGCCAGCCAGCGGTCCTCGTCGAAGGGCAGCTCGGCGAAGAGCTCCCGCTCGCGGTCGGTGAGTTCGATCACGCCGTCGTAGAAGCCGGGGATGGCGACCCGCCGGTCGGCGTCGTGCAGTGCGGCGGCGAGCCGGGCCGCCTCGGTGGCCGGGTTGGGCACCGCACCGCCGAACGAACCGGAGTGGATGTCCTGGTCGGGGCCGTACAGATCGATCTGACAGTCCGTCAGACCGCGCATGCCGGTGCAGACGGTGGGGGTGTCCTCGGCCCACATGCCGGTGTCGGAGACGATCACCGCGTCGCAGGCCAGGCGGTCGGCGCGGGCGGTGACCAGGGCCGGGAGGTTCGGAGAGCCGGACTCCTCCTCACCCTCGATGAGCAGCTTGAGGTTGACGGCGGGGGCCGTCCGGCCGGTCGCGGCGAGGTGGGCGCGGACGCCCAGGGTGTGGAAGAAGACCTGGCCCTTGTCGTCGGCGGCGCCGCGCGCGTAGAGGCGGCCGCCGACGGTCACCGGCTCGAAGGGGTCGGTGTGCCAGCCGTCCTCCCGGGCGGCGGGCTGGACGTCGTGGTGGCCGTAGACGAGCACCGTCGGCGCGGTCGGGTCCCCGGAGGGCCACTCGGCGAACACCGCGGGCAGGCCCTCGGTGTCCCACACCTCGGCCACCGGGAAGCCGGTCTCCGCGAGCTTGGCGGCGAGCCAGTCGGCGCTGCGGCGCACGTCCTCGGTGCGGCCCGGGTCGGCGGAGACGGAGGGGATGCGCAGCCACTGCACGAGGTCGGCGAGGAAGGCGTCGCGGTGGTCGGCGAGGTACGCGCGGACGGCGTTGTCCGGGGTGGTGCTCATACGCCCGAGCCTATCGGCCTTCCGGGGGATACCGGCCGGGGGTCTCGCCCAGCAGGATCCGTTCCAGCCCGGCGCGGCCCGGCAGGCGGGCGGGCCGGACCACTTCCCCGGTGCGGACGAAGAGGAACGCGGCGTCCACCGCGGCGGGGTCCAGGCCGTACCGCTCGGCCCAGGCCAGGCGGTAGACGGCCAACTGGAGCGGGTCCGCGCCGCCCCCGCCCGCGGGGAGCTGCCGGCCGGTCTTCCAGTCGATGATCTCGAAGCGGTCGCCGTCGGGGCCGTGCTCCTTGTAGACCGCGTCGATCCGGCCGCGGACGACCCGCCCGGCGAGCGTCATGCGGAACGGGACCTCCACCCGGAACGGGGTGCGGTGGGCGTACGGGGTCCGGGCGAACGCCTCCTTCAAGGCCGCCAGGTCCTGTTCGTCGGCGATCTCCGCGGCCTCGCCGGGCTCGGCGCCGGGCAGCTCCTCCGGGCCGAGCAGCGGCAGCGGCAACTCCTCGAACCGGGACTGCACCCAGGCGTGGAAACGGGTGCCGCGGCGGGCCGCGGGCTGCGGGCGGCGCGGCATCGGACGGGCCAGCTCGCGGGCGAAGCCGTCCGGGTCGGCGGCGACGTGGAGCAGTTCGGTGGCGGTCAGGGAGGCCGGCAGCGGGACGTCGCGGACCCGGGCCCGGGAACTGCGCAGCTCGGCGGCGAGCGCGCCCAGATCGCGGTCCCAGGACGCCACCGTGCGGCGCTCCTCGGGCACCAGCGACGCGGACCGCTCACCCGTGGGGGCCTCCGGGCCGCCGGGGGCGGGCGCGCCCGGCCCGGGGCCGGACGCGAGGGCGGCCGGATCGGGCTCGGCGGAACGCTGGGCGATCAGGCGGGGGCGCGGGGCGGGGGCCGGCGCACCGGCCGCTCCCCCGGATTCCCCGAACTCTTGGGAGGCGGCGGATTCCGCGGAGGCGGCGGCGTACGCGTCGTCGGGGGCGCCCTCGTACGGGTCCTGGTCGTAGGCGTAGGGGTCCTCGTCGTGGGGCCCCGCCATGGCGTCCTCGTAGGGGGCGTCGTCGTAGGGAGCGTCCTCGTACGGCGGGTACGACGCGTCCTCAAGGGCGGCCGCCCACTCCTCGTCGTCCGGTGGGGGCGGCCATTCCGGGTCGTACGCGGGAGGCGCGGGGGCGGGGGCCGGGGCGGCCTGGGCGGCGAGGTGGTCGCGGACCGTGTCAGCGGCCCGGCGGCGGCGGGCCAGGGCCGCGGGGTCCAGCGGCAGCGGCCAGGGCTGGTCGGCGGCGGCCTCGGCGAGCGCCGGGTTCTCGGCACCCTCCTCGGGCGGGTCGGCCCAGACCTCGATCTCGCCGTGGCCGGCCTCGCAGTGCTCTCGGAGCGCCGTAAGGAAGGCGGACGGGCCGCGGGACCGCTTCTGACTGGGGCCCCACCAGTGGCCCGAGCCGAGCAGCAGGGAGCGCGGGCGGGTGAAGGTGACGTAGCCCAGGCGGAGCTCCTCGGTCTCCTGGTGCTGCTTCATCGCCTCCTTGAAGTCTTTGACGCCGCGGGCGGTCCACTCCGCGACGTCGGGCAGCGTCACGGCGTCGCCGCGCAGGGCGTGCGGCAGGACCTTGGCGCGGCTGATCCAGGACTCCCGGGCCTGCTCGCTGGGGAACTGCTTGGCCACCAGGCCGGGCACCGCGACCACGTCCCACTCCAGGCCCTTGGACTTGTGGGCGGTGAGCACCTTGACGGTGTCCTCGCCACCCGGGAGCGAGCTGTCCAGGCCCTTCTCGAACTGGACGGCGGTGCGCAGGAAGCCGAGGAAGGCGAGCAGGGTCGCCTCGCCGTCGAGGGCGGCGCCGCCCTCCTTGGCGGCGAACCCGGCGGCGATGTCCAAGAAGGTGCCCAGGGTCTCCCGGCGACGGGCGGCGAGGGCGTGCGGCGAGGCGGACAGCTCCACCTCCAGGCCGGTGACGGCGAGGATCCGGTGGAGCACGTCCATCAACGGGTCGGCGAGCGAGCGCCGCAGGTCGCGGAGTTCGGCGGCCAGGCGGGCGAAGCGGACCCTGGCCTCCGGGGAGAACGGCAGGCCGTCGTCGGCACCGCCGGACTCCAAGAAGGTGTCCAGCGCGTCGGCGAGCGAGATCGTCTCGGCCGGGTCGACGCCCTCGACGGCCGCGGCGAGGCGCCGCTGGGGGTCGTCGTCGGGCGAACCACCGGGCGCGGAGGTGTGGGCCAGGGCGCGGGCCCGGCGGCCGAGCAGCGCCAGGTCGCGGGCGCCGATCCGCCAGCGGGGGCCGATCAGCAGCCGGACCAGGGCGGCGTTGGCCGTCGGGTCCTGGAGGACCTCGCAGGTCGCGACCAGGTCGGCGATCTCGGGCAGGTGCAGCAGCCCGGAGAGGCCGACGACCTCCACCGGAACGTCCCGCGCGACCAACTCGCCCTGGATGCCGGCGAAGTCGGCCGCGGTCCGGCACAGCACCGCGATCCCGCCGGGCGGGGTGCCGGTGCGGACCAGGTGGGCGAGGGAGTCGGCGAGCCAGCCGAGCTCCTCGCGGTGGGTCGGCAACAGGGCACAGCGGACCACGCCGTCCCGCTCGGCGCCGGGGGCCGGGCGGAGCGCCTCCACGCCGGCGTGCATCGCGCGCAGCGGGGCGGCCAGGCGATTGGCGAGGTCCAGGAGGCGGCCGCCGCTGCGGCGGTTCTCGCTGAGGGCGAAGCGGCGGGCCGGGGTGCCGTCGGCGAACGGGAAGTGGGTGGGGAAGTCGTCGAGGTTGGCGACGGAGGCGCCCCGCCAGCCGTAGATGGCCTGGCAGGGGTCGCCGACGGCGGTGACTGCGTGCCCGGTGGCGGGCCCGGTGCCGGCCCCGGTGCCGGGTTCGGTGGCGCCGCCACCGTCGCCGCCGGCGCCGAAGAGGCCGGAGAGCAGCAGCCGCTGGGCGACGGAGGTGTCCTGGTACTCGTCGAGCAGGACGACCCGGAACTCGTCGCGCAGCAGGGCGCCGACCTCGGGACGGGTGGTGGCCAGGGTGGCCGCGAGGGCGATCTGGTCGCCGAAGTCCAGCAGGTCGCGGCGGCGCTTCTCGCGGCGGTAGGCGGCGACCAGGTCGAGCAGCTCCAGCCGGCCTCGGACGGCCTCGGGGACCTTGCGCAGCTCGGCGTTGCTGAGCTTGGCGCCGTCCAGGACCGCGAGCAGGGCGGTGTCGTGGGCGTGCAGGGCGTCCGGGTCCACCAGGTGCTCGGCCAACTCGCCGTCGAGCGCGAGGAGGTCCTCCACCAGGGTGGGCAGCGAGGTGGTGAGCGACGGGTACGGGCCGGGGGCGGCGCGCAGGGTGCGGGCGGCGAGTTGGAAGCGGGTGGCGTCGGCGAGCAGGCGGGCGCTGGGCTCCAGGCCGATGCGCAGGCCGTGGTCCTTCAGGAGCTGGCCGGCGAAGGCGTGGTACGTGGAGATCCGCGGCTCCCCGGGGGGCGCCTCGGCGGGCGGCTGCGCGCCGCCGCCGGCCGGGACGGGCGCGTCGGGGTCGGTGACGCCGGCCGCCAGCAGGGCCGCGCGGACCCGCTCGGCAAGCTCCCCGGCCGCCTTGTTCGTGAACGTCAGCCCGAGGACCTGCTCGGGGGCGACCTGGCCGGTGCCGACCAGCCACACCACCCGGGCCGCCATCACCGTGGTCTTGCCCGAACCGGCGCCGGCCACGATGACCTGCGGGGCGGGCGGGGCCGTGATGCACGCCGTCTGCTCCGGGGTGAACGGGATGCCCAACAGCTCCTTGAGCTGCTCGGGGTCGGTGATGCGGGCTGACACATCGAACACCGTAACGGCCGGCACTGACATTCCCGTCATGACCGGCGTCCGGGCAGGTCAGCACGGTGCACGCAACCCGTCGGGGCGCGCGGTGAGGGCCGGCGGCCGGCTCACTCCACGATCTGCCGGCCCTCCGGCAGCGCGCTGCACGAGGCCCGGAACGCACAGTGCGTGCAGTGCGCACCGGTGGTGGGCGTGAAGCGCTCCTCCAGGACGCGGCCGGCGGCGGTGGCCAGCAGGTCGCCGACCCATTCGCCGTCCAGCGGGGGCTGCGCCTGGACGGCCGGCAGCGCGTCGCCGCCCTCCTTGCGGGGCGCGCCCAACCGCAGGTGGACCAGTTCGGCGCCGCCCGGCTCCGGCCGGTCCCCGTCGACGGCGTCGTCGAGGGCGCCCTCGCGGACCGCGAGCTGGTAGACGGCGAGCTGCGGGTGGCGGAGGACCTCGGGCCCGGTCGGCTTCTGCTTGCCGGTCTTGAAGTCGACGACGTAGGCGCGGCCCTGGGCGTCCGTCGACACGTGGTCCATGCTGCCGCGGATGCGGACCTCGTAGGCGCCGGCGGCGAGGGTGACGTCGAAGCCGTGCTCGGTGGCGACGGTGCGCCGGCCGAGGGTCTCGCGCTCCATGACGTGCCAGCGCAGGAAGCGCTCCAGGGCGGCGCGGGCGCTGTCCTTCTCCTGGCGGGACTTCCACGGGGCGTCGAAGGCGAGCGCGTCCCACACCGAGTCCAGCCGTGCCATCAGGACGGACAGGTCGGCCGGGGTGCGGCCGGAGGCGACCTCGTCGGCGAGGACGTGGACGACGTTGCCGAAGCCCTGGGCGGCGGTGGCGGGGGCGTCGGCCTTCACCTCGCGTCCCAGGAACCACTGGAGGGCGCAGGTGTTCGCCAGTTGGTCGAGGGCGCTGCCGGAGAGCACCACCGGTCGGTCGCGGTCGCGCAGCGGGACGGCGTTGTCGGTCGGCTCGTGCAGACCCCACCAGCTGTCCGGGTGCGCGGCCGGCACCAGGGGGTACCCGTCGTCGTCGCGCAGCGCGGCCAGCTTGGCCAGCCGCTCGGCGGCGGCGTCGCGCAGCGCCGGACCGGCCTCCGGGTCGACGGTGGTGGCGCGCAGCTCCGCGACGAGCGCGGCCACCGTCAAGGGGCGGCGGGGCCGCCCGGTGACGTCCTGGGGGGTGACGCCCAGTTCGGTGAGGAACCGGGACGGCTGGTCACCGTCCTCGGCGGCCGCCTTCACGGCGGTGACCACCAGGCGTTCCCGGGCCCGGGTCGCCGCCACGTAGAACAGCCGGCGCTCCTCGGCGAGCAGGGCGCCCGGGTTGAGCGGTTCGGCCAGGCCGTCCCGACCGATCCGGTCCGCCTCCAGGAGCGAACCGCGCCGGCGCAGATCGGGCCAGAGCCCCTCCTGGACCCCGGCGACCACCACGAGGCGCCATTCCAGGCCCTTCGCGCGGTGCGCGGTCATCAGCCGGACCGCGTCGGGGCGGACCGTCCGGCGGGTGAGGGTGTCGGCGGCGATGTCCTGGGCGTCCAGTTCCTCCAGGAAGTTGCGGGCGCCGCGGCCGCCGGTGCGCTCCTCGGCGCGGGCCGCGGTCTCGAAGAGCGCGACCACCGCGTCCAGGTCGCGGTCGGCGTTGCGGCCGGCGGCGCCGCCGCGCCGGGCGGCCCGCTCCAGCCGCCCCGGCCAGGGAGTGCCGTCCCACAGCTCCCACAGCGCCTGCTCGGCCGTCCCGCCGCCGGCGAGGAGTTCGCGGGCCTTGCGCAGCAGCAGGCCGAGCCGCTGGGCCCCGCGGGCGTATCCGGGATCGTGCGCCACCAGCCGCTCGGGCTCGGCCAGCGCGCGGGCGATCAGCTCGTCGGAGGGCGGCGGCAGCGGCCGGCCGGCCGCCCGCTCCTCCTCGCGCAGCGCCCGGCCCAGCCGCCGCAGGTCGGCGGCGTCCATGCCGCCCAGGGGGGAGGTGAGCAGGTCTATGGCGGTCTCGGCGTCGATCCGCGGGGCGGTGGCGCGGTCCGGGGCGTCGGTCGTCTCCGCCGCGCCCGCCACGACGGCGTCGGACGCCTCGGCGGCGTCCACGGAGGTGTCCTCGGCATCGTGGGCGTGCCCGGCCTGCTCGGCGTGCTCGGCGGCCACGGCCGTCACGGCGTCTGCCGCCTCGACGTCGGCGGCGGTGTCGCCGCGCGCGGCCCCGCCGGTGGATCGCTCGGCCGGCGCCCCCGCGGCCACCCGCAGCGCGGTCAGGAGCGGGCCGACCGCCGGTTCGTGGCGCAGCGGCAGGTCGTCGCCGTCGATGTCGAGCGGGACCCCGGCGGCGGTGAGCGCCCGGCGCAGGGTCGGGATCGAGCGCCCCCCGGCGCGCACCAGCACGGCCATCTCGCGCCAGGGCACCCCCTCCTCCAGGTGGGCCCGGCGGAGCAGGTCCGCGATGTTGTCCAACTCGGCGCCGGGCGTCGGGTACGTGTACGCCGCGACCCGGCCGCCGTCCCGTACGGGCGTCGGCTCGCGGTGGGCGCGGACGGCGGCGGACGGCAGGCGGGTGAGCGGCATCCGGCGGGTGATCAGCCGGGTGGCGGCCAACAGGGCGGCGCCGGAGCGGCGGGAGGTGCGCAGGACGGCCACCGGGGCTGGTTCCCCGTCGGCCCGCCGGAAGGTCTCCGGGAAGTCGAGGATGCCGTTGACGTCGGCGCCCCGGAACGCGTAGATCGACTGGTCGGGGTCGCCGAAGGCGAGCAGCGTGCGCCCCGGGGAGCCGGCCGCGGCCGGCGCGCCCTGGTGGCCGGCGAGCGCCCGCAGCAGCCGCACCTGGGCGACGTCGGTGTCCTGGTACTCGTCGACGTAGACCGCGTCGTAGGCACCGGCCAGTCGGGCGGCGGCCTCCGGGCCCTCCGCCAGCAGCACCGCCCGGTGCACCAACTCGGCGTAGTCCAGCACCCCCTGGGCGTCCAGGACGTCGAGGTACTCGGCGAGGAAGGCGGCCGCGGCCTGCCAGTCGGGGCGGCCGGTGCGGCGGGCGAAGTCGCCCAGCGCGTCCGGGTCCAGGCCCAGCTCCCGGCTGCGGGCCAGCACCGCGCGGACCTCGTCGGCGAAGCCGCGGGTGGTCAGGCAGGCCCGCAGCTCGTCCGGCCAGCCCGCCCGGGCGCGGCCGGCGCCGGCCAGCTCCGCCTGCCCCTCCAGGAGCTCGCGGACGACCAGGTCCTGCTCGGGGCCGGACAGCAGCCGCAACGGGTCGGCGAAGAGGTCCGCGTCCTGATGGGCGCGGACCAGGGCGTAACAGAAGGAGTGGAAGGTGGTGGCCTGGGGGACGCCCGTCCGGCGCCCACCGGGTCCCTCGGGGAGCCCCTCCGCGTCGGCCAGGCGCGCCGCCAGCCGGTCGCGGAGGGCCACCGCGGCCTTCCGGCTGAAGGTGAGGACGAGGATCCGCTCGGGGTCGCCGCCCTCCCGGATGCGGCGCACCACGGATTCCACCAGGGTCGTGGTCTTGCCCGTCCCCGGGCCGGCGAGGACCAGCAGCGGGCCGTCGCGGTGCGCCACCACCGCGCGCTGGGCGTCGTCCAGGTCGGGGGGCGCGGTCCGCTCCGGCGGGGTGCGCACCAGGCGGTACGCGCCGGGGGCGCCGCGCCGCGCCGCCGCGCGGGGCTGCGCCGGCCCGACGGCCGGAAGGGAGGAACTCACGTGGATCGCCGGTCCTGGGAGGGAGGTGCTGGTCGTGGTGCGGACGGTGCCGGACGGTATCGCCGGGCGTCCCGGCCGTCGGGACGGTCGCGGTGGACCGCGGCCGGGACGGCAGTCCTCGACCGTACCGGGTCGGGGAGCCGACCGGGCCGACCGCGGGTCCGGCCGCCGGCCCCGGGGAGCCGCGCGGCCGGGTCTGCCGGCAGGGCTCCCGCCGCCGCCCTGCCGGCCGACGGCGGGAGCGCCGGTGCGCTACGCCCCGTCGCCGCCGTCCCACCGGGCCCGCCGCATGTCGATCCGCGGTATGTGGCCCTCGGACGCGGCCGGGGCGCCCTTCAGGGGCGTGCCCTCGTCCCGGTAGTGGGCCAGGGCGCGCAGTTCGCTCCCGGGCAGCAGCACGCCGTCCGCGCGCACCACCCGCCACCACGGCACCGCGCCGCCGTAGAGGGCCATCACCCGCCCCACCTGCCGGGGGCCGCCCGGCGCCGGCCCCCGGGGGTGCTCCTCGTCCTTGAGCCACTCGGCGACGTCGCCGTACGTCATGACCCTGCCGGGTGGGATCAGCTCGGCGACGCCGAGGACCCGCTCCGCGTAGTCGGGCAGCTCGACCGCGGTGCCCGGTGCGTCGTCCGGCGCGGCCCGGTCACCGGCGGCGCCGGCGCTGTGCGTGTCTCCGGTCCCCTTCATTCGGTCCATCCTGCCGCACAGCACCGACAATGGGCTTGGACGCCCGATCCGCACCGGCCGGGGCGGCGCGGAGCAGGGCGGAGGCGGCGGTGCGGTGGCTGTCACGGCGGTCACGGCCGCAATGGCTGTGATGGCTGTAGTGGCTGAGGTTTCACTTCCCGTGGCCCCCAAATGCACCCTGATGCCTCCCCGGACCGGACGGCCGTGCCACCATCTTCCGGACGGTGACTGGTGATACGAGATCAAGAAGAGACGGCCGAGCAGCAGGGTGCGGCGCCTCCGCGGGAGGCGGGCGCCCCTGACGTGCTGGTCACCGGCACCGCCCCGGAACCGACCGCGGGGACCGCGCAGCCGCACGGGCCGCGGGCGGCGGGGAAGGGGAAGCAGCGACGGAAGCCGACCACGGCTCCCGCTACCGAAAAGGCGAGCACGATCGAGAAGGCCGAACGACCCGAGGCGTCCGCGAGGCCGGACCGGCCCACGGCGCCCGAGCCACCCGAGCGGCACGAGCCCGTCCGGCAGACGAAGGAGGGCGAGCACGGCGACCAGCCGCCGGACGAAGGGCTGGAGCACCACAAGACCGCCGACGACGCACCCCGCACGGGCCCGCACCGCTGTGAGGACGGGCTCCAGGGCACCGGCGAGTTCCACGTCGACCGCCTGGCGGTGGACGAACCGCTGCTGCCGGCACGTGTGCACCGCCCCGCCGACCTGCTGCGGCTGCTGCTCGGCATCGCCGGGATCGCACTGGTGCTGGCGCTGGCGACCTTCGCACACGGCACCACCCAGGGCCTGAAGAACGACATCGGGCAGGGTGCCGGGGCGGCCCCGCCGCTGCTGATCAACCTCGCCGGACTGGCGTCCAGCGTCCTGGTGCTGATCGTGCCGGTGGCGTTCGCCGTGGAGCGGCTGATCAAGCGGGACGGGCTGCGGATCGCGGACGGCGTGCTGGCCGCCGTCCTGGCGCACGGGGTGTCGCTCGCCACCGACCTCTGGGTCGCCGAGGCCGCCCCCGCCTCGATCCGCAGCGCGCTCACCCAGCCGCTGGCCAACGGGTCGCTCTCCGCGCCGGTGCACAGCTACCTGGCGCCGGTGATCGCGTACATGACGGCGGTGGGGATGTCCCGGCGCCCCCGTTGGCGGGTGGCGATGTGGTGCGTCCTGTTGCTGGACGCCTTCGCGGTGCTGATCGGGCGGTACACCACCCCGTTCGCGATCGTGGTAACCGTGCTGATCGGCTGGACCGTCGCCTTCGGCACCCTCTACGCGGTCGGCTCGCCCAACGTCCGCCCCACCGGCCAGAACCTCCTCGCGGGCCTGCGCCGGGTCGGCTTCCGGCCGGTCAGCGCGATGCGCGCGGAGGACGCCGGCAGCCCGGAGCACACCGACCGGGGCCGCCGCTACCTCGTCACCCTGGAGGACGGGCCGCCGATCGACGTCACCGTCGTCGACCGCGAGCAGCAGGCGCAGGGCTTCTTCTACCGGGTGTGGCGCCGGCTGTCGCTGCGCGGGATCAACCAGCGCCGCAGCCTGCAGTCGCTGCGCCAGGCCCTGGAGCAGGAGGCGCTGCTGTCGTACGCGGCGATCGCCGCCGGGGCCAACGCGCCCAAGCTGATCGCCACCTCCGAGCTGGGCCCGGACGCCGTGATGCTGGTCTACGAGCACATCGGCGGCCGCACCTTCGACGCGCTGGCCGACGAGGAGATCACCGACGCGCTGATGCACAGCGCCTGGCGCCAGGTGGCCGCGCTGCAGTCGCGGCGGATCGCGCACCGGCGGCTGGTCGGCGAGGCGCTGCTGGTGGACCGTTCCGGCAACATCGTGCTGACCGACCTGCGGGGCGGCGAGATCGCCGCCGGCGACGTGGTCCTGCGGATGGACATCGCGCAGCTGCTGGCCACCTGCGGACTGCGGGTCGGCGCGGAGCGGGCGGTCGCCGCGGCCGTCGAGGTGCTCGGGCCGGACGCGGTGGCCGACAGCCTGCCGCTGCTCCAGCCGATCGCGCTCAGCCGCACCACCCGGGCCACCCTGCGCCAGCTGGCGCGGGACCGGGCCCAGCGGGAGCGCGAGGCGGTGCTCGCCGCGTCGCAGGCCGCCAAGGAGGCGCGGGAGGCCCGGGAGGCCAACGGCCCCCAGGACCGCAAGGCGCTGCGGGCGGTGCGCAACGCCGAGAAGAGCGCCGAGAAGCGGGCCCTGGAGGAGGCGTCGGAGGAGGCCCTGGAGGAGGACCTGCTCGCGCAGATCCGCCGGCAGGTGCTGCTGATCCGGCCGAGCGCGGTGATCGAGCCGGCGAAGCTGGAACGGCTCAGCCCGCGCATCCTGATCAGCTGGATCGCCGGCGCGTTCGCCGCGTACGTGCTGCTGTCGCAGCTCACCAACTTCAACCTCGGCGACGTGATCAACCAGGCCCGGTGGGTGTGGGTGCTGGTGGCGGCGTTCTTCTCCGCGCTGACGTACGTCGCGGCGGCGATGAGCCTGCTGGGCTTCGTCACCGAGAAGGTCTCGTTCCTGCGGACGCTGCTCGCGCAGGTCGCGGGCGACTTCGTGAAGCTGGTGGCGCCCACCGCGATCGGCGGCGTGGCGCTGAACACCCGGTTCCTGCAACGGGCCGGGGTGCGTCCGGGGCTGGCGGTGGCGAGCGTCGGCGCGTCCCAGCTCTTCGGGCTCGGCAGCCACATCGTGCTGCTGCTGGCGTTCGGCTACCTGACGGGCACCGAGCACGCCCCGCAGATCTCGCCGTCCCGGACGGTCATCGCCGGTCTGCTGACGGTGGCCGTGCTGATCCTGGTCGTCACGGCGGTGCCGGTGCTGCGGAAGTTCGTGGTGACCCGGCTGCGGTCGCTGTTCGCCGGGGTGGTGCCGCGGATGCTGGACATCCTCCAGCGGCCGCGGAAGCTGGTCACCGGCATCGGCGGGATGCTGCTGCTGACGGTGGCGAACGTGATGTGCCTGGACGCCTCGATCCGGGCGTTCGGCGGCGGCGACCAGATCAGCTACGCGGGCATCGCGGTGGCCTTCCTGGCGGGCAACGCACTGGGGTCGGCGGCGCCGACGCCGGGCGGGGTGGGCGCCGTGGAGGCCGCGCTGATGGGTGCGCTGACCATCGGCGGGCTGCCGGCCGAGACGGCGCTCCCGGCGGTGCTGCTGTTCCGGCTGATGGTCTTCTGGCTGCCGGTGCTGCCGGGCTGGATGGCCTTCAGCTTCCTGAGCCGCAAGGGCGAGATCTAGGGCCCGGCCGGCCGCCGTCACCGGCGGGCCGGCCGGCCGCAACGACACGACGGCGCCGGTCCGTATCGCACGGACCGGCGCCGTCACGCGTCACGGGGGGGGCGCGGCGCCCCGCTCGCGGAGCCGCTCAGTAGACGGGCTTCTCCGGCTCGACGGTGTTGACCCAGCCGATGACGCCGCCACCGACGTGCACCGCGTCGGCGAAGCCGGCGGACTTCAGGACCGCCAGGACCTCGGCGGAGCGGACGCCGGTCTTGCAGTGCAGGACGATCTTCTTGTCCTGCGGGAGGTCCTGGAGGGCGGTGCCCATCAGGAACTCGTTCTTCGGGATCAGGCGGGCGCCCGGGATCGAGACGATCTCGAACTCGTTGGGCTCCCGGACGTCGATGATGTCGATCTTCTCGTCGCTGTCGATCCACTCCTTGAGCTGCTGCGGAGTGATCGTCGAACCGGCCGCCGCCTGCTGGGCCTCCTCGGAGACCACACCGCAGAACGCCTCGTAGTCGATCAGTTCGGTGACGGTCGGGTTCTCGCCGCAGACCGCGCAGTTGGGGTCCTTGCGGACCTTGACCTGGCGGTACGTCATCTCCAGCGCGTCGTAGATCATGAGGCGGCCGACCAGCGGGTCGCCGATGCCGGCGAGCAGCTTGATGGCCTCGTTGACCTGGATCGACCCGATGGAGGCGCAGAGCACGCCGAGCACGCCGCCCTCGGCGCAGGAGGGCACCATGCCGGGCGGCGGGGGCTCCGGGTACAGGCAGCGGTAGCACGGACCGTGCTCGCTCCAGAACACCGACGCCTGGCCGTCGAAGCGGTAGATGGAACCCCAGACGTACGGCTTGTTCAGCAGCACGCAGGCGTCGTTGACGAGGTAGCGGGTGGCGAAGTTGTCCGTGCCGTCGACGATGAGGTCGTACTGCGCGAAGAGCTCCATGACGTTGGTGGAGTCGAGGCGCTCTTCGTGGAGGTTGACCGTGACGTACGGGTTGATGCCGAGGACCGTGTCCTTGGCGGAGGCCGCCTTGGAACGGCCGATGTCCGCCTGGCTGTGGATGATCTGGCGCTGCAGGTTCGACTCGTCGACCTCGTCGAACTCCACGATGCCCAGGGTGCCGACGCCGGCCGCGGCCAGGTACATCAGCGCGGGCGAACCCAGGCCGCCGGCGCCGACGCACAGCACCTTGGCGTTCTTCAGCCGCTTCTGCCCGTCCATCCCGACATCGGGGATGATCAGGTGGCGGGAGTACCTGCGGACCTCGTCGACGGTGAGCTCCGAAGCGGGCTCGACCAGGGGTGGCAGCGACACGGGGACTCCGTTGGTCGGTCTCGATGGGGTTCCCCCGCCCCGGTCGGAACCAGGAACGGTGGAGACGGTTCTCCCCGTAACACTGCCACGCCCTTCTTCATTCCGAGACACCCGGTCCGGTGTGCGAGACGAATGCGTCCCAGTAGCCGGGCAGCGACTCCCCGGGGTCGCCCACGGCCGCCACCACCTCGCTGGACTGCGCGCGCCGGAGGGCCGGCGCCCCTGGCCGGCGCCGTACGGGGGCGGGTGCTCCACCCCCGTACCCGCCGCCAGCCGTCTCACTGGCCGGACGCCCGTCTCGCGGATCGGTGTGTGGCGGTGCGGCGCCCGGCCGGCGGCTCAGATGCGGCAGGCCGCCTCCATCCAGATGTCGGCGAGGGACTCCTCCAGGACGATCCGCGGGCGCCAGCCGAGCCGGTCGCGGGCGGTGCGCACGTCGGCCTGCTGCCAGGTGCCGCAGCCGTCCGGATACGGGTAGGCGGTGGGGGGCGTGCCGACCGCGTGCCCTTCGGAGGCCGGGGCCGGGATCACCAGCCGGGCCGGTGGGGAGTCGAGTTCGTGCAGCGAGCCGCCGAACCCGGCGACCCGGGCGAGCACCGCGGCGGCCTCCCGCAGCCGCACCGCCCGCCCGGTCCCGATGTTGACCACGCCCTGCGCGGCGGAGAGCGAGGCGGCGTGCACCGCCCGGGCCACGTCCCGGACGTCGACGAAGTCCCGCTGCACCCCCAGCCCGCCCAGCTTGAGCTCGTTGTCCCCAGACTGCATCGCGCGCCGCATCGCCTCGGCGAGCCGGCCCAACGGCGAGCCGGCCGGGGTGCCCGGGCCGACCGGCGAGAACACCCGCAGCACCACGGCGTCCAAACCGGAGCCCAGTACCAGCTCGGTGGCGGCCAGCTTGCTGACGCCGTAGGGGCCGCCGGGGCGCGGCACGGCGTCCTCGGCGGTGGACGAGCCGGGCTGTGAGGGCCCGTACTCGGAGGCGCAGCCCAGGTGCACCAGGCGGGCGCCGCAGCCGCTGCGGCGCAGTGACTCGCAGATGGTGGCCACCGCGACGGTGTTGTGCCGGGTCAGCTCCCGGGCGCCGCCGCGGGTGGTGCCGGCGCAGTTGACGACCACGCCGGGGTGGACCGCGTCGAGGAAGCGGGTGAGCGCCCCCGGGCTGCCGGTGGCGAGGTCGAAGCGGACGTCGGCGTCGTCCCCCCGGCCGAGGGCGGTGAGCTGGACGGCGGGGTCGGCGAGCAGGCGGTCGGCGACGTAGCGGCCGAGGTAGCCGTTGGCGCCGATGAGCAGCACCCTCATCGTGCGGCCTCCCTGCGCGCGTGCCGTGTGGTCGGGTGGACGTTCATGTGACGACTCCTCATGCGGATCGAGGGAAGCGGGTGAAGGGCGCCGACGCCGACCGCGGAGGCGGTGCCCGCCCCCGGGGGCGGCGGCCCGGTGGGGGGTGGGGTCCGCGGCGCGGGGGCCGGGGCGGGCGACGCGGCGGCATCGGGGCGCCGCGCCGTGCGGAACGTGGACGCGGAGTACGCGGAGTACGCGGAGTACGCCGAGTACGCCGAGTACGCAGCCCCGTGCGGGCCGGTGGGGCACCTCGTCACCGGTGGGCCTCCGGCCGGTCGGTGAGCGGGGTGCCGCCGCGGCGTTCGGGTGCGGCGGCGGGCGGGTGCGCGCAGGCGCCGGTGAGCGCCCGCAGCCCGCGGGCGAGCAGGCCCAGGGCCGCGAGGGTGCACGCGGCGGCGGGGACCGCGGCCGGTCCGGCGGCGGCGACCAGGGTCTCCACCGGAGTGCCGAGCGGCGCCAGCCCGGGCAACCGGGCGGCCAGGACCAGGCACAGGGCCGCCGCTTCCAGGGCGGCGGCGCTGCCCAGGCCGGCCGCGGCGGCCGTCGGGAAGCCGTGCACCGCGAGCAGCCGGGCGAGGAAGAGCAGCAGCGCCAGCGCGCCGGCCGCGAGGACGGCCGACCTGCCGCCGGGGCGGCCCGCACCGGCGAGCAGCAGGTGCGCGCCGACCGCCAGCGCCAGCGCGGCGCCCAGGAAGAACCCCGTGGCGCCGACCAGCAACGGCCGTACCCGGGAGGCGAGTTCGGCCAGGGCGCGGCTGCTGGCCAGTCCGCGGCGGCCGCGGACCGCGAACCAGTGGGCGCACCCGGCGGCCGGGACGACCGCGCAGGCCAGCGCCACGGCGGTGGCGACGGCCGCCCGCGGGTGCGGGCCGGGCACGTCGGGTCCGCCGGAGAGCAGCTGCGCCAGCAACCAGTCCCCGTAGACCGCGTAGCCCACCGTCCAGCCGGCCCACAGCACCACGGCCCGGGACCCGGGGCGGTGGCGCAGCCGCAGTGGCCCGTGGCGCAGCGCCAGCCGCAGGGCGAGGGCGGTCAGCAGCAGCCCGGCGGCGTCGACCGCCGCGACGAGGTGCCGGGTCGGGTGCCGCACGGCGGCGTGGGCGGCGACGGTGGCGAGGGCGAGCGCGCCGGGCAGCAGTTGGACGGCGCCGCGGGCGAACCGGGAACGGGGCGCGGGGGCGACCAGGAGCGGGTCCGGTTCCGGGTCCGGGTCCGGTTCGCTCTCGGCCGTCGGCCCGGGCGCCGGCCGTCGCACCGGTTCGTCGGCGCGCGGGATGCGGGCGTAGAGCTCTTCGGCCAGCGAGAACACGTCGCGGTGCCGGAAGCGGGCGGCGGCGCGGTCGGTGACTCCGTGCGCCTCCAGGCCGGCGGCGATCTCCAGAGGGTCGACGGCGCGTTCGCACAAGGTGCGGTGACGGTGCATCAGCAGGCGGACCGGGTCGGCGGGGCCGTGCCGCGGGGTCGGCCGGGCGGGGGGCGCCGCGGTGCCGCTCTCGGACGCGGTCATGTGCCGTCTCCTCTCCTCCGGTCCCGGCGACAGGGGCCGGCGAGGGGGCCGCCCCGGTCCGACGACGCCCACCCGGCCCCCGGGGCGCCGCCCCGACACACCGCGTGCGCCGCGTCCGCCCGGCCCGTCACCCGTGCCGCGCCCACCGCGCCGCGCACGTCCCGTACGTCCGTCACCATTGCCGCCTCCCTCACCCTCACCACACCTGCCCGGCGGCCGGTTCGCCGGCCGCCCCGTACCGCGTGCGCCGGGTCCGTCCGCCCGCCCGTGCCCAACTCGGCGTGCGGGCGGCACCGGCCGGCGACGGCCCCTCGGGCATCCGCGACTCCGCGGGCCGGGCGAAGGGCCGCGGAACGCCGCCCCCGGCCGTGGCGCCGCATCCCGCGGGGCCGCCGGGGGCCTGCGCGATCAGTTCCAGGTAGATGCCACGAAATGCCGCGACGTTCTGCTCGACGGTGAAGAGTTCGAGTGCCCGGGCGCGGGCCGCGGCGCCCAGGCGGGCGCGCCGTTCCGGGTCGGCGAGCAGCGCCCGGCATGCCTCGGCCAGCGCGCGGGGGTTGCGCGGCGGGACCACCAGGCCGGTGCCCCCGATCACCTCGCAGACCGCGCCGGTGTCGGTGGAGACCGTGGCGCGGCCGCAGAACATCGCCTCCACCAGGGAGCGCGGGAACCCCTCGACGGCGCTGGAGAGCACCACCACCGTCGCCGAGTCGTAGGCGTCCGCCGGGGTGGGTGCGGCGGGACCGCCGAACTCCTCGAAGCTGACCGGGTTCTCCCCGGCCGAACGGGCGTCGACGGCCTCGTCGGGGAAGAGTTGGGCGGCCAACGCCCGGCACTGGGCGCGGTAGCCGGCGGCCTCCGGGTCGGCACCCAGGCCGCCGATGATCCGCAGGGTGGCGGCCGGCACCTCCCTGCGGAGTGCGGCGAACGCGTGCAGCAGTCCGACCAGGTCCTTGTCCGGGGCGATGGCGCCGGTCCACACCAGGGTCGCGGAGTCGTCCGGCGCGGCGTCCGGCACCGCCGCGAAGGGGCCGGCGTCCCTGCCCGGGTAGACCGTGCGCAGCCGGGCCGGGTCCGCGCCGCACCGCTCCTGCCAGCGGCGGGCCCGGGTGCCGCCGGCGGTGATCAGCGCGGCCCGGGCGTAGGTCTCGGCGGCCAGGGCGCGCCGGAAGGCGGCGAGCAGCACCCGCACGGGCGCGGTCCGCGGTGCGGTCGGGTCCGTGAGGTAGTGCTCGCGCAGGCGCACGGCGTGCTCGGTGACCAGGAGCGGAGTCCCGAAGAAGCGTTTGGCCAGCAGCCCCGGGAGGGCGGCGGCGCCGGCCGAGGTGGCGTGGCAGAGGTCGACCCCGGCGAGCCCGGCGTCGCCGTACCAGTCCAGCGCGAGCGGGCGGAGCGCCGGCTCCAGTTCCGCGGTGGCCGCCAACAGGTCGGTGACCTGGGCCCCTTGGAGGACGGGCGCCGCGCCGGGGCCGTGGCAGACGGCCTCCAGGACCCGCACGGCCTCCTCGGAGCGGAGCAGGGCGGGCAGTGCGGCGCCGGCGCGGGCCAGGTCGGCGAGCCCGTAGAGGCCGCTGGCGAAACGGTCCGCCTGGCCGTCCGCGCCGGATTCCGCGCCGGTGGCCCGCTCCCCCGCCGCCGACGCCGCGCAGGCCGCCACGAGGTCGCCGAAGTGCTCGACGAACCGGCGCCGGGCGCGGCGGCCGGCGGATCGGCCCCCGGGGTGCTCCGGTGCGGTCCGGCGCCGCGCCACCGGGACGTCGCCCCACAGCGGCGCCGACCCGGCCAGCCGTACGTTGGCCGGCAGTTCCCCGGGGCCCCGGGCGTCCTGCCGGGCGTCCGTGGTCAGCGCGTGGAGCGCGAAGTCGTGGCCGGGCAGCCCGCGCACGAGCCGCTCGCACCACCCGTGCGCCTCACCGGACGCGTAGGGATAGCCACCCTCGGTGAGCAGTCCAATGCGCACGACGGCACCCCCGTCCTCCCATATCGGCGTCCTGGCGCGGCACGTCCCCCGCCACCTGCAGGAAGAAGCTACGCAAAGGGGCCGGTGGCGCGATGGACGGTTGTCCATCGCGCCACCGGAAGGGGTGAACACGCGTGACTTTCCACCCCTCGGGCCGTTTCGCCGCGCTATGGGGTCGTTGGGCGGGGCGGTACGGCCGTCAGGCCGCCGCCCGCAGCGCCCGCTTCCCCGCCGCGACCTGCGGATCCAGCACCGGGACGGCCGCCAGCAGCCCCTGTGTGTAGGGGTGTTGCGGACTGTCGTACACCCGGTCGACCGGCCCCTCCTCGACGATCCGGCCGGCCCGCAGCACCGCCACCCGGTCGCTGACCGCCCGGACCACCGCCAGGTCGTGGGCGATGAAGACCAGCGCGAGGCCCAACTCCCGGCGCAGTTCGGCGAGGAGGGCCGTGATCTGCGCCTGGGTGGTGACGTCCAGCGCGGAGACCGGCTCGTCGCAGACCAGCAGCCGGGGCGCGGGGGCCAGGGCCCGGGCGATCCCGACGCGCTGCCGCTGGCCGCCGCTGAACTCGTGCGGATAGCGGTGGTACCAGTCCGGGTCGAGGCCGACCCGGTCCAGGAGTTCGCGGGCGCGCCGCACGGCCCGCCGGTCGTCGCTCTCCCCCGCGGCGCGCAGCGGGTCGGCCACCGACTCACCGATGGTGCGGCGCGGGTTGAGCGAGGACGAGGGGTCCTGGAAGACCATCTGCACCTCGGCCCGCAGTGGCCGCAGTTGGCGTTCGCCGAGGCGGCCGATCTCCCGCCCGCGGAAGCGCAGGCTGCCCGCGGTGGGCTCCAGCAGGCGGACCAGCATCCGGCCCAGTGTGGTCTTGCCGCTGCCGGACTCGCCTACCAGGCCCAGCACTTCGCCGGCGGCAACGGTCAGCGAGACGTCGTCGACCGCGGTAGCGCGCTCCCGGCCCCGGCCGAACTCCCTTCGCAGGCCCACGGCTTCGAGCAGCGGTTCGCCCGGGGCGGGGGCCGCGCCGGCCGCCCCGCCCGGCGGCGGGACCCGTGCGGCGTCCACCCGGGGCACCGCCGCCAGCAGTTCCTTGGTGTACGCGGCGCGCGGGGAGCCGAGGACCTCCGCGACCGGGCCGCGTTCCGCCTCCCGCCCGCCGCGCAGCACCAGCACCTCGTCCACGCTGCCGGCCGCCACCCCGAGGTCGTGGGTGACCAGGACCAGGCCCAGCCCGCTCTCCGCGCGCAGTTCGTGCAGCAGGTCGAGGATCTGCGCCTGCACGGTGACGTCCAGGGCGGTGGTCGGCTCGTCGGCGATCAGCAGCCGCGGCTCGCAGGCCAGGGCCATCGCCAGCAGCGCGCGCTGCCGCATCCCACCGCTGAACTCGTGCGGCCGGGCCCGGGCGCGGCGGGCCGGGTCCGCGATGCCGACCCGGTCGAGCACCTCGACGGCCCGGGCCCGGGCGGCCCGCCGGGAGGTGCCCGGCCGGTGCACCCGGTGGACCTCGGCGATCTGGTCGCCGACGGCGTAGTACGGGTCCAAGGAGGAGAGCGGGTCCTGGAAGACCATCGCGGCGGTGCCGCCGCGCAGCCGGCGCAACGCGGCCTCGGGGGCGGCGAGCACGTCCCGTCCGGCGACCCGGACCGTGCCGGTCACCCGTGCGCCGGTGCCGCGGTGCAGGTCCAGCAGGGCCGCGGCGACGGTGGACTTCCCGGAGCCGGACTCGCCGACGAGGCCCAGCGCGCGGCCGGGCGCGAGGCGGAAGGAGACCCCGTCGACGGCCCGGACGTCGCCGGCCGCGGTCGGGAAGTCGACGGTCAGGTCGGTGACCTCGACCAGCGGGTCGGTGGGTTGCGCGGTCATGTGAGGGTCACCCTTCGGTCGGCGAGCGCGTACAGGACGTCGGCGACGGCGCTGGCCACGACCACGGCGGCGCCGACGCCCAGCACCGTCCCGACCACCACCGGCAGGTCCACGGTGCGGACCGAGTGGACCAGGAGCTGGCCCAGGCCCGGCAGGCCGAAGAGGGTCTCGGTGAGCGTCGCGCCGCCGAACATCGTGCCGAGGTCGATGGCGTTGAGGGCGATCACCGGCGGCAGCGCGCCGCGCAGCGCGTGCCGGCCGACCACCGCCCGTTCCCGCAGCCCGTAGGCGCGGAAGGTGCGGATGTGGTCCTCGGCCAGCGTCTCCAGGGTGGCCGAGCGGGTCAGCCGGGCGTACTTGGCGGATTCCAGCAGGGCCAGCGCCGTCCAGGGCAGCAGCAGGTTCCAGGCCCACTGCTCGGGGTCCTCGGTGAGCGGGACGTAGGACGGGAACGGCAACCACTGCAGGGAGGCGCAGAACAGCATCAGGAGCAGCAGCCCGGTGATGAAGACCGGGATGGCGGTGCCGGTCAGGGTGAGCACCGTCAGCACCCGCTCGGCCGGCCCGCCGCGGCGCAGCGCGGAGAGCAGCCCGGTGCCGACGCCGAGCAGCAGCCACAGCACCATCGCGCCGCACGCGAGGGAGGCGGTGACCGGCAGCCGGTCGCCGAGCAGCGTGGTGACCGGCTGGCCGTTCTGGTACGAGAGGCCGAAGCAGGGCGCCGGGCAGTGCAGGACGCCGGTGCCGGTGGAGAAGTCGCGGCCGGTGCCGATGGCCTGGAGGAAGTGCAGGTACTGCGCCACCAGGCTTTCGTCGAGGCCGAGTTGGTCGCGCACCTGGCGGATCTGGCCGGCGTCGCAGCGGGGACCGCAGGCGAGCCGGGCGGGGTCGCCGGGGGCGACGTAGAAGAGCAGGTAGACGACGACGGAGAGCAGGAACAGGACGAGCAGCGCGCCGCCCAGTTTGCGCAGGACGTAGCCGGTCATGCGGCGGCGCTCCTCTCCCGGCGGAGCCGCCGCCCGCCCGGTGTGCCGACCCTCAGCCGGGACCGCTCCCGCGGGTCGAGCGCGGCGCGTACCGCGTCCCCGAGGACGGTCAGGGCCAGGACCGTGACGAACAGGAAGGCGGCGGGCAGCAGCACGTACAGCGGATCGGCGCGGAACCACGTGGTGGCCGTGGAGAGCATCTGCCCCCATGAGGAGGTGGGCGGTTTGACGCCGATGCCCAGGAAGGACAGCGACGCCTCGACCACGATGTTCGTCGGGACCAGGAGCGCCGCGTAGGTGATCACCGGGGCGGCGAGCGCGGGCAGCAGTTCCCGGCGGGCCACCCGCCAGGGCCCGGACCCGCCGAGCCGGGCCGCGGCCACGTGGTCCAGCTTCTTCAGCGACAGCGTCTGGGCGCGCACGACGCGGGAGGTGCCGCCCCAGTTGAGCAGACCGATGACGACGACCAGCAACAGCGGTCGGGGGAAGTCGGCCGGCACGACGGAGGTCAGGGCCACCCCGCAGACCAGCAGCGGCAGCGCCACCAGGACGTCGGTGAGGCGGGAGAGCACGGCGTCGGCGAACCGGCCGCCGAGCCCGGCGGCCAGCCCGACGCCCACCCCGATGCCCACCTGGAGGACGGTGGCGCCCAGGGCGACCAGCAGGGAGATCCGGGCGCCGTACAGCAGCCGGGCGAAGAGGTCCCGGCCGGTGCCCGGTTCGACGCCCAGCCAGTGGGCGCCGCTGACCCCGCCGTACGGGCCGAGCGGCACCCCGCCGCGGGCCGAGTCGATCAGGTCGTCGTGGTACGTGGTGGGGTCCTGGCCCTCCAGGGCCGCCAGCAGCGGGGCGGCGAGGGCCAGCAGGGCGAGCGCCGCGAGGACGGCCGCGGCCACCACGGCCCCCGGCCGCGCCCGCAACCGCCCCCATGCGCCGCTTTCTCGTCGGTTCGTCACTTGACCGACACCTGCGAGATGTCGAGGACGCCGTCCCAGTCGCTGATCACGACGTTCTTGACGTCCTTGCCGTAGAGCCGCTTGTAGACCGGGTGGAAGAGCGGTACGGACAGTGCCCGGCGGCCGAGGGTGCGGTCCAGGGCGCCCCACCGCTTGGCCGCGGCGGTCAGGTCGGTCAGCTTGTTGATCTCGTCGATCTCGTGGTTGACCGCCGGGTCGTCGAGCTGGGCGTGGTTGAAGTTGTAGGCGTCCTTGACGATCTGCCGCCCGTCGAAGATCGGCGCGAGGAACGGCCCGCCGGACGGCCAGTCGGCGCCCCACCCGCTGAGGAACAGGCCCGGCTCGTCCGTGACGCTGTGGACCTTGTCGTTGTAGGCGTTGCCCTCCAGTCCGGCCAGTTTCACGGTGATGCCGGCCTTCTTGAGGGATTCCTGGACGGCGGTGGCGACGTCCGGGCTGGTCGCGAAGTTCTTGGTGGTGGAGTGCGTGAGGGTGATCGTCAATCCGTGGGCGTAGCCGGCCTCTTCGAGCAGTTCCCGGGCCTTCTGCGGGTTTCCGGTCGGTCCGGCCGGGAACGGGTCGTCCGGGGCGTAGCCGAAGGACTTCTGGTTCGGCAGGAAGGTGGTGGCGGGTTCGGCGAGCGAGGAGCCGCCGGCCGCGTTGACCACGCTCTGCCGGTTGACGGCGTAGGCGAGGGCCGCTCGCACCTTCGGATCGTCGAAGGGCTTCACCTTCGGGTTGAAGGCGAGGTAGTTGGTGTAGCCGAAGTGGCCGGTGCCAACCCGCTTCTTCAGCTCCGGGTCGGCCGCGATCTGGGCGAGTTCCGCGGGGCCGAGGTTGGTGTCGGTGGTGACCGCGGCGGCGTCGGCGCCGGATCCGGTGGACAGCCGCTGGTTGATGACCGCGGGGTCGAGCCCGGACTTCACGTCGATGGTGTCGGGATAGGCGTGCCGCTGGTCGTCGGTCCGCCGCGACCAGTGCGGGTTGCGCTCCAGGACGAGGCGCTCGCCGTCCCCGGTGTTCGAGACGACCTTGTAGGGCCCGGAGGAGACCGGGTGCTGCTCGTACTTCGTGCCGGTGTCCTTGGCGCGCGGCACCGGCGCGAACTGGGTCTGCGTGGCCAGCAGCGGGAATTCCCCTTCCGGTTTGCGCAGGTGGAAGACGAGGGTCTTGTCGTCCGGGGTCTCGATGGATCTCAACCCGCCCTTGCCGGTGTCCTTGTACGGGCCCTCGTAGGTGCCGCCGCCGACCAGCCAGTCCCGCAAGTAGGGTGCGCCGCCGGAGAGTTCGGGGGCGAAGGAGCGCTCGATGCCGTATTTGACGTCGGCGCTGGTGATCGGCGTGCCGTCCTCGAACTTCAGCCCGTCCTTGAGGGTGTAGGTCCACACCGTGGCGCCCTTGCTGGGGCGTCCGGTGTCGGTGGCGAGGTCCGGGACGACCTTGGTGCCGGCCGCGCCGTCGGCCCGGTTGCGGGTGGTCAGAGTGCGGAAGACCAGGGTGGGGACCTTGCCGCCGCCGGAGGTGTAGAGCCGGGCCGGGTCGAAGTTGGTCTGCGGTTCGGAGTTGAGGACGGTCAGCGTGCCGCCCTCGGCGGGCGCGGCGTCGGTGCCGCCGGCGCCGGCGTCCTTGGGGCCGCAGGCGGCCGCGCCCCCGGCGAGGACGGCGGCGACCACGGCGGCGGCCGCCCTGGTCGCGGTGCGGGAGGGGTGGCGGGAGGGGTGGCTGGAGGGGACCGGCTCGGCCATGGCGGAGGTGCCTTTCACAACAGGAGGCACCCGCACGGGACGGCAGGAGGGCGCGCGGGCGCGCGGGGCCGCCCCCTGCGGACGCGTCAACGGAGGAGTTCACGACGGACGACGCGTGGCGACGCGGGGGGATCACCCCGGTCCGGGAGGGCTCAGCGCCTCGACGGGACCGGGCGGGCCTCAGCGACAGTCGATGTCGGCCACGCTCTGCACGGACACGCCGAGCAGCGCCCGCTGGAGGGCGGCGCGGTCGGTGGCGTGGCGGTGCGGCATGCGCAGATCATGGAACGCCGGTTCGGTTCCTTGCAAGGCGTCTCGCGGGGCGAGACAAGTCGTCTCAATACCGAGCGGCCGACGCCCCCGTCCCGCCGCCCGACCGGCTCACCGACCGGTCGGGTACGGCCAGGAGTTGGGCCGGCAGGTCGCCCCGTCCGTGGTGAGGAACTTGGTCTGCTGCATCATCACCGGCGCGAGCGCGCCCTGCCGCGTACACGCCTCGTGGTTGTGTCCGAGCCGGTGCCCGACCTCGTGGTTGATCAGCATCTGCCGGTAGGCCAGCATCTTGTCGGGGCCGTAGGTCTTGGCGCCCTGCGCCCACCGGTAGGCGTTGATCATCACGCGTTCGGTGGCCGCCGAGTCGCAGGAGACGTTGTCCTCGGTGGTGTCCAGGCCGGACTTGGCGCACCACTTCGCGGTGGTCCCCGGGCTCGCCAGCGAGATCACGAAGTCCGCGTCGCCGGACCCGACGCGCTGGAAGGTGCGCCGCCCGCCGTGCGCCCAACTCCGGTCGTCGTTCAGGGTCTTGTGCACGGCATCGGCGAACAGCCGGCCGTCCAGCGGCAGTCCCTCCTCGACGTCCACCCGGTAGCGCAGCACCTTGCCGTGGCCGGGCGCCTTGGCGTCGCCGCCGACCGCCCGGAACTGGCCACTGGCGGTCAACTGCGGGTCGAGCGGGAAGACTTGGGCCATCTGGGTGGCGTAGTCGGCGGGCTTGGCGTCCTGGCCGGCCCGCACCTCGGAACGCGACGCCTCGTCGGTGCCGGTGTCGCTCCGGTCGTCCCCGCTGCGGGCCTGCGCCCCACCGTCGTCGCGGTGCTGGTCGGCGACCTGACCCGCGATGACGACGGCGAGTGCGGTGGTCACCGCCGCGGCCGCCGCACCGGTGAACGTGCGCGCCTTGGTGCCCTTGCGGGCCGCGCGCGGGGCGTCTCGGCCCCCGGCGCCGTCCTCGCCCGCGGTGTCGACCAGCACCGGATCGCCGCCGCCCCGGCCTCCCGCCGGCACCGCGAAGGCCGCGTCGGGCGCACCGCCGGAGAACCCGTCCAGAAACGCCGCGGCCTGCTCGGCCGGGGCGCCGGCCGGCAGGTCGGCGGGCTCGTGGCCGCGCGCGCGGGGCCGGGCCGGGTCGCCGAACGCCTCCAGGTACTCCCGCCGCGGTCCCGGCCCGCCGCCCGGCGACGCCACCGGAGCGCCGAAGACGGGCGTGCCGGCGGCGGGCGTGGCGTAGGGGGGCGGCGCGGACCGGGCCCCGCCGGGCTCGGCGGCCCGCGGTCGCGGAATCCTCGGCGCGGCCTGGGCACCCGGCGCGTGGCCGTACGCGCCGGCGGCGGTCGGCTCCGGGTCCGTGCCCCAGCCGCCGCCCGGCTCGCGCTGTTCGGGATGGCCGCCGCGCACCGCGCCGCCGCCCTCCGGCGGGCCGGCCGTCCGGCGTCGGCGCCCCGTGCCGGGGGCGGGGGCGGGGGGCGTACTGCCGGTGCTCTCGGCCGCGTCACCGGACGGGCGCTGCGGCCCGCCCTGACGGCTGTGTCGTCCCACGGGGCCCGTCAGCTCCCGTCCGCCGCGGGCCGCGCGGCACCGGGGGCCTCGGACCGGGCCGTTGCGGAGTCGACCAGGTCGCGGACGGCCCGTGCCACCGCCTCGGGGTACTCCATCATCGCCACGTGTCCCGCCTCCGGAAGGGTCAGCAACCGCGAACCGCGGAACGCCGCGGCCGCCCGCCGCGCCATCCGGATGGAGACCAGGCGGTCGCGTCCACCGTAAACGAGGAGGGTGGGTGCCAGGACGCGTTCGGCCTGACGCCACAGTCCGTGCTGGCCGCCGAGCGTGTAGGCGTTGACCACACCGCGCGCCGAACGCTCCATCGCCTCCCAGAAGTAAGGGAGTTCGAGCCGTCGGGCGTACTCCTCCACGGCGGATTCGAAGCCCTCGGGGGTGACCCGGGCCGGATCGCCGTAGCAGAGCGCCAGCACCTCGCGGGTGCGCTGCTCGGCCGTCCAGTCGCGGGTGAGCCGGCCGAACAGCCGGGCCACGCCGGGGATCGCGAGCAGCGCGGTGGGCACCGCCGTGCGCTGCGGCCGGAGTTCGGGCAGCGCGGGTGAGATCAGGGTGAGGGTGCGGACCAGGTCGGGACGCGTCGCGGCGACCCGGGTCACCGCCGCGCCGCCCAGGGAGTTGCCGATGAGGTGGACCGGCCCGCGCCCGACCGCGTCGAGGTGGCGGACGACCGCACGAGCCTGCGCGGAGACCGAGTAGTTGCCGTCCTCCGGCGGCGGCGACTCGCCGAAGCCGGGGAGGTCGATCGCCTCGCCGGCCAGCCGGTCGGCGAGCAGCGGCATCAGGGCCGACCAGTTCCGCGACGAGCCGCCCAGGCCGTGGACGTAGAGGGCCGGTTCGCGCGTCCGGTCGGCGGCGCCGGCCGGGACGCCCGGGGTCCGGACGGCCAGCGTCAGCCGTGGCGGCGACGCCAGCGTCGTCCACTCGACCGCCTCGTCCGCGGCGCCCGGGGCGCCGGGGCCGGCCGGCGGCACCGGGAGGGCGGCGGCTGTCGCGGTGTCCGGCGACTCGGTCGAAGACATGGGGTCGATGTTACGAGACGATCACGCCCCCGATTGTGTGTTCGCGGTCACACACCGCATCGCGCACCCGCAACCGCTCTCCTAGGCTCGTAGCTAGGGCGGCCACCACAGGCGGACCGGGCCCCCGTACGCACTGGACTAGGGAGCCACCATGCACGTCGACCCGACGGACCCCGACACCTTCGAGGAAGCGGCGAACGGCCCCAACCTCACCCAGATCGACGTGGAGGCACCGGAGGCCGACGCCGCCGAGCAGCACGCCGACCTCGCCCCGCACCGCGACGACACGGTGACCGGCGGCGACTTCTCCGCGAACGAGGCGGACCGCGCCGAACAGGCCCGGGTCGTCGAACTCAACGAAGACGAATACCGATGACCTGGGACGTTATGTCGCCTTCGAAGACCGGTGCCGGGCAGAATTTCTCCCCACGGACCGCACACAGCCCCGTTACCCAAAAGTACGATGACGGCCGCGGTGCACCACCTTGTACGGACCGCGAACGGAACGATTTCTGGGAGGCAGCGTGAGCGCCATCGAGCAGACCGAGGCGGCGCGCCCGCGGGGCACGCGCCTGCCACGCCGAGCCCGGCGCAACCAGCTCCTGGGCGCGGCCCAGGAAGTGTTCGTCGCGCAGGGGTACCACGCGGCCGCGATGGACGACATCGCCGAGCGGGCCGGCGTCAGCAAGCCGGTGCTCTACCAGCACTTCCCCGGCAAGCTGGAGCTGTACCTGGCCCTGCTCGACCAGCACTGCGAGGCACTGCTGCACTCGGTGCGCACGGCCCTGGAGTCCACCAACGACAACAAGCAGCGGGTGGCGGCCACCATGGACGCCTACTTCGCGTACGTGGAGGACCCGGGCGGCGCCTTCCGACTGGTCTTCGAGTCGGACCTGACCAACGAGCCGGCCGTCCGCGAGCGGGTGGACAAGGTGTCCTTGGAGTGCGCCGAGGCGATCAGCGCGGTGATCGCCGAGGACACCGGGCTGTCGCGGGACGAGTCGATGCTGCTGGCCGTGGGCCTGGGCGGGGTCTCCCAGGTGGTGGCGCGGTACTGGCTGTCCTCGAAGAGCCAGGTGCCGCGGGACACCGCGGTGCAGCTGCTGACCTCGCTCGCCTGGAAGGGCATCGCCGGATTCCCGCTGCACGGCACCGACACCCACTGACCGTGTTCGCTGCTGGCGTGTTCGGTGACGTCCTGTCCGTCCCCGCACCGGGCTAATGTGGGCTGCGTACCGCGCGGCTGGCCGCGCACCCTCCCCCGGCTGACGTCGGGGGACCCCCAGACCATCGGAGGGACAGTAGCCGTGGAGGTCAAGATCGGCGTGCAGCACGCGCCGCGCGAGATCGTTCTGGAGAGCGGGCAGCCCGCGGAGGAGGTCGAGCGCGCGGTGAGCGACGCGCTGACCGGCAAGGCGGAGCTGCTGAGCCTGGTGGACGATCACGGTCGCAAGGTCCTCGTCGCGGCGAGCCGGGTGGCCTACGTGGAGCTCGGTGAGCCGACCGCCCGCAAGGTGGGCTTCGGCGCGCCCTGAGCCACACCGACGCCGGCGCGCGGGCGCCGTCACCGACACCGCAGGGCGGCGGCCCGGAGAGCGTTCTCCGGGCCGCCGCCCTGCGGCGTTCCAGGGGCCACCGCCGGCGGCCGCCGCGGCACGGAAATCCACGCCCGAAATCCCTTGCCCGATGGCCGGACGCAGGCGCACGCTGACCGGACAAGCGGGCCCGCGCCGGAGGGTTGTTGCCGGCGGCCCCTGGGTACGACCGCCTACGACCGATTTGTTCGACCGATCGGCCTCGTCACGCGGGAGGGAACAGCATGATCTGGGAAGCGCTCGGCGCCGTGATCGTCGGATTCGCCATCGCCCTGTCCGCGCGCCGATGGCTGCCGGAACGGTTCCCCGACCGCGTCCTGACGCTGGCCACCGGCCCGGTCGCGGCGCTGCTCGGCGCGCTGCTGACCCGGTCGATCCTGGGGCCCGGCCACCCGGTGCAGGTGATGGTCGCCGCGTGCGCCGTGGGCGCCGCGCTGCTGTCGGTCCTGGTGCGCCCGCCGCGCCGCCGGCCCCGCCGCCCGGCCGCCCCGCTGAAGGGCCACCGGACGGCCTGCTGACCTGCCGCGGCGCGACGCGGCCGGTACGCCGTTGCCGACCGCGTCAGGCCGCGAGGCCCAGCGCCGCCATCCGCTTGGTGTGCGCCTCGGTGATCCGCGAGAACATCCGGCCGACCTCGGCCAGGTCGAAGCCGTCGGCCAACCCGCCGACCAACATGGTGGAGAGCGCGTCGCGGTCGGCGACCACCCGCTGGGCCTGCGAGAGCGCCTCGCCCATCAGGCGGCGGGCCCACAGCGCCAGCCGCCCGCCGACCCGCGGTTCGGCCTCGATGGCCGCCCGGACCTTCTCCACGGCGAAGGTGGCGTGCCCGGTGTCGTCCAGCACCGCGAGCACCAGGTCGCGGGTGTCGGAGTCCAGCCGCACCGCGACCTCGCGGTAGAAGTCACTGGCGATCGAGTCGCCGACGTACGCCTTGACCAGGCCCTCCAGCCAGTCCGACGGAGCGGTCTGGCGGTGGAACTCGTCGAGCGCCGCGGCGAACGGCTCCATCGCCTCGTTCGGCTCCGCCTCGATCTCGGCGAGCCGGTCCCGGAGCCGCTCGAAGTGGTGGAATTCCGCCGAGGCCATTTTGGCCAGTTCGGCCTTGTCGTCCATCGTGGGGGCGAGCTTGGCGTCCTCCGCCAGGCGCTCGAAGGCGGACAGCTCGCCGTACGCGAGTGCACCGAGCAGATCGATCACGGCGGCCCGGTAGTGCGGGTCGGCGGATGCCCGGTCCCAGTCCTGGGCGGCGATTCCGGTGTGTTCCTGGGCGTCAGCAGCGGCGTTGTCAGGCGTCTCCATGACCGGCACAATAGCCCGCCCGAGGGGCCGCGGAAGGCCCTGGTCAGCCACGGCTCGACCACCCGTGCGCGGGGTCGTCGGGACGGGTGCCGCGCGCCGTGATGAATTCCTCAGTCATACACGCCTTCGGATTCAGGGGCGACATCCGGGGTACAGTGCTAAAGGACCCGCCGAGTAGTCGGTGGGTCGTTCCACGAAAGCGGATGCCCGGTCGGTGGCCCGATCGGCTCCACCCGACCGCCCTCCCCGCGGCGCGACGCGACGTGCGCACAGCAGGAGGGACACCGCTCGCGGCAGGAGTGCCTGAGCGACGGCAGTGGTCCCGCGCCATCCGGCCCAGCAGGCCGGCGTCGTACGAACCCGTACGACGGCGCGGTACGACCCCCTCCGCCGCCTCCCGCCGCGTCTCACAGAAGAGGCAAGACTCTGTCTACGACGTTCCGAGATCTCGGGATTTTCCCCGAGACTGCCGAGGCCCTGGAAGCCGTCGGCATCGTTTCCCCCTTTCCCATCCAGGAGCTGACGCTCCCCGTCGCCCTCTCCGGCAACGACGTCATCGGCCAGGCCAAGACCGGCACCGGCAAGACGCTCGGCTTCGGCCTGCCGCTGTTGGAGCGGGTCACCGTCCCCGCCGACGTCGAGGCCGGCCGGGCCACGCCCGAGCAGCTGACCGAGGCGCCGCAGGCCCTCGTGGTCGTGCCCACCCGCGAACTGTGCCAGCAGGTCACCAACGACCTGCTCACCGCCGGCAAGGTGCGCAACGTCCGGGTCCTCGCGATCTACGGCGGCCGGGCCTACGAACCGCAGGTCGAGGCGCTGAAGAAGGGCGTCGACGTGGTCGTCGGCACGCCCGGCCGGCTGCTGGACCTGGCGGGCCAGAAGAAGCTGAACCTCTCGCAGGTGCGCACCCTCGTCCTGGACGAGGCCGACGAGATGCTCGACCTGGGCTTCCTGCCCGACGTCGAGAAGATCCTTCAGCTGCTGCCGGCCAAGCGGCAGACCATGCTGTTCTCGGCGACCATGCCGGGCCAGGTCATCTCGCTGGCCCGCCGCTACATGTCGCAGCCGACGCACATCCGCGCCACCGCCCCGGACGACCAGGGCGCGACGGTCGCCAACATCACCCAGCACGTCTACCGCGCGCACTCGCTGGACAAGCCGGAGATGGTCGCCCGGATGCTCCAGGCGGAGGGTCGCGGGCTGGCGATGGTGTTCTGCCGCACCAAGCGGACCGCCGCCGACATCGCCGACCAGCTGGCCCGCCGCGGCTTCGCCTCCGGCGCGGTCCACGGCGACCTCGGCCAGGGCGCCCGCGAGCAGGCGCTGCGCGCGTTCCGCAACGGCAAGGTCGACGTGCTGGTCTGCACCGACGTCGCCGCCCGCGGCATCGACGTCGAGGGCGTCACGCACGTCATCAACTACCAGTCGCCCGAGGACGAGAAGACCTACCTGCACCGCATCGGCCGCACCGGCCGGGCGGGCGCCAAGGGCACCGCGGTCACCCTCGTCGACTGGGACGACATCCCGCGCTGGAAGCTGATCAACAAGGCCCTGGAGCTGTCGTTCGACGAGCCGGAGGAGACCTACTCCACCTCGCCGCACCTCTACGAGCAGCTGAACATCCCCGCGGGCACCAAGGGCGTGCTGCCGCGCGCCGAGCGCACCCGGGCCGGGCTGGCCGCCGAAGAGGTCGAGGACCTCGGCGAGACCGGGGGCCGCGGGCGCGGCCGGCGGTCCGGCGGCCGGGTCGAGAAGGAGATCCAGGAAGAGCCCCGGCGCACCCGGACGCCGCGCCAGCGGCGCCGGACGCGCGGTGGGGCCCCTCTGGAGGAGTCGGCCGCCGCGAGCGCGCCGGAGACCGGCAACGCCGCCGACGCCGCGGTGCGCACCGCCGAGGGCACCGAGGCCGCCGCGGCCCCGCGCACGCCCCGTCGTCGGCGCCGCACCCGGGGCGCGGTGGCCACCGCCGCCAGCGAGGCCGCGGTCTCCGAGCACCGCGAGGCCACGGCCGGCGCGATCGCCGAGGCCGCCACGGTGCCGGCCCCCGCGGCCGGCCCGGACGCCGAGGCGGGCCAGGAGCCGGCCGCCAAGCCGCGCCGGCGCCGCACCCGCAGCGCCGCCAAGACCGCCGCGGTCGAGCCGGTGGCCGCACCGGTCGTGACCGAGACGGTCGCCGAGCCGGTGGCCGAGGCCGAGGCCGTCCTGGCGACGGTCGAGGGCGCGGACGCCGCCCCGGCGAAGCCCAAGCGGACGCGGAAGACCGCCGCCGCCAAGAAGACCGCGGACGCCGACGCCGCGCCGGTCGCCGTGGACGCGGTGGACGGCGGCGCGACGACCCCGGTGGTCGCGGACGTCGAGGCGCCGGCCAAGCCCAAGCCCAAGCGGACCCGGACCCGCAAGGCCGCCGCCGCGGAGCCCGCGGTCGAGGCCGTAGCCGCCGTGGCGACGGCGGAGGGCGTCGACGCCGCCCCGGCCAAGCCCAAGCGCACCCGCAAGACGGCCGCGACCAAGGCGGCCGCCGCCAAGAACACCGCCGCGGAGCCCGCCGAGGCCACCGACGGGGAGGCGCCGGCCAAGCCCAAGCGGACGCGGAAGACCGCCGCCGCGAAGGCCGCCGAGGCCGCCCCCGAGGTCGTGGCCGTGGTGGACGGCGCGGAGGTCAAGCCCAAGCGCACCCGCAAGCGGGCCGCCCCCAAGAAGACCGCGGACGCCGCTGCGGTCGAAGGCTGAGCCGACCGGCCCGACGGCACCCGACGACCCGGCCCCGCTCCGTGCGGGCGCCGGGTCGTCGGCGTTCCGGGGGCCGCGCACCTCGGGCGTCGCCGGCGTCCCGATCGGATTTTCCCCGGCCGTCCCGATAACCTCACCCCATGAGCAGGCCGCCCACCCTCACGCTGCCGCCGTGCGCCCGCGCACACCGGCTCGACACCGAGCGCGGTGCGTTCGCCGTGCACGACGCCCGGCCCGACGGCGCACCGATCGGCACCGCCCTCCTCGTCCCCGGCTTCACCGGCAGCAAGGAGGACTTCATCGCGCTGCTGGCGCCGCTGGCCGCCGCCGGGTTCCGGGCGGTCGCGGTGGACGGCCGCGGACAGCACGAGACACCCGGCCCGCGCCACGAACAGGCTTATGAGCAGCGGGAGTTGGCGCTCGACGTGCAGGCTCAGGCGCGGGCCCTGCACGCGCCCGGGGACGGGCCGCTGCACCTCTTGGGGCACTCCCTCGGCGGGCTGGTCACCCGGGCCGCGGTGCTCCACGACCCGGCGCCGTTCCGTTCGCTGACCGTGCTCAGCTCCGGGCCGGCGGCCATCGAACCGGTCCAGCGGACCCGGGTGCGGATGCTGATCGACGCGCTCGGCACGATGGGCATGGAGCAGGTCTGGGCGGCGATGCAGGCGCTCAACCCGCCGGAGGCCGCGCACGAGGCGCTGGCGCCGGAGCTGACCGCGTTCCTGCGACGGCGCTGGCTGAACACCGTGCCCGAGCAGTTGATCGCGACCGGCCGGCAGATGCTGGCGGAGCCCGACCGGGTCGCCGAACTGGCCCGCACCGGGCTGCCGGTGCACGTCGTCTCGGGGACCGTCGACTACGCCTGGCCGGTGCCGCAGATGGACGCGATGGCCCGTCGGCTCTCCGCCCGGCGCACGGTCGTCGAGGGCGCGGAGCACTCCCCCAACGCCGAGCGCCCGGAGAAGACCGCCGGAGCGCTGGCCGGCTTCTGGAGCGACGTCGGCTGATCCCCCGGGGCCGGGCCGGCGGCCCTAGAAGCGCCCCTGCACATGGTCCCAGAAGCCGTCGCGCAGCACCCGCCGCAGGTCGGAGTGGCCGCGCAGGGAGTGCTTCAGCAGCGCCTCCGCGGCGGTGAGCAGCTCCTGGTCGACGGCGCCGGGCAGGTACGGGTGGCCGGGGAGCAGATCGGCCACCCAGGCCGGTCCGCGCTCCGACAGCCACTGGCCGGCGATCCGCGCCCCGACGAACCGGACCTCCTCGCGGGTCGGCACCGGCCCCTCGCCGGCACTCGCCTCGGGGAATTCGCCGGCCGCCCGCCGGGTGACGTACGGCTTGCAGAAGTCCAGGTCGAAGGTGCGCGCGCTGTCCACCTCCCACAGCAGCGGCTCGGCCTGGTTGCGGCCGCCGGGGGCCTCGATGCCCCACAGGTGGACCCGGGCGCCGTAGCCCTGGGCCGCCTCCACCGCGGAGACCAGGTCCTCGTCGCCGCCGATCAGGACCGCGTCGGTGATCGCCCGGTGCCGGGCCAGCGACTCCAGGTCGGTGCGGATCAGCGAGTCGACGCCCTTCTGCTGGTTGTGGGCGTTGAGGTTGCCGAGCCGGACCTTGACGTCCGGGAGTTCGGCGATCCGCTGCTGTTCCTGGGTGTGGATCCGGCGGCGGGCGCCGTCGTACCAGTAGACCCGCAGCAGCCGGCTGTCCGGGAAGATCGTCCGGGCCTTGTCGATGAACGCCTCGATGAGCCCCTCGGAGTCCAGCTCGAACGTCCTGCGGTCCTCGGTGCCGGCGACCAGTCGCCCGGTGGCGGCGTAGACGTAGCCGGCGTCGGCGAAGACCGCGTGGGTGGACGGGGTGGTGGCGACCTCGGCGAGGACCCGGCTGAGCAGCTCGTTGGTGCGCTCGATGCCGGCGGCGAGCGCGGCGAGGTCGGTGGTGCCCGTGGGCTGGGGGTCGTTCATTGCGGGATCCATTGTCCCGGCGCGCGCTCGTGGGGCACAACCACTCGCGTTCCCGCACACGCATTCCTTAGACCATGAAAAATTTTCGTTAGCGTAGGGAATCATTTCAGCTGTAGGCTCGTTGTACCCATACGGAACGCCCGGCAACGAAGCCAGGCAAGTCCTGTCAAAGAGTTCTCCGCAGGAGGATCAGACGAAGGGAGAAGCCGCATGCGCTTCGAGATCATGCGCCTGGACGATGCCGACGGCGCCGCCGTGGACAGCACCGTCGTGGACGCCGCCTCCGTCAACCAGATCGTGCAGCAGGCCGCCGCCATAGGGCAGCGCATCTACATCCGCCCCGCCGACGCCACTGCCGTCCGCTGACCGCCGACGCCGCCGACCTCGCCCGGACCACGCCCTGACGGCGTGACGACCCTCCGGCGATCGGCCCGGCGGCGACGCACCGAAGACGCGAACGCCCCCGTACGGAACTTCCGCACGGGGGCGTCGTCGCGTCCGGAGCCGCTCAGGCCCCCTGGACCACCTGCGTCACGCCGTTGATGATCTGCTGCACGGCGAGCGCGGAGAGCATCATCCCGGCCAGCCGGGTCACCAGCACCACCCCGCCGTCCTTGATCACCCGGATGATCACCAGCGAGAACCGCATCACCAGGTAGAGCACCACGTGGATGGCGGCGATCGCCGTCCAGACCGCGACCTGGGACGCGGCGTCGTCGGCGTGCTGCACCGCGAGGATCACCGAGACGATCGCCCCGGGCCCGGCCAGCAGCGGCATCCCCAGCGGCACCAGCGCCACGTTGACGTCCTTGGTCTGGGTCGGCTCCTCGGACTTGCCGGTCAGCAGGTCCAGCGCCACCAGCAGGAGCAGCAGCCCGCCGGCGATCATCAGGGCGGGCGTGGAGATGTGCAGCCGCCCGAGGATCTGCTTGCCGAAGAGCCCGAACAGCGCGATCACGCAGAACGCCACGGTGGCGGCCTGCCAGGCCATCCGGCGCTGCACCTTGGCCGCGCGGCCGGAGGTGAGGGCGAGGAATATCGGGGTGATGCCCGGGGGGTCCATGATCACGAAAAGCGTGACGAAAAGGGTACTGAAGACGGCGACGTCGAACACGGTGCTGGCCTTGCGGTGGTACGGACGAACGGAAGGAGGCGCACGGGACCGGAACGCGGCACGGCCGGGGCAGGGCCCGTGGGAACGAGGCAGGAGAGGTGCGCAGGCACCCCAACCGGGGGCCTACGGGACGACGCCGGGCCGGACGGCCGACGCCCGCGGGGCTCAGCCGCCCGCGCCGGGGACGGGGAAGGCGCCGGTGGCCCGGCGCACGATCTCCCCGTAGATCTCGGGATCGGTGGTGCAGTCGCCGAGGCGACAGGTCTTGCGGCTGCCGTGGTAGTCACTGGAGCCGGTGGTCAGCAGTCCGACGTCGGCGGCGAGCCCGCGCAGCCGGGCGCGGGTCGCGACGTCGTGGTCCATGTGGTCGACCTCGATGCCGTCCAGACCGGCGGTGGCGAGTGCGGCGATCGCGCTCTCCGGGACGCAGGTGCCGCGCTTGACGGCGAGCGGGTGCGCGAAGACCGTGACCCCGCCGGCCGCCTTGACCAGGCGGATCGCGTCGAACGGGTCGAGTTCGTGCTTCTCCACGTAGGCCCGGCCGTCGTTGGCCAGCCACGCGGAGGTGAAGGCGTCGGAGACCGAGTCGACCACGCCCAGCTCGACCAGGGCGGTGGCGATGTGCGGCCGCCCCACGGCGCCGTCACCGGCGATCCGCGCCACCTGCTCCCAGGCGATCGGGACGCCCAGCTCGCGCAGCTTGCCGACCATGGCTCGGGCGCGCGGCACCCGGTCGTCCCGGACCAGTTCCCGCTCGCGGGCGAGCTCCGGCTCGTCGGGGTCGAAGAGGTAGGCGAGCATGTGCAAGCTGACCCCGTCGAGCCGGCAGGACAGCTCCGCGCCGGTGACCAGCGTCAGGCCCTCGGGGAGCGCCGCGCGCGCCTCGGCGTGCCCGCGCACGGTGTCGTGGTCGGTCAGCGCGACGACGTCCAGACCGGCGGCCGCGGCATGACGTACCAGCTCCGCGGGGGTGTCCGTGCCGTCGGAAGCCGTGGAGTGGGTGTGCAGATCGATACGCACGACACGGACTCCAGACTCCTGCGGGACGGATACGACGGTGCGCCCGGGAGGACCGGGCACCGGGCCGCGGGGCACCGTAAGGACTGGACGGCGCTTCCACGGACTACCGGAAGGATACCGGGCACCCGGACGTGCCCCCGCCCGATCGAACCCCCGCTCATCCGAGGAACCGCAGCCGTCGGGCCCCGCTCAGCTCAGAATCCTCGGCGACAAGGCCCCGCAGGGCAGCAGATCCACCTCGGCACCGGCTTCCCGCAGATCCGTCAGCACCAGCTCGTCGTACATCAACAGCCCCGACTGCTCGGGCCAGGCGATCGCCCACAACCACAGGCCGCGGGCCTCGCCCGCGAAGACCGCACGGTCCGCGGGGGCGCCGTGCACCTGCCACATCGCGGTCGGTCGGCCGGCCGCCAGCACCTTGGCGTGCGGCGGCTTGTCGACGCTCAACTGGGGCCCCGGGTCGGGGCCGTCGATGCCGGCGTAGCGGGCGCCGAGCCCGACGCCCAACTCCTCGGCTACCAGCAGGAGCTCACCGGGGCCGCCGAGCGGGCCGGGTCCGGAGCAGGCGACGGCGGTGGCCCGACCGCCGCTGCGGTCGTCGCCGGCGCAGGCCACCCCGGTGAACAACCAGCCGACCGGCAGCGGCCAGGGCATCCACACGGGCACCTGGGCCCGGTGCACGACGACGCCGAGCGCCTCGACGCTCGGCGGGACGACCGGCTGGAGCGGGTGCACCGCGCCGTGCGCGTCGCACTGCCACGTATCGGAAAAGAGACCGGGCGCCCGCACCCGGCCTCCGCACTTCGGGCAACTGGGTTCGCCCCTCATAAGGACCAACGGTCCTCCAGCGCCGCCGCCCCGTCAAGGACGATCACCCGACCGGTGTGCCCCTAATCACGTACGGGACCGCACACTTGACCGGTTCCGGCCACCGCACCGCACACCCCGCACCCTTAGTTGTAACTTGCATCCTTTAGTCGACCTAACTTATTCTGTGTAAACAGCAACGATTTTCGGGCGCACGCACAGCAGGAAGGGGAACCCCGGCATGCACAGCAGCAGCCACGGCGGCGGCACCCACGACGATCCCTTCGCGCAACCCCCGGGCACGCCGTCGAGCACCTCCGCTCCGGGCGACGGCGATCGGCAGGAGGGCGGCCCCTCGCTCCTCCGCCAGCCGATGGCCGTCTGGGCCACCGCCGGCGCCTCGGTCGTCGCCTTCATGGGCATCGGCCTGGTCGACCCGATCCTCCCGTCCATCGCCAAGGGCCTGAACGCCTCCAACAGCCAGGTCTCCCTGCTCTTCACCTCCTACTTCCTGATCACCGCCGTCGCGATGCTCGTCACCGGCTTCGTCTCCAGCCGCATCGGCGGGCGCAAGACGCTGCTCGCCGGGCTGGCCCTGGTGGTGGTCTTCGCGGCGCTGTCCGGCACCTCGTCCTCGGTCGGCGAACTGGTCGGCTTCCGCGCCGGTTGGGGCCTGGGCAACGCGCTCTTCGTCTCCACCTCGCTGGCGGTGATCGTGGGCGCGGCGGCCGGCGGCAGCGCGGCGGCGATCCTGCTCTACGAATCGGCGCTCGGGCTCGGCATGGCCTGCGGCCCGCTCCTGGGCGCGGTCCTGGGCGACATGAAGTGGCGCTACCCGTTCTTCGGCACCGCGGTCCTGATGGCCATCGGCTTCCTCGCCATCACCGTCTTCCTGAAGGAACAGCCCCGGCCGGCCCGGAAGACCTCGCTGCTGGACCCGATACGGGCGCTCGGCCACGGCGGACTGGCCTCGGCCGCCGTCTCCGCGTTCTTCTACAACTACGCGTTCTTCACGGTGTTGGCGTTCACCCCGTTCGTGCTCGACATGTCCCCGTACAAGTCGGGCGGGGTCTTCTTCGCCTGGGGCGTGCTGCTCGCGGTCTTCTCGGTGCTCCTCGCGCCCCGGCTCCAGCGCCGCTTCGGCTCGCTGCGGGTGCTCGGTGGCTCGCTCGTGCTGCTCGCCGTCGACCTGGTGGTCCTGGGCTACGGCAACCACACCACCGCCGTCGTCTGCACCGTCGTCTCGGGTGCCTTCATCGGCCTGAACAACACCGTCTTCACCGAGCTGGCCCTCGGCGTCTCGGACGCCCCGCGCCCGGTGGCCAGCGCCGGCTACAACTTCGTCCGCTGGTTCGCGGCGGCGGCCGCGCCCTTCCTCGCCCCGAAGATCGCGGAGTGGACCGACGTCCGCGTCCCGTTCGTGGTCGCGGCGCTGGCCGCGGCGGTCGGCGCCGGCGTCGTCGCGGTCCGCCGTCGGGAACTGACCCTGCGCGCCGAGGAGTTGGAACCCCGGCACGCGACCGAGGACGGGATCGCGGTCTTCGCCAACCAGTAGGCCGAAGGGCGGGCTGACGCCCCGTCCGCCGCGCGCGGACGGGGCGGCGGCGTCAGTCCAGCGCCACTCCCGTGCGCAGCGGGTCGCGCAGGTCGGTGCCCCGCTCCAGCCAGCGCGCCTGGAGCGCCTCGGCGCCGTGCACCCGCTTCCAGGCGGCCTCGTTCGGCGTCATCGGCAGCAGTGGCAGAAACCTCACCGGGTCCCGGGGCTCGTCCAACTCCAGGTCCTCGACGAGGCCGCCGGCCGCGCCCACCAGCACCGAGGTGAACGGCGCCCCCGGCCACAGCGGGTCCCCCACGTCCAACGACGCCCCGGGGGCCACGATCACGCCCTCGACCTGCGGTGCCGCGGCGAGGACGGCGAGCGGCCGGAGCGCCTTGTCGGTGTCGGCGCGGCCGGCCCGCACCGAGAGCACGAGCTCGGCCCGCGGACCGCGCAGCGGGTCGGCGACGACCGCGGTGGGATCGGCCATGGGCTGGGCGGACATCCCGAGGGTGGCGTAGCGGAGCACGTCCCCGTCGACGAAGCGCAGCACCTCGATGCGGTCGGTGCCGAGGAAGGTGACGGCGGCACGCGCGTCCGGTTCGCCCAGTGCCGTGCGCAACCGGGCCTCGACCAGCTCAAGAACGTCAGACATGCGCCGAGCATAGGGGCCGCCCCGGCACCCGAACGCCCGCCCCCGGACGCCCGTGAGCAGCGGCTTCGCACGGCGTTTCGTATGGAACGTGCAAAGGGGAGCCTGAGCGCTTCGGACGGCTGATAGCCTGGCCGTCTGGTCAGGGAATGACGTCGTCCCCCAGCGGGGACCGGCCGGAGGAGGTGGGGCTGCGGTGGATCCAAGTCGACCGTGCAGTACCGACAGTTCTCCCGTCATCCCGTTCGCGCAGCGAATCTTCTGATCCGAGGGCTTCCGTACCCAGCCGCACCGCGGCGAAACCCGTGAAGTCTTTTTGCTCCGGACGCAGATGGCGGAAGAGCGCCTCCGACTCTTACTTCCGTGATGTCAGCGAATTGCCGTCAGTAGTCCCGCACCGAGCGCCGCCCGCTTTGCGGACGTACGGCCGATGACGCCTCGTACGTCCTCGTTCCGGGCCGCGTTGCGCCCGCGCCCGCCACTGACGGCCGGCCCCGAAGGAGCCTGCCATGTCGATGATCCGCGACCTGCGCGCCGCCGTCCGCCCCGCCCGGCGCCGCGACGACGCCCCCTACCGCTCGGAGTCCGCCGCCTGCGCCAACAGCGCCGTCGTCGACTGCGGCGTGTACCGCGACGGCCAGCGCGTGCGGGGCCATCTCGCCCCGGCCGAGGCGATCGCCGGCGTCCGGGACGAGGGCGGCTTCGTCTGGATCGGCCTGCACGAGCCGACGGAGGCCGAATTCGCCGGCATCGCCCAGGAGTTCGGGCTGCACCCGCTGGCCGTGGAGGACGCCGTCCACGCCCACCAGCGGCCCAAGCTGGAGCGGTACGACGACACCCTGTTCACCGTCTTCAAGACCGTGCACTACGTCGAGCACACCGAGCTGACCGCGACCAGCGAGGTCGTGGAGACCGGCGAGGTGATGTGCTTCACGGGCCCGAACTTCATCGTCACCGTCCGGCACGGCGGCCAGGGCTCGCTGCGCGCGCTGCGGCACCGCCTCCAGGAGGACCAGGAGCGGCTCGCCAAGGGCCCGTCCGCGGTGCTGCACGCCATCGCCGACCAGGTCGTCGACGGTTACATGGCGGTCGCCGGCGCGGTCCAGGACGACATCGACGAGGTCGAGATCGACGTCTTCAGCTCCGGCACCAACGGCAAGGGCGCCAGCGGCAAGGCGGCCGGCGGCCAGGGCACGGCCAAGGGCGGCGACGCCGGACGGATCTACCAACTCAAGCGCGAGGTGCTGGAGTTCAAGCGCGCGGTGTCCCCGCTGCTGCGGCCGATGCAGCTGCTGAGCGAGCGCCCGATGCGGCTGGTGGACGCCGACATCCAGAAGTACTTCCGGGACGTCGCCGACCACCTGGCGCGGGTCAACGAGCAGGTGCTGTCCTTCGACGACCTGCTGAACTCCATCCTCCAGGCCAACCTCGCGCAGGCCGCCGTCGCGCAGAACGAGGACATGCGCAAGATCACCGCCTGGGCGGCGATCTTCGCCGTGCCGACGATGATCGCCGGCATCTACGGCATGAACTTCGAGTACATGCCGGAGCTGCACTGGAAGTACGGCTACCCGGCGATGATGCTGGTCACGGTCACCATCTGCCTGGGGATCCACCGCGGGTTCAAGCGCAACGGCTGGCTGTGACCCGGTCGGTCGCCGGCGCGGCCGGGCGGCGTCTCACCGCCTGGGCGGCCCCGGACCGCCACCACCGGGCCGATTAGGCTGAGGGCCATGACGGAGGAGACCGTGTCGCAGGCCCTGCTGGATCGGGCGCTCATCGAAGAGGCCACGAAGAAGTCCGGCCTGATCTGGGTGCGCGGGACGACCGGCCCGGCGCGGGCCCTGTGGCACGTCTGGCACGACGGGGCGGTCTGCCTGGTCGGCGACGCGGGCCCGGAGGACGGCCGGGAGGACGCCGGGAGGGAGCGCGCCGGCGCCACCGAGCAGCCGCTGGCCGCGCTGGGGCTCACCGACGGCGGCACCGCGACGGTCACCGTGCGCAGCAAGGACAAGGGCGGTCGGCTGGTCGCCTGGCCCGCCGAGGTCCGCGAACTCGCGCCCGGCAGCGACGCGTGGCAGGCCACCGTCGAGGAGTTGAAGGGCAAGCGGCTCAACGCACCGGACGCGGACGTCCTCACCGAGCGCTGGGCCCGCCAGTGCCGGGTGCTGCGGCTGGTCCCGGCCGGCGCCGCGGTGCAGCGCCCCGGCCGGATGCCCGACGAGGCGCACGCCGCGCCGCCGCTGGCCTCGCCCGCGACCACGCGCCGGCCGATCCCGGCCGCGCTGCCCAAGCTGCTGCGCCGGGGCCGCAAGGGCTGACGCCCGCCGGGCCGGCGGCCCTCAGCCGCTGCCGGTGCGCGCGATCTGCTTGCCGTAGTCGACGACCTGGTCCTGGTCGGGGGCTTTGAGGTCCACCGCCTTGCCCCAGTCGGCGAGCTTCACCTCGCCCGCGCCGCCGGCCCGCTGGAGCCGCAACGGGTACGGCGTGCCCTCCAGGGAGACGTCGAGGGTGCCGCCGGAACCGGCGCCGGCGGCCACCTGGACGGTGCGGACCCCGCCGACCGTCCCGCGGTTCCCGGCCGTCAGTTGGCCGTGCAGGCCGAGCAGTCCGGCGAGCAGGGTCTCCTTGTCGGTGAAGCCGCTGAAGCGCTGGTAGACGGGGTCGGCGGCGGGCACCTTGACGTACTTGTCGCCGAGTTTGGCGGCGCTGGAGTCGGGGCCCGAGCCGGCGCCGGCCTTCTCCCCGGCCCAGAAGGACGCGTCCGCCTTCAGGTAGAGCGCCTCGCCGACCCGCAGCAGTTGGAAGGAGGCTGCCTTGGTGGTCAGCTCGCCGCGCGCGCCGTCCTTGGCCAGCCGCATGTCCAGGGTGTAGGCGCTGCCCTGGCTGACGACCTTTCCGGAGAGCCGGACGGTGTCGGCCCGGGCGGCGGCGGCCCGCGCCTTGGCCTCGATCTGCTGGGCGGGCAGCTTGCCGACCCCGTTGGTACCGGCGTCCGGGTCCTCCGCGCAGCCCGTCACCGTCGCGGCCAGTGCCGCGCACGCCGCCACCACCAGCGCCGCCCGCCCGGTGCGTCGGGGCTCGGCCGGCGGTCGGCGGGTGGTGTCCGGGGGGATGACGCTCACGTCGGCTCTGCCTCCTGATGCGGGTGACCTCCACAGCTCACGGCAGCGTACCCGGGGCCCGGTGGGCCGTCGGCCGGGCGCCGGGCGCCGGGCGGTCACCATACGGCCGTTCCCGTCGGGGCGCGGCCCACCCTGACGGGTTAGCCTGAACCCGGACTCATCGGGATTTCACCGATCAAAAGTGGAGCAATCCGGGCGCAAGGGAGAAGGGCGGCGCTACACATGGCGGTGGTCACTCCCCGGATCTTCGTCTCCCACCTCTCCGGCATCGCCGTGTTCGACCCCAACGGCGATCAGGTCGGGCGGCTGCGGGACCTGGTCGCGCTGCTCCGGATCGGGGACCGCCCGCCCCGGCTGCTGGGGCTGGTCGTCGAGGTGATCAGCCGGCGCCGGATCTTCGTGCCGATGACCCGGGTGACCGGCGTGGAGTCCGGCCAGATCGTCACCACCGGCGTGGTCAACATGCGCCGCTTCGAACAGCGGGCCTCCGAGACGCTGGTCTTCGGCGAACTGCTGGACCGGCGGGTGCGCCTGGTCGAGACCGGCGAGGAGGTCACCGTGCTCGACATCGGCATCATCCAGCTGCCGGCCCGCCGCGACTGGGAGATCGACAAGGTCTTCGTCCGACGCGGGAAGGGCGGGGCGCTGCGCCGCAAGGGCGAGGTGCTGACGGTCGAGTGGTCGGCCGTGACCGGCTTCTCCCTGGAGGAGCACGGGCAGGGCGCGGAGAACCTGCTCGCCACCTTCGAGCAGTTGCGCCCGGCCGACCTGGCCGGGGTGCTGCACCACCTCTCCCCCAAGCGGCGCGCCGAGGTCGCAGCGGCCCTCGACGACGACCGCTTGGCCGACGTCATGGAGGAGCTGCCGGAGGACGACCAGGTCGAGATCATCGGCAAGCTGAAGGACGAGCGGGCCGCCGACGTGCTGGAGGCGATGGACCCCGACGACGCCGCCGACCTGCTCTCCGAACTCCCCGAGGAGGAGAAGGAACGACTGCTGACGCTGATGCGCCCGGAGGAGGCGGCGGACGTCCGTCGGCTGATGTCCTACGAGGAGCGCACCGCGGGCGGCCTAATGACCACCGAGCCGATCGTGCTGCGCCCGGACGCCACGGTCGCGGACGCGCTGGCCCGGGTCCGCGACCCGGACCTCTCCCCCGCGCTCGCCGCCCAGGTGTACGTCTGTCGGCCGCCGGACGAGACGCCGACCGGCAAGTACCTGGGCCTGGTGCACTTCCAACGGCTTCTGCGGGACCCGCCGTTCACCCTCGTCAGCTTCATCGTGGACACCGACCTGCCGGCCCTGCGGCCGGACACCCCGCTGCCCGAGGTGACCGGCTACCTGGCCGCGTACAACATGGTGGCGGCCCCGGTGGTGGACGAGGGCGGGGCGCTGCTGGGCGCGGTCACCGTCGACGACGTGCTGGACCACCTGCTGCCGGACGACTGGCGGGAGGCCGGGCTGCACGGCCGCACCGACACCGCGGGCGCCCCCGGGGCCGCCGGCGCCCCCGTCCGGTCGCGCGGGAAGACGGCCGATGGCCGCTGAGGACCGGGAGCCCCCCAAGGAGCGGCGACCGCACGGCGCCTCCGCGGTGCGCCGGGGCGCCACGGGCGAACGGCCCCGGGGGGCGGAGGCGCGGCCGCGGGCGCGGCTGGACCAGCCGAGGGTGCCGCGCTGGACGCTCTTCCCGGAGTACGACCCGGAGGCGTTCGGGCGGATGTCCGAGAAGATCGCCCGCTTCCTGGGGACCGGCCGCTTCATCGTCTGGATGACGGTCACCATCATCCTGTGGATCGGCTGGAACGTCACCGTGCCCGGGGCCCTGCGGTTCGACAACTACCCCTTCATCTTCCTGACCCTGGCCCTCTCCCTCCAGGCGTCCTACGCGGCGCCGCTGATCCTCCTGGCGCAGAACCGCCAGGACAACCGCGACCGGGTCACCCACGAGCAGGACCGCAAGCAGAACGAGCGCTCCATCGCCGACACCGAGTACCTGACCCGGGAGATCGCGGCGCTGCGGATGGGCCTGGGCGAGGTCGCCACCCGCGACTGGATCCGCTCCGAACTGGAGGAGCTGCTGCGGGAGCTGGAACTGCGCCAGCCGGCCGACGGCGAGCGCCCCGAACGGGACGAACGCGACCGCTGAGGGCCCTACCGGAGGCCCCCTCGCCCGCCCTACCGTCCTCTCCTCACCCGACCGCCACCCCTTTGGGGCGCGCTTCGCGCGGCCGTACTATCGGGGGCATGGCAACAGACACGCCCCAGCCCGACGGCTCCGCGCCGAGCGAGGACGCGATCCGCGAAGCGCTCGCGACGGTCAACGACCCCGAGATCCACCGCCCCATCACCGAACTGGGGATGGTCAAATCGGTGGAGATCGCCGCGGACGGCTCGGTAGCGGTCGTGGTGTACCTCACCGTCTCGGGCTGCCCGATGCGGGAGACGATCATCAGCAGCGTCCGCGAGGCCGTCGAGCGGGTCCCCGGCGTCGCCCGCGCCGGGGTCGAGCTGGAGGTCATGAGCGACGAGCAGCGGCGGGAGCTGGCGACGGCGCTGCGCGGCGGCACCGCCGAGCGGGAGGTGCCCTTCGCCAAGCCCGGTTCGCTGACCCGGGTCTACGCGGTGGCCTCCGGCAAGGGCGGCGTCGGCAAGTCCTCGGTCACCGTCAACCTCGCCGCCGCGATGGCCGCCGACGGCCTCAAGGTCGGCGTGGTCGACGCGGACATCTACGGCCACTCGGTGCCGCGGATGCTCGGTGCCAGCGGGCGTCCCACCCAGGTCGAGAACATGATCATGCCCCCGTCGGCGAACGGCGTGAAGGTCATCTCGATCGGCATGTTCACGCCGGGCAACGCCCCGGTCGTCTGGCGCGGCCCGATGCTGCACCGCGCCCTCCAGCAGTTCCTCGCCGACGTCTACTGGGGCGACCTGGACATCCTCCTGCTGGACCTGCCCCCGGGCACCGGCGACATCGCCATTTCGGTGGCGCAGCTGGTGCCGAACGCCGAGATCCTGGTGGTCACCACCCCGCAGCAGGCCGCCGCCGAGGTCGCCGAGCGGGCCGGTTCGATCGCCGTGCAGACCCACCAGAAGATCGTCGGCGTGGTGGAGAACATGTCCGGGCTGCCCTGTCCGCACTGCGACGAGATGGTCGACGTCTTCGGCACCGGCGGCGGCGAGCGGGTCGCCGAGGGGCTGACCAAGACCACCGGTACGCAGGTCCCGGTGCTCGGCGCCATCCCGATCGACGTCCGGCTGCGCGAGGGCGGCGACGAGGGCAAGCCGGTGGTGCTGACCGATCCGGAGTCCCCCGCAGGCGCCGCGATCCGCGCGATCGCCGGCAAGCTGGGCGGCCGTCAGCGCGGTCTGGCGGGCATGTCGCTGGGGATCACCCCGCGCAACAAGTTCTGACGCGTACGGGCCCGCTCCAGGCCCGCACGCCCCCGGAAAGGGCGGATCCGCAGCGGTCCGCCCTTTCGCGCACGGCGCGTGCGCCGCCCGACGGGGCGCACGACATCTCACACGCGCCCCCATACGGAGTCCGGCACTCAGCCCTCGTACGCGTCCAGGTCCTTGATCACCGAGAAGCCCAGGCCGTAGGCGCTCATCCCGCGCCCGTAGGCACCGAGGTGGACCCCCTCCGGCCCCTCCGCCCCGTCCCTGCTGGCGGACCCGGCGAGCACCCAGCCGTACTCGGACTCCCGGTAGCAGAACGGCGTCGGCACCCCGTCCACCGGGAGCATCAGCTCGCTCCACCCCTCCCCGCCGAGGTCGTCGGCCAACTCCCAGGCGAGCATGGTCTGCTGGTCCAGCCAGTCCTGGCGCAGCGTCCGGTCCATCTGGGTCGGCCAGGTGTGGGACAGCAGCCCGGAGCCGGCGAGCCAGGCGGCGGTCGAGACCGAGGTGGCCTCCAGCACGCCGGTGCCGTCCGCGCTGCGCCGCACGGGTCGGCTGGCGACCGTCACCACCACCGCGAACCGCTCGTCCTCCGGGGACTCCAGCTTTATGGTCGGCTCCACGCCGTGGCCGGTCGCGCCGTGCTCGACGGTGCCGTCCGCGGCCGAGCCCACCCGCATCAACCAGCGCGGCCCGGTGAACGCCTCATCGAGGCCGTACCACGGGAACGCGGCCAGCAGATAGCCGTCGACCTTGCGGCCGGTATCGGCTGACACCTGATCGGTGACTGTCCGACTCGTCGTCTCCATCTGCGCGGAGCCTCCTCGTTGCCCTGCGTCGTGGGCGGCCCGCCCCCCTCAGGCGACCTCACCCCGGACACCGGGAGCATAGCCAGTGGGGTCAACACAGCCGGGCATACGAGATTCTCAGGTCGCGTCGGCGTCGAACGGCGGCGGCTCGCGTCGGGACGGGTCGGTGCTCTTGGTGAACATGTCCGGACGACCGGTGGAAGCGGCCGGGGACTCCTTGGACAGGCTCAAGGGGGCGCCGCCGGCGGAGGCGGCCGGCGCACCGGACGCGGAGCGCGGCGCGGTCGAATCCCGCACCGCGTCGGTGACCTCCGCCATCTCCTTCTTCAGGTCGAAGCCCTCCCGGAGCTCGGCGAGCTCACGCAGGCCGTACTCGTCCTTCTCCAGGACGTGCTTGCGGACGAAGTTCCGCGGCTTGAGGTCCTCGAACTCGAAGTCCTTGAACTCCGGGCCGAGCTCGCTGCGGATGTCTTCCTTGGCGTTGTCGGAGAACGCCCGGACCTTCCGGATGAAACCGGTGACGTCCTGGATGACCTTGGGCAGCTTGTCCGGTCCGAAGATGAGCACCGCGAGGACCACGATCGCAACCAGCTCTAGGGGTCCTATGTCGAAGAACACCTTGCAGCTCCTTGGGGTATCCGCGGCCTTCGGGGGCCTTTGGGCCAAGGCCACCTCTCACGGTACCTGGCCCCGGGCCTCGGGCGGGAGTCGCCCGTGCCAACACGGTGGAAACGATCAGTTCCGGCTGGAGGAACCCAGTGTCAGCCGGACGGACCGTTCCGCGCCGTCCCGCTGGACCGTCAGCGTGAGCGTGTCCCCCGGACGGTGGCTGCGGACCTTGATGATCAGCTCCTCGCCACTGTGCACCGCCGCGCCGTCCACCTGGGTGATCACGTCGCCCGGGCGGATGCCCGCCTTGGCCCCGGGCCCGCCCGGGGTGACCGGCGCGGCACCGGTCTTGGCGGCCTGGGTGACCCGGGCGCCGTCGCCGTCGTACTCCATCTCCAGCGTGACGCCGATGACCGGGTGGGTGGCCCGACCGGTGTTGATCAGCTCCTCGGCCACCCGCTTGGCCTGATTGATCGGTATGGCGAAGCCGAGCCCGATGCTGCCGCCCTGGCTGCTGCTGCCGCCGTCCAGTCCGCCGCTGCCGCTGTCGGCGGCCCTGATCGCGCTGTTGATCCCGATCACCCGGGCCTTGGCGTCCACCAACGGCCCCCCGGAGTTGCCCGGGTTGATCGGGGCGTCGGTCTGGAGCGCGTCGACGTACGACACGTCGCTGCCGTCGCCCTTCTTGCCGCCCGCGGTGATCGGCCGCTGCTTGGCGCTGATGATCCCGGAGGTGACGGTGTTGGCCAGGTCGTAGGGGGCACCGATGGCCACCACCGGGTCGCCGACCTGTGCCGCGTCCGAGTCGCCGAGGGTCAGCGGGTGCAGACCGGTGACGCCCTCGACCTGGACCACGGCGAGGTCGTAGCCGCCGTCCCTGCCGACGACCTTGGCCCGGGCGGTCTGCCCACCGCTGAACGTCACCGATATCTCGCCACCGGTCCCGGCCGGTTCGACGACGTGGTTGTTGGTGAGGATGTGGCCCTGCCGGTCGAGCACGAAGCCGGTGCCGGTGCCCTGCTCGGCGTTCCCGCGGACGTGCAGGGTCACCACGCCGGGCAGCGCCGCCCGGGCGATCCCGGCGACGCTCTCCGGGCTGCGGCTCCCCACACCGTCGGCCACCTGCGGCAACTTGATGTCGTCAATGCCGCCGTAGCGCTCGATGTAGGCGCCGGCGACGCCGCCGGCGCCGCCCGCGAGCAGCGCCAGCGCCACCGCGCCGAGGACCAGCGCGGGACGCCGGCCGCGGCGCCGGGGCGGGGCCGCGACGGCCACCGGGGGCGCGCTCCAGGGGTCGTACTGCTGCCAGGCGCCGGGGGCGGCGGGAGGGGGTGCGACGAAGCCCGTGACGGGGGCGCCGGCGGCCACGGCTCCCGGGGGCGCGGGGCGGGGGCCGCCGTCGCCGGGGTGCGGGACGAAGCCGCCCTCGGCGGGCTCGGGGCCGGCCGGCCGCGGTCCGGCCGGCCCGGCGTCCGACGCCGTGGAGCGCGCCAACGGGGCGTCCGGCGCCGCGCGATGGCCGGCCGGGGCGGGCGGGCCGGCGGGCCGCTGCCGGGCGTCCTGCGGGGCGGCGGGGGCCGGTGCCGCCGCGCCGGGCGCAGGGGTGTCCGGCGCGGGCGGAAGCACGGTGCCGTGGGCCGGAGTGGCCGTCGGCCGTTGGACGAGCGGGGCCGGCGCCCAGGGACCGGGGCCGCCGTAGGGAGGCGTGCCGTAGGGGTCCTCGGGGTGCAGCGGCTGCTGTCGGGGCGCGGCGGGGGGAGCGGCCGCCGGCTCGGTCCGCGGGTCGGGCGGGGTGGTGCCGGCCGCGGGCTCGACGTCCGGCCCCGGCTGCTGATCCGCCCGGGCGCCGGTGGGCACCTGGCCGAGCGTCACGGTCGCCGCGGGGCGCTCCACGGGGGCCGGGGCGGTAGGCGCGTCCTCGGTGGGGTGCCCGGTAGCGCCCGGTGCTGTGGGGGCGGGCCCCGCCGGTGCGGTCGTTGTCGCGGCCTCCGGGGCGGTGCCCTCACCGGGTATCTCGGCCGACGTCCCGGCCAACTCCCGTCCGCCACCGGCCGCTTGGGGGGCGTCGACGGGGTCGGCGGCAACGGCGGGTCGATCGACCGCGGCTGCCCCGGGGGGCCCGGCGGGCGGGGCAGGAGCGGCCGCAGACTCCGCCGGCCCGGCCGGGGGCTGCGGCGGCCGGACGATCCAGTCGCCCGACGTCTCCGCCTCGGAGGCGTGGTCGGTGCCGTCGACGGGCGACGCGGCGGGTGCCGCCTCCCCGGCCTGCCGGGCGGACTGTCCCGGCCCCGGAGCCTGCTCCGGGCGGTGCCACCACTTCAGCTTGGGCCCGGCGGCCTTCGCGTCGTCCATGCTCTCCCCAACAATTCGCCCGCGGCCCTGCGCGGACCACCGCCACCTGGGGCCTGTCCGACGACAGGCCCGTGCGGTACGCGCCCCGGGCAGGAGCGCGCCGCCCGAGAAGGGATTCAACCAGTTCCGGGCGGGAGCGCGCAGAGCCCGGTCAGTGCTGGCCGGTGACGGGCTGACCGGTGGGGGCCGCCGAGCCGAGCAGCGGCCGCATGGGCTCCAGCGGCGGCAACGGGGGCGGGGTGTGCCGGACCGGGGCGTTGCCGCTGGTGGCGGCGAGCGGGGCGAAGCGGAACTCCGCCGCCGGGCCGGTGGCGGCTATCAGCGGCGAGAGGCCGAACCGGCCGGGTGCCGGGTTGAACGCCGGCACCGCGTCGGACGACCGGCCCTCGTCCGGCCCCAGCAGCGACATGGGGCTGGGCGCGGGGGCACCCGTCGGGTTGCTGGCGGAGGGCCAGACGTCGGGGCGGGGCTCGTGCGTGGCCCAGAAGCCCTGGCCGCGCGAGAACTCCAGGGAACCGGCCGCCGGATTGGCGCCCAGCGGGGTGACGGCGGTGCCGCTGCCCTCGGCGCGGGGCCCGGGCGCGTCGACGGCCGCCTCCAGCGGCAGGGCGCCGCCGAGCGCGAACGCCGCCAACGAGACCGCGCCGGCCGCCGCGAACGCGAACCGGCGCCGCTGCGGGGCGCCGCGCTCCGACTCCGGCACCCGGAAGCCACGCGTCCGCGGCGGGGTGGGAACGGCCGCCATGGCGCCGCCGAGGTGGTTCTCCGACGGGACGTAGCCGAACGCACCGTCGCCGCCGGCGAACGCACCGCGAGCGAAGGTGCCGCTGCCGAGCCGACTGCCGGGGCCGTCGGAATCGCCGCCGGGCAGTTGTTGGAGCCGCGCGAGCAGTCCCTCGGAGGGCCCGGGGGACAGCGCCTGCGCGAACACGTTCTTCAGCCGACGCTGCGCGTCGGCCTCCGCCTTGCACCTCCCGCACGTCGCGAGGTGCGCCAGCACCCGCTCCCGTGCGTCGTGCCCCAGTTCACCGTCGACCAGGGCCGCGAGGCGGTCGCCGAGATGGTGCTCGGCGGGGGACGGACCGCCACTGCCGCTCACGCGATTCCGACCTCCCTACTGGGCACCACGGCCAGGCTGCGCCGCTCCTGCCGCTCCTCGGCCCGGGCCTCGGGCGAGCGGTGCTTGAGCGCCTTGCGCAGGTGCGAGCGGCCCCGGTGGATCCGGCTGCGGACCGTGCCGAGCTTGACGCCGAGCGTCGCGGCGATCTCCTCGTACGACAGGCCCTCGATGTCGCAGAGCACCACGGCGGCCCGGAACTCCGGCGCGAGGGTGTCCAGCGCGTGCTGCACGTCCGCGTCGAAGTGGGTGTCGTCGAACTGCTGCTGCGGCGCCGGCTCCCGGCTGGGCAGCTTCTCGGCGGCGTCGTCGCCGAGCGCGTCGAAGCGGATGCGCTGACGGCGGCGGACCATGTCCAGGAAGAGGTTGGTCGTGATGCGGTGCAGCCAGCCCTCGAAGGTGCCGGGGGTGTACGTCGACAGCGAGCGGAAGACGCGGACGAACACCTCCTGCGTCAGGTCCTCGGCGTCGTGCTGATTGCCGGTGAGGCGGTAGGCGAGACGGTAGACCCGGGCACTGTGCGTGCTGACGATCTCCTCCCAGGTGGGCGGAGTCCACGCCTGCACGTCGGCGTCTGCGGCGAAGGTCGCGGTGGGCGCGTCGGCGACGGGAGCCCCTCCCCTGGCCTTGGGGCCGAGAGGGCGGAAACGGTCAGCGGTGTTGGTCACGGATTTCGGCCCGGCGAACGACCTTCGCAAGCGCCTGCGCACTCCTCGGTCACCCGCCGCAGCCGCACCTCCCCTGGTGGCTCTGGTGGTGTCCAGTAGAGCCCCTACCATATCCACCTCGCCCGTTAGCTCCGGATAAGCAGTTTTGACCAGCATTTGGTGTGGCTTCTCGTCTCGCCGCGGCTCCCGCCCGGCCTCTTGCGCGGTATCCACCGGTGCGTCCCCCCGTCTCTCCCCCCTGCCCCCTTCTAACGCCCGGTCCCATCTGCGGGTTCCCGCGTGCAGCGGATACAGTCACGGTTGCGTCAACTACGGGGACAGGAGAGGGCCATTACCGGCAACCGGCAGACGAGCTTGGCATTCGCCGAGGCGTACGGCGCCGGGACCATCGACGACGCCGCCCACACCGCCCTGCTCTGGTGCCGCGACCGCGCCCGCGAGGTCGGCGTGCGCACGGTGACCGCCGGCACCGGCGCGGCGCTGCGGCTGCTCGCCGCCACCGCGGACGCCAAGGCCGTCGCCGAGATCGGCACCGGCACGGGGGTGTCGGGCATCTACCTCCTGCACGGCATGCGCCCGGACGGCGTGCTGACCACCGTGGACCTCGAACCCGAACGGCAGGCCTTCGCCAAGCAGGCGTTCCGCGCCGCGGGCTTCGCCGGCAACCGCGCCCGCTTCATCCCGGGCCGCGCCCTGGACGTGCTGCCGCGCCTGGCGGACGGCGGCTACGACCTCGTCTTCTGCGACGGCGACCTCCTGGAGTACCTGGAGTACCTCGCTGAATCGTTGCGGCTGCTGCGCCCCGGCGGCCTGGTCTGCTTCCAGGGCGTCTTCGCGGACGGCCGGACGGTGGACTCCGCGGAGCAGCCCGACGAGGTGCTGCGGCTCCGCGAGCTGCTGCGGGCCATCCGGGAGAGCCGTTCGCTGGCGCCGGCCCTGCTGCCGGTCGGCGACGGGCTGCTCTGCGCCGTCAAGCGCGCCTGACCCGGCCGCCGCGGGCCCGGCCCGGACGAGCGCGCAGGGGTACGAAACGACCCCGGCACGCGGCGCGCCGTGTGGTGGCGTGCCGCGTGCCGGGGCCGGGGTATTCGGCTGGAGGTAGCGGGGTGGAATTCCCCGAAAACCGCAGCGGATTCTCCGCCCTCGTCAGACGGTGACCTTCTCCAGGGCCTCACCCAGGGCCTTGGCCTCGTCGGGGGTCAGCTCGACGACGAGTCGACCGCCGCCTTCGAGCGGAACGCGCATGACGATGCCCCGCCCCTCCTTGGTCACCTCGAGCGGGCCGTCGCCCGTCCGCGGCTTCATGGCCGCCATGCTCGTTCCCCTTCCTGAAACCAGCTCATCTCAGCCGGCGGCCTTGATAGGCGCGTGTCACCGGCGTCGAACACATTGCTTCCAGGCCATTATCCCGCATCGAACGACCCGATGACCAACATCAGGGGGCATCCCTTTGGCAACGCGCTCCCGCAAACCCACCCAATTCGGGGAGCGGGCTGCGATACTTCGCCACTCTCCGCCACCCGGCACCCCCACATTGTTTGACGTACGTCACATGTCGACGGCGGATGATCTCCGGCATCCTGAGCGCTGACTGCCGCTGCCGGGCAGCCCAGAGCCGCGACGGAGGGGACTCCACTATGGCCGACACCGTGCTCTACGACGTGACCGACGGACTCGCGACGATCACGCTCAACCGCCCCGACGCGATGAACGCGATGAACACGCAGGCGAAGGTCGCGCTCCGGGACGTCCTGAAGGAGGCCGCCGCCGACCCCGCCGTGCGCGCCGTGCTGCTCACCGCCACCGGGCGCGCCTTCTGCGTCGGGCAGGACCTCAAGGAACACATCGCCCTGCTGGCCGAGGACCGGGAGACCGGCGCCGGGCGCACCATGAACACCGTGCGGGAGCACTACAACCCCATCGTCACGGCGCTGGCCGGGATGCCCAAGCCGGTGGTGGCCGGCGTCAACGGGGTCGCCGCGGGTGCCGGCGCGGGCTTCGCGCTGGCCGCCGACTACCGGGTGGTCGCCGACACCGCCTCCTTCAACACCTCGTTCGCGGGCGTCGCACTGACCGCGGACTCCGGGGTGTCCTGGACGCTGCCGCGGCTGATCGGCCACGGCCGGGCCGCCGACCTGCTGCTCTTCCCGCGCTCGATCGGCGCCCAGGAGGCCCACGACCTGGGCATCGCCAACCAGGTCGTCCCGGCCGACGAACTCGCCGACGCGGCCGCCGCGGTGGCCCGCCGGCTGGCCGAGGGCCCGACCGCTGCCTACGCCGCGATCAAGGAGTCGCTGGCCTTCGGCGCCGGGCACGGGCTCGTCGAGACCCTCGAAAAGGAGGACGAGCTCCAGGTCCGGGCCGGGGCCTCGGGCGACCACCACCGCGCCGTGGCCGCGTTCGTCAACAAGGAGAAGCCGGTCTTCGAAGGACGGTGACCCGGCGGACGGCGGCGCCGGACCCGGCGCTTTTGACGGGCGGCGGGCCCGGCTGCGGCACCTCCTGGCGACAACCAGGACGTCAGCGGGCCGCCGCGTCCACCGCCGCGCGCACGTGGCACTCCGCGAGGTGGTCGTTGACCAGGCCGCACGCCTGCATCATGGCGTACGCGGTGGTGGGGCCGACGAACCGGAAGCCGCGCTTCTTGAGGTCCTTGGCGAGGGCGGTGGACTCCTCGGTGACCGGCTGCACGTCGCCGGTGCTGCGCGGCACCGGGCGGCCGGCCCGGCTCGGCGCGTAGGACCAGATCAGGGCGTCGAGCTCGCCGGGGGCCAGCGCGGCGGCGACCTTGGCGTTGGCGATCGTCGCCGTGATCTTGGCGCGGTTGCGGATGATGCCCGGGTCGGCGAGCAGCCGCCCGGCGTCCTCGTCGGTGAACCGCGCCACCTCGGCGATCCGGAAGTCCGCGAACGCGGCGCGGAAGCCCTCGCGGCGGCGCAGGATGGTGATCCAGGACAGCCCGGACTGGAACGCCTCCAGGCTCATCCGCTCGAAGAGCGCGTCGTCGCCGTGGACCGGCCGGCCCCATTCGGTGTCGTGGTAGGCGCGGTAGTCCGCCATCCGCTCCGACTCCATGCCCCACGGGCAGCGCGGGACCCCGTCGGGGGCCGTCACCACTCCGGTCACGCCCGGTCCTCCCCTTCTCCCGACGGCGCCTCGCCGTCCTCGTGCTCGGTCGCCTCCGGGCGTCCGGGCTCCCCGGCCGGTCCGGACGCGGGCGGAAGGTCCGCCACCAGTCCGGCGCCGCCCATCGCCGAGGCGTTGGCACCGGCCAGGGCCGCCTCCAGCTCGGCGATCCGGGCGTCCCGCTCGGCCAGCTCGGCGCCGAGGCGGTCCAGCACGTCGTCGACGTCGTCCATGCGGTATCCGCGGACGGCCACCGGCAGCCGGACGGCCTCCACGTCGGCCCGGGCCAGCGGGCGGTCCTGGGGCAACGGGTCGTGGAGCGCCGCGGGCTCGGCGTCGCGCAGCCCGCCGCCCTCTCCGCCGGCGTCACCTCCGCCGACGACGACCAGCGTGACCGCGGCCACCACCACGACCATCGCGATCAGCATGAACCAGAACACGACCATCTCCCCGGACTTCAAGTGCCTGCACCGATCGTGCCATGCGGGTCTGACAGTTAGGGTCGCCCCCGGACCACGGAGAGGGAGTCAAGGGAATGCTGCGGCTGGGAAAACGCGAGTTCGGAGCGCATGAACCGGTGATCATGGCGATCGTCAACCGGACGCCGGACTCCTTCTACGACCAGGGCGCGACGTTCCGCGACGAACCCGCCCTGCACCGCGTGGAGCAGGCGATCGCCGACGGGGCCGCGATCATCGACATCGGTGGCGTCAAGGCCGGTCCGGGCGAGGAGGTGGACGCCGCCGAGGAGGCCCGCCGCACGGTGGGGTTCGTGGCCGAGGTGCGGCGCCGCCACCCCGACGTGGTGATCAGCGTGGACACCTGGCGGCACGAGGTCGCCGAGGCGGTCTGCGAGGCCGGTGCGGACCTGCTCAACGACGCCTGGGGCGGCGTCGATCCGCGCCTCGCGGAGGTCGCCGCGCGGTTCGACGTGGGCCTGGTGTGCACCCACGCGGGCGGCGCCGAGCCGCGCACCCGGCCGCACCGGGTGGCGTACGACGACGTGATGGCCGACGTCCTGCGGGTCACGCTCGGACTGGCCGAGCGGGCCGCGGCGTTGGGCGTGCGCCGGGACGGCATCCTGATCGACCCGGGGCACGACTTCGGGAAGAACACCCGGCACAGCCTGGAGGCGACCCGGCGGCTCGGCGAGATGACGGAGACCGGCTGGCCGGTGCTGGTCTCGCTGTCCAACAAGGACTTCGTCGGCGAGACGCTCGACAAGCCGGTCAAGGAGCGGGTGCTGGGCACCCTGGCGACCACCGCGGTCTCCGCCTGGCTCGGTGCCCAGGTCTACCGCGTCCACGAGGTCGCCGAGACCCGCCAGGTGCTGGACATGGTGGCCTCGATCGCCGGCCACCGGCCGCCGGCGGTCGCCCGCCGCGGCCTGGCGTAGCGCCGTTCCCGCCGGCGGTGGGGGGAACCCCTCGGGGGCGTGGGAACGGATCCCCTAGGGGTGGCCCGCGCCCCCTGCGGGCCACAACGGCGCGGGCGCGGGCGGTGTTCCCCTCTCCGCGGCGGGCCGGGGCGCCGGATCACGGCCGACCGGGACCAGGACCCCGGCTGACCGGGACTAGATCCCAACCTCCTTGGTCACCAGCGCGATCGCCTCGTCCACGTCGTCGCTGAGGTGGAACAGCTCCAGGTCGTGCGGCGACGCCTTGCCCTGGGCGATCACGGTCTCGCGCAGCCAGGAGACCAGCCCGCTCCAGTAGTCCGAGCCGAAGAGCACGATCGGGAAGCGGGTGACCTTGCGGGTCTGGACGAGGGTCAGCGCCTCGAAGAGCTCGTCGAGGGTGCCGAGTCCGCCGGGGAGGACGACGAACCCGCGTGCGTACTTCACAAAACACGTCTTCCGGACGAAGAAGTAGCGGAAGTCGACCCCGAGGTTGACGTACGCGTTCATGCCCTGCTCGAAGGGCAGCTCGATGCCGAGCCCGACGGAGGTGCCGCCGGCCTCGAAGGCGCCCTTGTTGGCCGCCTCCATGGCGCCCGGGCCACCGCCGGTGATCACCGAGAAGCCGGCCTTCACCAGCGCCGCGCCGATCCGCACCCCGGCGTCGTACTCCGCCGTGCCGCGCGGGGTGCGGGCCGAACCGAAGACGCTGACGGCCGGGCCCAGCTCGGCCAGCGCGCCGAAGCCCTCGACGAACTCCGACTGGATGCGCATCACGCGCCAGGGATCGGTGTGCACCCACTCGGAGGGACCTTCGGAGTCCAGCAGCCGCTGGTCCGTCGTCGTACCCGTCTGCACCTGGTCGTGCCGGCGCAGTACGGGGCCCAGCCGCTGCTCCTCAGGGCTGTACGCACCCTCGGGGTTGGCCATGACGTGCTCCCTCCGCTGACAGATCGTTTGCCACTTCAGCGTAGATCCGCCGGTGTGGCGCGGAGGGGAATTCGGCGGGTCTCCGGGCGGTCGCCAGCGGGGCCGTCCGGGACCGGACGGCCCCGCTGACCTGGCGCCGCGCGTCCTCAGGCGGTGAGCCAGGCGCGCAGCCGCTCCTCGCAGTGCGCGATGCGGTCGATCGCGACCCGCTCGTCCTTCTTGTGGGCGAGCAGCGCCTCACCGGGTCCGTAGTTGACGGCCGGGACGCCGAGGGCGCTGAAGCGGGAGACGTCGGTCCAGCCGAACTTGGGCTTCGCGCTGCCGCCGACGGCCGTCATGAACGCCTGGGCGGCCGGGTGGGACAGCCCGGGCAGCGCCCCCGGGGAGTGGTCGTCGATGACGAACTCGTCCACGGGGCAGTCCGCGAAGACCTCGCGGACGTGGGCCACCGCCTCTTCGGGGGTGCGGTCCGGTGCGTAGCGGAAGTTGACGGTGACGGTGCAGGCGTCCGGGACGACGTTGCCGGCCACGCCGCCCTCGATGCGGACCGCGTTGAGGCCCTCGCGGTACTCCAGGCCGTCGATCACCGGGCGGCGCGGCTCGTAGGCGGCGAGCGTCGCCAGGAGGGGGGCGGCGGCGTGGATGGCGTTGGCGCCCATCCAGCTGCGCGCGGAGTGCGCGCGCTCCCCGCTGGTGCGCAGCAGGACCCGGAGGGTGCCCTGGCAGCCGCCCTCCACCTGGCCGTCGGAGGGCTCCAGGAGGACGGCGAAGTCGCCCGCGAGCCAGTCGGGGTGGGCGTCGGCGACCCGGCCGAGGCCGTTGAGGTGCGCGGCGACCTCTTCGTTGTCGTAGAAGACGAAGGTCAGGTCGCGGTTGGGGGCGGGGACGGTGGCGGCCATCCGGAGCTGGACGGCGACCCCCGACTTCATGTCGCAGGTGCCGCAGCCCCACAGGACGCCGTCCTCGTCGAGCCGGGACGGGACGTTGTCCGCGATCGGCACGGTGTCGAGGTGTCCGGCGAGCACCACCCGCTCCGCGCGGCCCAGCTGCGTGCGGGCGACGACGTTGTTGCCGTACCGGTCGACGGTCAGGTGCGGCAGGGCACGCAGGGCGTCCTCGACGGCGTCGGCGAGGTCCTTCTCGTTGCCGCTCTCGGACGGGAAGTCGACGAGCTGCGCGGTCAGTGCGGCGGCGTCCAGCGACAGGTCAAGGCGGGGGTGAGTGGAGCGCTCCATGGGACCGACCCTATCGGCAGCCCTCGGGTACGTTGTGCTGCGTGTCCGCCCAGCCCGTTTCCCCGGCCCGCCGTGCCCGTCGGTGGCGCACCGCCGCGGCGGTCGCCGTCCTCCTCGGAGTGATCGCGTACCTCTTGGTGCAGTACGTCACCAGCGGCCCCGGGGCGCCGCGCTGCACGGTGCGGGTCCAGGGCGACGGGGATCCGTACGAGCTCAGTCCCGAGCAGGCCGCGAACGCCGCGACGATTTCCGCGGTGGCGGCCTCGCGCGGGCTGCCGGAGCGGGCGGTGACGATCGCTCTGGCAACCGCCATGCAGGAATCCGGACTGCGCAACATCAATTTCGGTGACCGGGATTCGGTGGGGCTTTTCCAGCAGCGTCCTTCGCAGGACTGGGGAACCGTGAAAGAGATCATGGATCCCGTCTATGCGTCCGGGGAGTTCTACCGCCATCTGGTGAAAGTTCCCGGCTATTCGCGACTGCCTTTGACCGTTGCCGCACAGAAGGTGCAACGCAGTGGCTATCCGCAGGCGTACGCGAAGCACGAGGCGAACGCCGCACTGCTCACGGGGGCGTTGACCGGCCGGAGCGGGGACGTGTTGAGCTGCACGGTGAGCCACCCGGTGGACAGTGCCGGGCCGGACGGTGCGGCGAAGGTGCGGGAGCAACTGGTGCGGGAGTTCGGCTCCGGGGTGCTGCCGCGGACCGGGGGCAGCGGCGGGCGGGCGCCGGCGGCGGGCCGCAACCTGACCGTGCCGGTGCGGCCCGACGCGTACGCGACGGCGAGCGACGACGTCGCGCAGCGCGGCTGGCAGCTGGCGAACTGGGCCCTGGCGCACGCCGCCGACCTGCACATCGACCGGATCACCTACGCCGGGCGGACGTGGACGGCGGCCGACTCGGACAAGGGCTGGCAGGGCCCGGCGGGCGCCGGGGGCGCGGCGGACGAGGTGCGGATCGTCACCGCGCAGTAGCGCGTTTCCCCCTGACGCGCCGGCCGACTTGACCGCCCGGAGCCGCAATCCCCTTTACCTGACCGGTATTTCACCTGGTTGCGACCGTATCCTCGGCCAATTCCCGTGCGTTTAAAGGTCTGTGACGTTTCCGTACGACTTCGGGGCACGCGCACATTGCTCATCTTTATCCGGGCAGATTATGTGACACGTTGCCAATTCTTTACCGGAGTTCACCGCAACCTTCGGACTCCTGACGCGGTAATCAGGGCGTCCGTCCGCCCGGCGGACATGGCACATCTGTCAGAAGTACGAGTCCTTCTCCGTAAAAGGAGCATCATGTCCCTCCCCGTTACGCGTCGGATCGCCCGAGCCGCCCTGCTGGTCGCAGCAGGCGCCGCTCCCGTGGTCGCTGCGGCCGGATCCGCGAGCGCCGTGAACCTGCCTCCGTCGGGCAGCGAACTGGGCGGGCTGACCACCCTGGACTCCGCGAACACCAGCAAGGCCCTGGACAGCACCGCCCGGACCGGCGTCGGCCTGGTCAACGCGACCGGCAAGGAGGCCGCCGAGACCCTCGCGCCCGCGCTGGTGCGCACCCTCGCCCCGGTCGTCGAGGAGGCCGCGCCGTTCACCCAGGAGACCGCCCGCAAGGCGGAGGGCATGGCCCGTCCGGTGGCGAGGAAGGGCATCTCCACCAACTCGCTGGCCGCCGACGCCGTCAAGAAGCTGGTCGGTGCGCCCCAGGGGGCGCAGACGCCGGTGCACGGCCTGATCGGCGGGATGCCGATCGGCCGCTGACGCGTCGAGACGCCGCGCGACGACGCGGGGGCCCGGGGAACTGCTCTCCCCCGGGCCCCCGCGCGCGTCGGTGGGATCAGTGGCTCATCCGGCCAGGCGGCGCACCGCGGCGGCCACCCGCTCGTCGGTGGCGGTGAAGGCGATCCGCACGAACCGCTCCCCCGCGGTGCCGTAGAAGTCGCCGGGGGCGACCAGGATGCCGCGCTCGGCGAGGTCGCGGACGGTGTCCCAGCAGGGTTCGTCGCGGGTCGCCCAGAGGTAGAGCGACGCCTCGCTGTGCTCGATGCGGAAGCCCGCGGCCTCGAAGGCGGTGCGCAGGGCGGCGCGCCGTCGGGCGTAGCGGTCGCGCTGTTCGGCGACGTGCGCGGTGTCGCCCAGCGCCGCGACGGTGGCGGCCTGGACCGGCGCGGCGACCATCATTCCGCCGTGCTTGCGGATCTGCAGCAGCTCGCCGAGGACCGCGGCGTCGCCCAGCAGGAACGCGGAGCGGTAGCCGGCGAGGTTGGAGCGCTTGGACAGCGAGTGGACGGCGACGATGCCGTCGTAGGAGCCGCCGCAGACGTCCGGGTGCAGCACGGAGACCGGCTCGGCCTCCCAGCCCAGTTCGAGGTAGCACTCGTCGCTGACGACCAGGACGCCGTGCTCGCGGGCCCAGGCGACGGTGCGGCGCAGCTCGTCGACGGTGAGCACCCGACCGGTGGGGTTGGACGGGGAGTTGAGCCAGAGCAGCTTCAGGCCGGTCGGGTCGAGCTCGGTCGGCTCGTCGTAGACGACCGGTTCGGCGCCGGCCAGGCGGGCGCCGACCTCGTAGGTGGGGTAGGCGAGCCGCGGGTAGGCCACCGTGTCGCCGGCGCCCAGGCCCAGCTGGGTCGGCAGCCAGGCGACCAGTTCCTTGGAGCCGACGACCGGCAGCACGTTGGTGTGCGCCAGGTCGGGGGCGCCGAGGCGCTCGGCGGCCCAGCCGGTGAGCGCGTCCCGCAGTGCCGCGGTGCCCCACACCGTCGGATAGCCCGGGCTGTCCGCCGCGTCGGTGAGCGCCTGCCGGACCAGGGCGGGGACCGGGTCGACCGGGGTGCCGACCGACAGGTCGACGATGCCGTCGGCGTGCGCGGCGGCGGTCGCCTTGTACGGCTCCAGGCGGTCCCAGGGGAAGGCGGGCAGCCGGTCGCGGAGGGACGCGCCGGACGGGTGGCGGGAGGAGACTGCGCCCACGGTGCTCTCTTTCTCGTACGGGGTGGCGCGGGGGACGTCGGCGTGCGAAAACGCATCGGTCCCGTACGGCGGGTGGGCCGTACGGGACCGGGCGGCGCCGTGCGGCCTTCCCCAGCTCACGCCGGGGCTGCCCCCGGCGGCCTCGGAGGTGCGAGGGAGCGGGCCGGCTCCCTTCCGCCCCTCCGGGGGGTGATCAGTGGTCCTGGTTCTGCGGCGGCAGTGCGGCGACGAACGGGTGGTCGCGCTCGATCAGGCCGAGCTTGCTGGCACCACCCGGGGAGCCGAGCTCGTCGAAGAACTCCACGTTGGCCTTGTAGTAGTCCTTCCACTCCTCCGGGGTGTCGTCCTCGTAGAAGATCGCCTCGACCGGGCAGACCGGCTCACAGGCACCACAGTCGACGCATTCGTCCGGGTGGATGTACAAGGACCGGGAGCCCTCGTAGATGCAGTCGACGGGGCACTCCTCGATGCAAGCCTTGTCCTTGACGTCGACACAAGGCTGCGCGATGACGTAGGTCACGCTGTCGTTCCTCCTCAGTAGGGCCGGCGGACCGGTCGTCGGTACCGCCGCTGGGCGCGCGGGAGCGCGGCGTCGTCGATGCCCGCCACCTAGTATCTCCGTTCCCGGGCACGAGACGAACAAGAGGGGCGGTTACAGAGCGATGGAATTCCTCGCCGGCGGACGCGCAGAGGTCCGGATCACCCATGCTGACGTGGGCAAAAGGGTATCCGTCCGGCGCTTGACCGGGGCCGGGAGCGAGGGGCCGGCCTTCACCGACGCGGTCGGGGTTCTCACATCATGGAACGATGGTGTGTTGAGCATCACACGGCGCGAGGGCGAGTGCGTGCGGATCGAGGAATCCACGCTGGTGGCGGCCAAGGTCGTACCGGCGGCACCGGCCCGGAGGAAGGTCCCGGCGGCCACGGTGCGTGAGCTCCAGACCATCGCGGCCCGCAGCTGGCCGGCCATCGAGACGGAGCGTCTCGGAGAGTGGACTCTGCGGGCGGCCGTCCAGGAGCTTCCCGGCGGAGCGGCGGCCGGGAAGCGGGAGGGCTTCACCCGGCGGGCCAACTCCGCGCTGCCGCTCGGCGACCCCGGCCTGCCCCTGGAGGAGGCACTGGCCCGGACCGCCCGGTGGTACGCCGACCGGGGGCTGCCCGCCCTGGTCACCGTGGCCACCGGCCGGGCCGACACCGACGAGCGGCTGGACGAGGTGCTGGCCGCCCGCGGCTGGACCGCCGAGGCGCACACCTCCGTGCGGATCGCGGCCCTGGCACCGCTCGCGGACACCGGCGCCGACACCGCGGACGTGCAGCTGTCGCGGCAGCCGGACGCCGACTGGCTGACCCTCTACAACCGGGCCGGCACACCCACGCCCGAGGCGCGGGCGGTGCTGACCGGCGGCCCCTCGGTGTGGTTCGCCCGGGTGCCGACACCGGACGGCGGCACCGCGGCGATCGGGCGGCTGGTCGTCGACGGGCGCTGGGCGGGCTTCGCCGCGGTGGAGACCGCGCCCGACCTGCGGCGCCAGGGCCTGGCGTCCCGGGTGATGGCGGCCCTCGCCGGGCGGGCGCTCCAGGAGGGTGCCTCGGCGGCGTACCTCCAGGTGGAGAGGGACAACGCGGGCGCCCTGGCGCTGTACGACGGGATGGGGTTCGTCGAACACCACGGCTATCACTACCGACGCGGCCCGGCGGGCGGCGGGGTCGACGCCTGAGGGGGGTCCGTTCGACATGGGTGAGCGTGCGGAGCGCGGGGAACCGGAGCGGGACGCGGCGCGCGAGGAGCGGCGGCGGCAGTTCGCGGCGGCGGCCCGCGAGGAACGGCCGGACCTCGCGCTGCTGTGCCTGCTGATCGGCGCCGAGGCCGACCCGGCCCTGGACGAGGCCGGCATAGACGCGGCACAGATCGAACTGGACCGGCTCGCCGGCCTGCTGCCCTACGCCCCGGCCGGGTCCGCGGCGGGCCGTCCCGGCCGCAGCGGACCGGAGGTATGGGCCCGCAACCTCGCCGCGCTGCTCGGCGCCCGGGAGGGCTTCGGCGGCTCGCCCGCCGACTACCGCAGGCTGGAGTCGTCGCTGCTGCACCAGGTGCTGCGGCGGCGGCGCGGGCTGCCGATCCTGCTGTCGGTGGTCTGGATGGAGGTCGCCCGGCGGGCCGGGGCGCCGGTGTACGGGGTGGCGCTGCCGGGGCACTTCGTGATCGGCCTGGGCGACCCGCGCGGGCGGCACGTGCTGGCCGACCCCTTCGAGGGCGGGCGGCTGCTCACCGACCAGGACGCGGCGATGATCGTCGCGGGGGCGAGCGGTGCCGCGCTCTCGCCGGGGATGCTGGCGCCGGCCGGCCCGTTGGAGGTCGTTCTGCGCATCCTCAACAACATCCGGGCCTGGGCCCAGGCCCGCCCGGAGCACAGTGCGGTCCAGTTGTGGGCGCTGGAGCTGTCGTTGCTGCTGCCCAGCCATCCGGCGCGGCTGCGCCACGAGCGGGCGCAGCTCCTGGTCGAGCGGGGCGAGTTCCTGGCCGGGGCGGCCGAGTTGGAGGAGTACGCGCGGGTGCTGGAGCCGGTCCAGCCGGCCGCCGCGACCGCGCTGCGCCGGGAGGCCGGGGCGGCCCGGGCCCGGCTGAACTGAGCGGGCGGCCGGGCCCGCCCTCAGGCCGCCGCGGTCCGGGCCGGTGCCGGCGCGGCGTCGTTCACCGGGGCGCGGCGGACCACCAGCAGCGTCGCGTCGTCCTTGAGGTCGCCGCCGGTGAAGTGCTCCAGGTCGGCGCGCAGGGTGCGGGCCAGTTCGGCGGGCTCCAGGTCGATCCAGGCGGCGATCCGCTCGGCCAACGGGTAGAAGCGGCCGTCGCCGCCGCGGGCCTCGGTGACGCCGTCCGTGCACAGCACCGCCCAGTCGTGGGGCTCGGGCTGGATGCGGACGCTGCGGCGGGGCTCGTTGCTGAGCCCGCCGAGCCCCAGCGGGAGCCCGCCCTCCCCGTCGGAGCGCTCGTGGACGACGCCGTCGCGCACCAGGTAGTACGGGATGTGCCCGCAGGACAGCAGCCGGGCCCGGCCCGCGCCGCGGACCTCCACCAGCAGTGCGGTGACGAAGCGCTCGTCGGTGCCCTCCTCGGCGGAGCGGGCGTTGTAGCGGGTCAGGGCCTGTTCCATCCGGCCGGCGACCCCCTCCAGCGACTCCTGGTACTGCGCCGCCTCGCGGAACGACGCCAGCACCTCCAGGCCCGCGCCGATCGCCGGCATGCCCTTGCCCTGGACGTCGCCGATCAGCAGCCGCAGTCCGTGCGGGGTGTTGACGGCCTCGTAGATGTCGCCGCCGACCCGGGCGCCCTCCTGCGCGGACACGTAGAAGCCGTACGCCTCCAGCGGTCCGGCCCGCAGCGGCAGCTCGCGCAGCATGGCCCGCTGCACGGTGTCGGCGACCAGGGTGGTGCGGGCGTGCAGCGCCTCGCGTTGGAGCCGGGTGCGGCACAGCACCAGCGCGAAGACGCCCACCAGGAACGCGCCGAAGACGCCGACGACCCGGCTGGCCGGAGCCCAGTCGGGCACCGTCAGCAGGTCGACGTAGGTGAGCGAGACGACGTAGACGACGGCCACCAGCAGCGTGCGGGGATACGAGCAGCGCAGCGCGGCGACCAGCGGGGCGATCCCCATGAACGCGGAGATGTGCAGCTCAGGGCCGGTCGTGGCGTCGACCGTCGCGACGACCAGGATGGCGAGGATCAGCAGCACGGGGGCGAGGAGGCCGCCCTCTGCGGGGCGCTGGGCTGGCATGACACTTCAAGCCTGCGGGACGTTGCGCGGGCGCGCACAGGGGCGAAGGTCCACCCGCCCCGGGTGAAGGTCCCGGGAGCGGTGCCGGTGGTGCGGACCCGCCAGCGGCCGGACGGAGGGCGGGACGCTAGGGGCGAAAGGGTCAGAGCCAGCCCTTGTCGCGGGCCGTGCGGACCGCCTCGGCGCGGTTGCGGGCGCCGGTCTTCTGGATGGCGAGCGAGAGGTAGTTGCGGACGGTGCCCTGCGAGAGGTGCAGCGCGGCGGCGATCTCGGCGTTGGTGGCGCCGTCCGCGGCGGCGTGCAGCACCTCGCGCTCGCGGTCGGTCAGCGGGCTGGCGCCGTCGGCCAGGGCGGCCGCCGCCAGCACCGGGTCGATGACCCGCTCCCCGTCCAGCACCCGGCGCACCGCGTCCGCGAGCCGGGCCGCCGGGGCGTCCTTGACCAGGAAGGCGTCCGCGCCGGCCTCCATCGCCCGGCGCAGATAGCCGGGGCGGCCGAAGGTGGTGAGGATGACGACCTTCACACCGGGCAGTTCGTCGCGCAGCCGGGCCGCGGCGTCCAGTCCGCTCAGGCCCGGCATCTCGATGTCCAGCAGTGCGACGTCGACGTCGTGGGCCCGCGCCTGGGCGAGGACCTCGTCGCCGCGCGCCGCCTGGGCGACGACCTCCAGGTCGCCCTCCAGGGACAGCAATGCCGCCAGCGCCTCCCGGACCATGGACTGGTCCTCCGCCAGCAGCAACCTGATCATGCGGGCCAGCTTACGGCCTGGGACGGCCGCGGCGGCCCGGAACCGGTGCGACCGGCGACCGGCGACGGTCCCGACCGGACGGGAGGTGCCGACCGGGCCTAGGCCGGCCCGTTCACCGGCTCCGGAGAGGTGTCCGGCACCGGGTTCGGGCCGCTCGGGGAGGCCGCCGGGGTGGTCGCGGGGACGTAGGCGCGCAGCGCGAATCCCCTGGTCCCGGTGGCCTGCCCGGTCTGGAGGTGTCCGTCGGTGAGGGCCAGTCGCTCGCGCAGGCCGGCGAGGCCGTTGCCGTCGTGCTGGCCGCGGAGCGGGCCCTCGCCGTCGTCGGTGACCACGAGGCAGACGTAGCGCCGGTCGTCGGCCTCCCGTTCCTCGGTGAGCAGCAGGTCGCAGCGGCGGGCGCCGCTGTGCCGGACGACGTTGGTGACCGCCTCGCGCAGCGCCCAGGCCAGGGCGCCCTCGGTGTCGGCGGTCAGCCCGTGGAACTCGCCCTCCAGCGACGGGTCGACGGTCAGCGCGATGTCGGCGGTGCGCAGTGCGGCGCGCGCGCCCGCCAACTCCCCCGCCAGCCGGGGGCGGCGGTAGCCCGTGACCGCCTCGCGGACGTCGACCAGGGCCTGCCGGCTGACCTGCTCGATGTCCGCGACCTGCCGGGCGGCGTCCTCGGGGCGGTCCGGCAGCATCCGCCCGGCCAGCTCGCTCTTGAGGGTTATCAGGGAGAGCGAGTGCCCCAGGAGGTCGTGCAGGTCGCGGGCGAGCCGCAGCCGCTCCTCGTTGGCGGCGAGGCGGGCGACCTCCTCCCGCGCGACGCGCAGCTCCTGGCTGGTGCGGACGAGGTTCTGCACGCCGATCATGACGAAGCCGCTGCCGAGGGCGGGGAGCGCGTAGGCGAAGAGGTAGTAGTTGCGGATCTCGGGGTAGTGGGCGCCGATGGCTATCAGCACCACGGTGATGAACGGGATGGCCCAGCGGGAGCGCTGCCAGGGCAGCACCACCGCGGAGGCCACGCTGGTGAAGATGAACAGCACCAGCCAGGAGTAGCCCAGCGTCCACGTCAGGGCGACGGACAGCGCCAGCATCACGCCCAGCGGGGCGTACCGCAGCGCGACGGGCGGCTTCTGCCACATGTGGCGGAAGATCAGGACGAGATAGGCGAGGACGAAGAGCGTGAGGCCGACGGCGCCCCAGACCCGCTGCGCGGTGGTGAAGGCGTGACTGGTCAGCTCCGCCACCGGACCGGCGAGGTAGAGCAGCCAGACGCCGACCCACATCGACTTGCGAAGGGCCTGGCGGCGGCTGCGCGGGCGCTGCCCGATCAGCACCGGGTTCCGGTCGTCGGCCGCGCTCTTCGTCTGCACCTGTCTCATGCCTTCCGAGTGTCCTTGCGGTACAGCCAGGCTGCACCACCCACGAAGACGACGAGGTAGCCCAGCAGGATCGCCATGTCCTTGACGTGCGGCGCGCCGCCGGCCTCGACGGCGGTGCCCAGGGCCGCGTAGGCGTGCGTCGGCAGCCACTCGGAGACGTTCTGCACCCACTGCGGCAGCAGCGTCATCGGCATCCACAGGCCGCCGAGGAAGGCCAGGGCGAAGAAGCAGAGCATGGAGACCGGGCGGACCGCGTCGCCGCTGGCCAGGTAGCCGATGGCGACGCCCAGGGCGGCGAAGACGAAGCTGCCGAGCCAGGTGCCGACGGCGATGGCGATCCACTGCCAGGCTTCGAGGCGGACGCCCTTGACGGCGGCGGCAACGATCATGACCAGCAGGATCGAGGGCAGGCTGACCGTCGCCGCGGCGGCTATCTTGGCGGCGACGTAGCCGCGGCCGGGCAGCGCGGTCAGCCGGAGCTGGCGCACCCAGCCCTGTTCGCGCTCCTTGGCGATGCGCTCGCTGTTGCCCAGCAGGACGGCGGTCATGGCGCCGAAGGCGGCCATCGAGACCATGTAGTAGAGCCCCATGTTGAGACCCGTCCCGGGGAGCGGCTTGCTGTCCGCACCACCGGCGATGATCAGGTACAGCGCCGGCGGGTAGATCACCGAGAAGAACATGAACTTCTTGTTCCGCAGCGCGCGGAGGATTTCGAGCTTGATCAGGGTGGTCATCGGGCCGCCTCCTCGGCGGTGGTGATGGCGATGAACGCCTGCTCCAGGCCGAGGCCGGAGACTTCGAGGTTGCGCGGGTAGAGGCCGAGGCCGTAGAGGGCGTGCACGGTGGCGTCCGCGTCCTGGGACTGGATGCGGACGGTGCTGCCGGAACCGGCGTGGGACACCGTCAGGGAGGTGAGGTGCGGCAGCGCCTCCAGCGCGCCGCGGTCGGCCGCCCCCTCCAGGTCGAAGGTGATCCGGCGGGCGCCGGCCCGGGCCTTGATCTCGGCGGAGGTGCCGTCGGCCAGCACCCGGCCGCGGTGCAGCACGATCACCCGGTCGGCTATCTCGTCGGCCTCTTCCAGATAGTGCGTGGCGAAGAGGACCGTGCGGCCCTCGTCGGCCTGGCGGCGCATCGCGCCCCAGAACGTCTGCCGGGAGGAGACGTCCATGCCGGTGGTGGGCTCGTCCAGCACGATGAGGTCGTTGGCGCCGGCGGTGGCCAGGGCGAACCGCACTCGCTGCTCCTGGCCGCCGGAGAGCTTGCCGACCACCCGGTCGGCGATGTCCGTGATGCCGGCGGCGGCCAGGATCTGGTCCACCGGATAGCCGTGCGGGTGCAGGTCGCGGGCGAGCCGGACCAGCTCCCGGACCTTGACGCCCTCCATCAGGCCGCCGCTCTGGAGCATCGCGCCGACCCTGCCCAACTGGATGGCGCGCTGCGGGGTGGTGCCGAACAGGGAGACCGACCCGGTGTCGGGGGTGCGCAGGCCGAGGAGCAGGTCCAGGGTGGAGGACTTGCCGGCGCCGTTGGGGCCGAGGAGCGCGACGGTCTCGCCGGGGTGCAGCTCCAGGTGCAGATCGGCCACCGCGCGCACCGCGCCGTAACTCTTACTGACCCCCTGGAAGCTGACCACCGGTGCCCGTCCCGCGTCGACCGCGGTGGTGGCTGGGGTGGTAGCTGTCGTCGTCATGCCATTCAGCTTCCCGGATCGTCGGGCCGGGCGGCAGTGTCAGGTGTCCGCAAGGCGGTATGACAGATGTCATGGGTGAGGCCCCCTGGGGGAATCCCTGAGGACTCGCCCGAGAGGGCCTCTGAGCTGTGCTTCTGCTGAACCGGCGGCGGCCGGACGGGCCGCCACGGAGGGCTCAGCTGCCGTTGGTCGCGATGGTCTGCACGCGCTCGGCGGGGGTCTTGCCGACCAGCGCCCTGCCCACGGCGCTGGCCACCTCCTCGACGCTGACCGGGTGCTTGGTCCCGTCGCCCTTGGTCACCATGACGTTGTCGAAGGTGTTGCCGTAGAGCTCCTTGAGCGCCGGCCGGTCGTAGTACGGCACCAGCTCACCGCTGATGATCTTGAACGACAGGAACTTCGGGATGGACTTCTGCGGGCTGAAGGAGACCGTGTGCCCGGGGTCCGTCCGGACCGTGATCAGCCCGGACATCGCCGGCTCGGCGAACTGCTGGAGCGCCTTGTCCACCGCGGCCTTGCTGACCTTGGGCTGCTGGGTGGTGGCGGCGAGGACCACGGGGGTGTCGCCGCCGGTGCTGACGCGGTTGAGGTAGGCCGCGGCGATCTTGTCCTCGGAGGCGGCGACGTCGATCGCCTTGTGGGGCGCGCCGTAGTGGGGCACCGCCTTGCCGTTCTCGAACGTGATCCCGCCGTCCATCTCGGCGTTGGCCGGTCCGGTCACGCCCTGGAGCGCGATCGCCAGCTTCTCCTTGTCGGTGACCACCGCGGGCTGGGCGGTGCGCTTGACGCCGAAGAGCGAGCCCACGACGGAGATCGGGTTGTAGTCCCGACCGGACGCGTTGCGGACCGTTGCCTGGAGGTCGACGTCCAAGCCCGCCAGGGCCGGCAGCAGGGTCTCGGACTTGCCGTCCACGGTGATCTTGAGCGGCGCGGAGCGGCGGTCCTTGAGGGCGGTCTCCAGCTTCTTGACCGCGTCGTCCTTGGAACTGCCGCCGATGTCCACACCCAGGGCGGTGGTGTTGTTGGGAACGTCGGAGTGGTCGAGCAGCAGCCCGGCACCGTAGGCGACACCGGCCAGGACGACGACCGCGACGCCGATCAGCACCAGCTTGCTGCGGCCCTTCTTGGGCGGGTTGATCGGCTCGGGGATCTTGGGCCGCGGCTTGGCGGCGGCACCGTCCTCGTCGCTGCCGGAGGCCCCGGCGAACGGGGTGGCGGCCGACGGGCCGTCCTTCCCCGGCACCTTGGGGATGCCGCTGACGAGGGTGTCGCCGGACAGCCGGCCACCCGGGCCGCCGCCCTTGGGGCCGCTCTTGGGGCCGCTCTTGGAGCCGGTCCCGGCCGCCGGGCCCTTGGGACCGCCGCTGGCCAGGCCGCCCGCGATGCCGCCGGTCACGCCGGGGCCGCCACCGGTGCCGGCGGACGGCGCCGGCGGCTGCGGGGTGAGCTCGGCGGTGTCGTCGCTGAGTCGGCCCGCGGCGCTCTTGCCGGCGCTGGGGTCGCTGAAGCCGGGCGGGAGGTCGAATGCCGAGTCGCCGCGCGCCGGGCCGGACGTCGGACCGTTGGGGGCCGCGCCGCCGGCCGGCGCGTCGAACGGGTTGCGGTCGCCGGTGGGCCGGGCCGGCGCGTCGAACGGCGAGCCGCCGCGCGGGCCGCCGTCGAACGGGGACGCCGCGGCGCGGGGACCGCCGTCGAACGGGGAGGGCCCGGTCAACGGGTCGTTGCCGAGGGCGGAGCCGCCCAGGGGGTCGCTGCCCAACGGGTCGCCACCGAGCGGGTCGCCGCCGAAGGGCTTGCCGCCCAGGGGGGCACCGCCGAGCGGGTCGCTCCTCAGGGGGTCGCTGCCCAGCGGGTCGCTGCCCAGCGGGTCGCTCTCGTAGGGCGAGACGCCCGGCGCGCGGCCGCTCTGCGGGGCCGGTCCGGAGCCCGTCGGCGCGTCCGAGAAGTAGGGGAGGTCCGGGCGCGGCGCGGACGCCCCGCCGGGCGCGCCGGGAGTTCCCGGTGCCGGGGCGGCGTCGGCGGCCGGCGGCTTCCCACCGGTCTGGCCCTGCTGCTTGCGCGGCGAGAACCAGTCGCTGGTCGTCTTCTCCTTGGGGGCGGCGGGTGCCTCCTCCGCCTCCTCCGGCCGCGGCGTCTCCGCCGTGCGTTCGGCGGGCCTCTCACCACCGAAGGCGGGACCGGACGGCCCCCGGGAACCGGACGGGCCGGCGGAACCGCCGGGTGCAGCCGATGCGTTCATGCCGGACTCCTCACCGACGGGCTTGCGCACGACGACCGGCGGGATGGGGCGGGACCCCGGAATGTTGATCTTGATCCGCGTCGTCAGCGTGGTCTCGGTTTTGGGTTCCTCCGGCCGGTCCGCGGCTCCGCTTCCCGGCGCCTCGCCGGCTTCTCCCCTGGGCGAACCGTAGGGCGGTGTCCCCGACGGGTACACGGCTCCGCCGCGGCCCCGGGGGCCGGAGGACGAACTGTCAGATTCACGACTCAAAGCAGGTTCTCCCGGTTGGCTCCGCCGCTCGTCAGAGATGATCCCCGGCCTCAGGCCGGCAAGTGCCCCCAGGGCGGCGCGGCGGCGCGCACCACCATACTGGCCGCCGCCGGCCGACACTCTGGGTGCGCCGGAACACCGCCCGGCCGGCGGCCGCTCCGCAACCGCGGGCGGCCCCCCGGAAGCCCGCGGCATCCGTCCCGGTATGGACCACGTCATCCGCCAACTCGGCCCCGGGGTACGCCCGCAGCGCGCAGTTGGTTCCCGGTGGCACAGATCACAGCGATCACGATGCCGCCCAGCAGGAAGCCGTACGAGCCGAGCCCCGGCCCGAACAGGAAATCGCCCTCCGGACGCACGTCGCTGAGCAGCAGGAACACCGTCACCAGCCAAGCGGCGCCGGGCACCAGCACCCCGCCCGCCGTGCCGGTGGCCCGCGCGCCCCCGTAGAAGAGGCCGACGAGACCGGCCAGGGCCAGCAGCAACCCGCCCGGGAACCAGGCCGCTTGGAGGAGCGTGCCGGCGAACGCGACGAGAACGGCCACGACCAACAGCAGGACGTACAGGCCCACCCGGCCCGGCGTCAGCGGTGCACCGGCCGCCGGATGGCGCGTCGGTGGTGCGGGGGTGCCGCCGCGCGGGGCGTCCGCGCCACTGCCGGCCGCCCGCGTCCGCCGTCCGCCGTCCGCATCGGCGCCGCCGTTGCGGCCCTTGCCCGTGGCCCCGCCACCCTTGGGCGTCGTCATTCCGCCGCCTCCTCACTGCGGGTCCGCGGTTGCGCACCCGTCGACGTGGCCGACTCCCCGACGCCGGCGAAGAGATCGTCCTCGCGTCCCGCCGCGGCCGGGCCGGGCGTCCCGTGCACCAGCCGGTAGTGCTCGGCGGCGAACAGGGGCTGCCCGAGGTCGTTGGAGAGCGCGAAGAACGCGCCGTCGACCACGACCTGCGTCACGTGTGCGCGCATCGCCGCGGCCTTCGCGTCCGCGTACCCGCCCGGGCCGGCGATCGTCGAGGTGACCGCGTCGTCCGGAACCACGCCCGGCACGTCGTCCACCGCGGCGACCCCGGCGAAGCCGTGGCCGGCCGCCTGCACCGCAGCGAGGCCCGCCTCGACCTCCGAGCGGGGGTTGCAGTTCCAGTAAATCTTTTCGATCGCATACGCGCTGCCGAGGTCCGGGCGGAAGTCCGCCCGTGCGGCCAGCTCCGCGGCCCGCATGGCGACCCGGTGGGCCTGGATGTGGTCGGGGTGGCCGTATCCGCCATTCGGGTCATAGGTGACGAGGACCTGGGGGCGGACCTCGCGGATGACGGCCACCAGGTGGGCCGCCGCCTCGTCCACCGGCGCCTGCCAGAAGCAGTCCGGCCGGTCGTTCTGCGGCGCGCCCATCATCCCGGAGTCCCGGTAGCGGCCGGGGCCGCCGAGGAAGCGGTGGTCACCGACCCCGAGGGCGGCCATCGCCGCGGCCAGCTCGTGGACGCGGTGCGGGCCCAGGGCGTCGTCGCGGTCCGGTGTGAGGTGGGCGAGCGCGGGCGGGATGACCTCGCCCTCCTCGCCGCGGGTGCAGGTCACCAGGGTGACCAGCGCGCCTTCGGCCGCGTACTTCGCCATGGTGGCGCCGTTGTTGATCGACTCGTCGTCCGGGTGCGCGTGCACCAGGAGGAGACGGCGGGCGGGGAGGTCACTGCGCCGCGCAGCACCTCCGCCCGCGGGGGCCGGGACAGGGTGGGACGTCATGCAGACAGCCTACGAGCCGCCCACCGCGCCCTCCGCAGCCGCTCGCCGGCCGTCGCCCGGGGCGCCCCGCGGGAGTGCGGGGCGGGGGCGGCTCGGGCCGACCGGGGTGTGGCGCAACGCTCAGAACTTGATGCCGCCGAGCATCCCCGCGACGTTGGTCGTCAGGGTCTTGATCGTCGGGGCGATGGACGAGCTGGCCAGATAGAAGCCCAGCAGCATGCAGACAAAGGCATGCACTGCCTTCAGCCCGGACTTCTTGATCAGCAAGAAGACGATGATCGCCAGCAGCACCACCGCCGAAATCGAGAGTGCCACGGCGGCTCACCTCCAAGTACTCATGGTCCGGACAGAGTTGACGGTACGTGAGTCGTTGGATCGACGCCACGCACCTGGGTATGCCAAGGGCTCTTTACCCCGTACCCCCCACGCGCAAGGGATCATAACTTTCCGTCCTTGCGCATAAGTCGGTGCACCGGAGCACGGTGGGGGCGCACGCCGTTTTCCACAGCCCCGCGCCGGCCGGGCGCTGCCGCCGTAGGCTCGGCGGCATGACCGGACAGCTGCCCTTCCCGCGGCACTACGCGCGCACCCAGCGCTTCACGCTCGGCACCCCGCGCGACTTCGCCCTCGCCCCCGACGGCAACCGCGTCGTCTTCCTCCGATCCCGTACCGGCACCGACCGCAGCCACCAGCTCTGGGTCCTGGACCTCGACGGCGGCAGGGAGTTCGCCGCCGCCGACCCGCAGGCGCTGTTGGCCGGGGCGGACGAGCAGCTCTCGCCGCAGGAGCGGGCGCGCCGCGAGCGCAGCCGGGAGGGGTCCGCGGGCATCGTCGGCTACGCGGTGGACGCCGCCGTGGAGTTGGCCGCCTTCGCCCTGTCGGGCCGGCTGTTCGTCTCGGAGCTGCGCGCCGGCACCACCCGCGAACTCCCCGTGGCGGGGCCGGTGGTGGATCCCCGTCCCGCCCCCGACGGCCGGCACGTGGCCTACGTGGCCGACGGCGCGCTGCGGGTCGTCGCGGCGGACGGCGACGGCACCGCGGGCGCGGACCGGGCGCTGGCGGAGCCGGACGGACCCGACGTCACCTGGGGGCTGGCCGAGTTCATCGCGGCCGAGGAGATGGGGCGCCACCGGGGCTTCTGGTGGTCGCCGGAGAGCGACCGGGTGCTGGCCGCGCGGGTCGACGACGCGCCGGTGACCCGCTGGTGGATCGCCGACCCGGCGCACCCCGACCGGGCGCCCGCGCAGGTGCCGTACCCGGTGGCCGGCAGCGCCAACGCCGACGTCACCCTGGCGTTCTTCGGTCTGGACGGCTCCCGGACGGACGTCCGCTGGGACACCGTGCGCTACCCCTATCTGGCCCGCGTCCACTGGTCGGCGGCCGGCCCGCCGCTCCTGCTGGTCCAGACCCGGGACCAGCGCGCCCAGCGCTATCTGAAGGTCGATCCGCAGACCGGCGCGACCACCCTGGTGCACGAGGACCAGGACGAGGTGTGGGTCGAGCCGTACCCGGGCGCGCCGGCGTGGACGCCGGACGGGCGCCTGGTGCGGATCGCCGACGAGGGCGGCGCCCGCAGGCTGTTCGTCGGCGACCGGCCGCTGACCGGGCAGCCGCTGCACGTCCGGGCCGTGTTGGACATCGGCGAGGACGACGTGCTGTTCTCGGCCAGCGGTGCGGACGTGCACGACATCGGGGTGTACCGGGCGTGGTTCCGCGGCAGCGGCGACCAGGGCGGCTGGGAGCGGGTCGGCGAGCAGCCGCACCCGACCGTCTCCTCGGCGGTGCGCGGCGGGGCGTTGACGGTCCTGACCCAGGCGTCGCTGGAGCGGCCGGGCGCCCGGTCGGAAGTGGTGCGGCTGGATCCGGACGGCGGCGAGAAGGTGCTGGCGGTCATCGGTTCGCACGCCGAGACGCCGGGTCTCACCGCTCGACCACGGCTGGTGCTCGCCGGCGAGCGCCGGATCCCGTGCGCGGTGCTGCTGCCGACCGGTTACGCGCAGGGCGACGGTCCGCTGCCGGTGCTGCTCGATCCCTACGGCGGTCCGCACGGCCAACGCGTCGTCGCCGCGCAGAACGCGTACCTGACGTCCCAGTGGTTCGCCGATCAGGGCTTCGCGGTGGTGGTGGCGGACGGCCGGGGCACTCCGGGCCGCTCCCCCGCGTGGGAGAAGGCGGTCTCCCGGCAGCTCGGGCCGGTGGCGTTGGAGGACCAGGTGCACGCCCTGGAGGCGCTGGCCGACTCCTTCCCCCTGGACCTGGGACGGGTCGCGATCCGCGGGTGGTCGTTCGGCGGCTACCTGGCGGGGATGGCCGCGCTGCGCCGGCCGGACGTCTTCCACGCCGCGGTGGTGGGCGCGCCGGTGACCGACCTGCGGCTGTACGACACCCATTACCAGGAGCGGTACCTCGGCCACCCCGACGAGGAGCCGGCGGTCTACGCCAGCAACTCCCTGGTGACGGACGAGGGGCTGTCCCAGGCGGTGGAACCGCACCGCCCGATGCTGATCGTGCACGGACTGGCCGACGACAACGTGGTGGTGGCGCACTCCCTGCGGCTGTCCTCGGCGTTGCTGGCCGCGGGCCGGCCGCACGAGGTGCTGCCGCTCTCGGGGGTGACGCACATGGCGTCGCAGGAGCAGGTGGCGGAGAACCTGCTCCTGCTCCAGGTGGACTTCCTCAAGCGGTCGCTGGGCCTTCGCTGAGATCCACCGGGCGCCGTCCGCCGGCCCACCGGCCGGCGGGGGCGTCCGGCGCGCACCGGGCGGGCCGCGGCGGGCAGGAAGCGGACGTCCGGCGGGACGGTCAACGTCCCATCCAGCGGACCCGCTTGAGCCGCCCCGGCGCGTGCCCGGGCGGTCGGGCGACGCCTCCCGCGGGCGGTGTCCACGGGTCCACGGGTGCGCCCACCGGCTACGGCGGGTCCTCCGTGGACGGCGTCGGGCGTGCCCGCACCCTGCGTGCCGTCCATCGCCGCGCGTCACGCTCGACCACGTCAGCGGTGCCGCACGCGCCTCGGATGAGATGGCGTGACCGCACTGTGGACACGGGGGCAGCAGACCCGGACCGCTCCCGTGCACGTCGCGGCCCGACGACGCGCACAGCACCCCCGCATTCGTAAACGTACTGCCGCAGGTCTACACCAATCTCGACCCCCGGACAACAGACACCGGGGAAGTGGAACGCCAAACACCCACAAAACGGCGGTCGGCCGGGGCGCCACTGGCATCCCCGGCCGACCTACGGCACCCGCACGGCCGTACGGTGTTCAGCATGGCGCGTCCGTATATCGGTGATGCGACGGGCAAGTTGCCGTCTTGTTAAAGCATTTGGTGCACTTTTGTCCCTCATGCCGCACATGACAACCCGGTGTCAAGCACGCCTTGGCGACGATCTGCGCAATCTTCGCTCAAGAAGCGGACGACCTGTGCAGAAGCACACCTCACACCCTTGACTCGGCCATAAATCACTTGCGAAAGTCGCGCTCATCCAGCGGTGCGACAGGTGCCGCTTCACGTTCCAAGAGAACTCGGCGCGGGGGCACTTCGCGATGACTAGTCCATCCCAGACCGCGACAGACAAGTCCGATACCCCGGGGCTTGCGTCCAAGGGTCTGAAGAAGGAGAAGAAGGGCAAGGGCGGTGAGCTCGTCGGCCGTTCCCCCGGGCAGTTGATGTGGGCGCGCTTCAAGCGCGACCGCACCGGCATGATCTGCGGGATCGTCGTGCTCGCCTTCTTCGTCATCGCGGCCCTGGCCCCGGTGATCGCCGCGATCTACGGCAAGAATCCGTACACGCTGTATGGGAGCGACGACCCCAGCCTGCTGGACGAGTTCAGCTACCCCGCAGCGCCCAACGGCGGTATTTCCGGCGACTTCTGGTTCGGCATCGAGCCGGGCCTCGGCCGCGATCTGTTCACCAACCTGCTGTACGGAATGCGTACCTCGCTGGGCATCTCACTCGTGGTCACCATCCTGGTGGTCATCACCGGCACCATCATCGGCATCACGGCGGGCTACCTGGGCGGCAAGACCGACTACTGGGTCGGCCGTCTGATCGACTTCCTCCTCGCCTTCCCCAGCCAGCTGACGTTCGTGGCGTTCATGCCCGCGGTGATCGCGGTCTTCGTGGCGCCGGGCGACGAGACCCCTACCTACATCCGCGTGATCGCACTGATCCTCGTGCAATGGGCGCTGGGCTGGATGGGCCTGGCCCGTCTGCTGCGCGGACAGGTGATGTCCCTGCGGGAGCGGGACTTCGTCGAGGCCGCGAGGATCACCGGCGCCTCCCCCTGGCGGATCATCACCAAGGAGCTGCTGCCCAACGTGGTGACCCCGATCCTCGTGCAAAGCACCTACATGCTTCCGCTGTTCGTGACGGCTGAGGCCGGCCTGTCCTTCATGGGCGTCGGCATCGTGGACCCGACCCCCGACTGGGGCCGGCTGTTCAAGACGGCCGGCCAGATCTACGAGAACGACCCGACCTTCCTCCTCTTCCCTGGCGCCGCGATGGTGATCTTCGTGCTCTGCTTCAACCTGCTCGGGGACTCGGTGCGGGACGCCTTCGACCCCAAGTCCGGGCGCTGATCGCCCTCTTGACGGGGGCAGCTGTCACCCCCGCGCCGGTGACGCACCGGATGCGTCAGACAGCACATCGGGACAACGACTGACAGGCAGGTGCTTGGATCCTCATGAAGACACTCTCCACGCGTAGAACCCGCGCGGTGATCGTGGCCCTGGCGGCCGGTTCGCTCGCGCTCACCGGTTGCAGCAGCGGCAGTCGCGCGGGCAAGGACAGCTCCACGACCGACAAGGACGCGGCCACCCAGTCCAAGGTGGTGCCGCTCGGCACCGCGGCGCAGTCCAACGGCCCCGCGGCCGCGGTTGCAGGCGCGCAGAGCGGTGGCACCATCACCGTCTACCAGCGGGACAGCTACAACCACCTGGACCCGGGCCAGATGTACGTCAGCGACGTGGGCGACCTGGCCAAGTTGATCTTCCGTGGCCTGACCACGTACACCCAGGACGACAAGGGCAACAAGACGCTCGTCGGTGACCTCGCCACCGACGCGGGCAAGATGTCCGACGGCGGCAAGACCTGGACGTACACGCTCAAGGACGGGATCAAGTTCGAGGACGGCAAGCCGATCACCTCGAAGGACATCCGGCACTCCATCGAGCGGATGTACGCGCCGTTCATAACCGAGGGTCCGACCTACATCCAGCAGTGGCTCTCGGGCGACGGCACCACCTACCGCAAGGCTCTGCCGGACGGTCCGTACAAGGGCGACCACCTGCCCAAGTCCGTCCTGGACACGCCGGACGACAAGACCATCGTCTTCCACTTCAAGGCGCCGCAGACACAGCTGCCCTACGCCTTGGCGATGGCGGGTTACAGCGTCGTCCCGGACAGCCCCAAGGACACCAAGGACAGCTACGACATCGCGCCGGTCAGCAGCGGTCCGTACAAGATCGCGTCGTTCAAGTCCGGTAAGTCCATGGCACTGGTGAAGAACCCCAACTGGGACGCCAAGAGCGACCCGGCGCGTCACCAGTACGTCGACGGCTACAACATCTCCTTCAACCACCAGTTCTCCGACTCCACCAAGCGGTTGATGGCTGACAAGGGCGCCGACAAGACCGCCATCAGTTTCACCAACGCCGTGGAGCCGACGCTGACCAAGCAGGTGCTGAGCGACGCCAGCGCCAGCAAGCGCCTGGTGCAGGGCTACCAGCCCTACGTCTGGCAGCTGAACATGAACATGGACCGCATCAAGGACAAGCGGATCCGTGACGCGATCACCTACGCGATGCCGAGCCAGCAGGTCGTCCGGATCGAGGGCGGCAGCTACGGCGGCGAGGTCGCCGGCGGTCTGCTCTCCCCGACCGTCGCAGGCTACGAGAAGGGCTACGACCCCTACGGCAAGCTGAAGAAGCCCAACGGTGACCCGGAGAAGGCCAAGCAGCTCCTGAAGGAAGCCGGCAAGGTGGGCATGAAGCTCGTCTACGCCTACGCCAACACCGAGATCCGGCAGAAGGAGTCGGTCGCCATCGCCGACGGCCTGACCAAGGCCGGCTTCGACGTGCAGAAGAAGGAGGTCGACTCCTCCTCCTGGTACCAGCAGATGGGCAAGGTCGACAACGGCTTCGACGTCTACCTGACCGGGTGGGGCCAGGACTGGCCGGACGCCTCCACGGTGATCCCGCCGTCGTACGACGGCCGCATCATCGCGGACGGCGCCTCCAACTACTCGCACGTCCGTGACCCGAAGATCAGCCAGGAGATCGACCGTATCCGGCAGATCTCGGACGTGCAGAAGCAGACCGCGGAGTGGCAGAAGCTCCACCACTACATCGTGGAGAAGGTCAATCCGGCCGCTCCGGTCTTCTTCGTCAAGTCGCTCCAGCTGTACGGTTCGAAGATCGGCGGCATCCGCTACAACACGGACACCAACTACCTCGACGTGAACACGCTGTTCATCAAGAAGTAAGCAGTACACAGCCGAAGGCATTCCGGAGTGCGTGCGCAAGGCGGGGCGCGCACTCCGGGGCCTTCTTCCCGCCACCCCTCACCCCACTGCAGCCGCCGTCCTGAGAGCAGCGAACTGTCATGTTTCCCTTCCTCCTTCGCCGGGCGATCGGCGCGGTCGTCATCCTCGTTCTGCTAAGCGCCTTCACGTTCTTCGTCTTCTTCTCCGTGGGCGATCCCGCGCTGATGGCCTGCGGCAAGAACTGCACGGCCGACAACGTTGCGTTGATCCACAAGAACCTGGGGCTGGATCAGCCCGTACCGGTCCAGTACTGGCACTTCCTCGTCGGCATCTTCGCCGGCCGCGACTTCACGCTCGGCCACTGCAGCGCTCCTTGCTTCGGCTACTCCTTCGCCACCAAGCAGGACGTCTGGTCCACGATGATGGACCGGCTGCCGCTCACCGCGTCGCTGGCTGTCGGCGGTGCCGTGGCCTTCCTGGTGATCGGCCTGGGCGCCGGCCTGCTCGCGGCCTGGAAGCGCGGCACGCTGCTGGACAAGGCGGTCACCGGGGTGTCGATGATCCTCAGCTCGGTGCAGATCTACATCCTCGGCCCCGTCGTGCTGGGCATCTTCGTCTACAGCGGCATCATGGCCGCTCCGCAGTACGTGAACCTCACCAGCGATCCGGTCGGATGGTTCATGGGTCTGCTGATCCCGTGGCTGGTGATGGCGACGATCTTCACCGCGCAGTACACCCGTATGGCGCGCTCGACGATGATCGAGCAGCTTCAGGAGGAGCACGTCCGAACCGCCAAGGCCAAGGGCATGCCAGCACGTTACGTCTTCCTGCGGTACGCCTGGCGCGGTTCGCTGATCCCGATCGTCACCATCCTCGGCGTGGACCTGGGGTCACTGTTCGGCGGCGCGATGATCACGGAGTTCACCTTCCAGCTGGCAGGACTCGGCCGGCTGGCGGTCGACTCCGTCATCACCCTGGACCTGCCCATGGTGATGGGCGTGATGATCTTCAGCGCCGCCCTGATCCTGGTGTTCAACATCATCGTGGATGCGGCGTACGCGTTCATCGACCCGCGCGTGCGCCTGTCCTAGGAGAGCCTGACGTGACCACACCCACCAAGACCGCGGAAAAGCCGGTCCCGAACGGACCCGGTGGCGATTCCTTCCTCTCCGTTCGCGACCTGCATGTCCGCTTCTCCACCGAGGACGGCATCGTCAAGGCGGTCGACGGCCTCTCCTTCGACCTGGAGCGCGGCAAGACCCTGGGCATCGTCGGCGAGTCGGGCTCCGGCAAGTCCGTCACCAACCTCGCCGTGCTGGGGCTGCACAACCCCAAGGCCACGGAGATCACCGGTGAGATCCACCTGGACGGCCAGGAGCTGACCGGCGCCAAGGAGAAGACCCTGGAGAAGCTCCGGGGCAACAAGATGGCGATGATCTTCCAGGACGCGCTGACCGCCCTGTCGCCGTACTACACCGTCGGACGGCAGATCGCCGAGCCGTTCATGAAGCACACCGGCGCCAACAAGCGCGAGGGCCGGCAGCGGGCCATCGAGATGCTGACCAAGGTCGGCATCCCCCAGCCCAACCTGCGGGTGGACGACTACCCGCACCAGTTCTCGGGCGGCATGCGGCAGCGCGCGATGATCGCCATGGCGCTGGTCTGCAACCCGCAGCTGCTGATCGCCGACGAGCCGACCACCGCCCTGGACGTCACCGTCCAGGCGCAGATCCTGGACCTCCTCAAGGACCTCCAGCAGGAGTTCGGCTCCGCGATCATCCTGATCACCCACGACCTCGGCGTGGTCGCCGACACCGCCGACGACGTGCTGGTGATGTACGCCGGTCGGGCGGTCGAGCGAGGCGCAGTCAAGGAGATCCTCAGGGAGCCCCGCCACCCCTACACCTGGGGCCTGCTCAGCTCCATGCCGCGGCTCTCCTCGGACGTCAACGAGGAACTGCACCCGATCCCGGGATCCCCGCCGAGCCTGCTCAACCCACCGTCGGGCTGCGCCTTCAACCCCCGCTGCGCGTTCACCGCCGAGGTCGACGGCGACCGTTGCACCGGCGAGCGCCCGCCGCTGGAACCGGGTCGGGCCGCCGCCTGTCACCTGAGCGCCGAGCAGAAGCAGACCTTCTTCACCGAGCAGATCAAGCCCCGGCTGGGCTAGGGAGCTACCATCATGGCCAAGAACGACACCCTGCCCGCGCCCCGAGCCGCCGCGCCCGACCAGGGCGAGCCCCTGCTCACCGCCGAGGGACTGACCAAGCACTTCCCGATCTACGGCGGCTTCCCGTTCAAGCGGAAGGTCGGGGCCGTCCAGGCGGTCGACGGCGTGGACCTGACCGTCCACGCCGGCGAGAGCTTCGGTCTGGTCGGCGAGTCCGGTTGCGGCAAGTCGACCACGGGCCGGCTGCTGACCCGGCTGATGGAGCCCACCGGCGGCAAGATCACCTACGCGGGGCGGGACATCACCCACGCCGGTCGCAAGGAGCTGGCGCCGATCCGGTCCGAGATCCAGATGATCTTCCAGGACCCGTACGCCTCGCTGAACCCGCGGCAGACGGTCGGCACCATCATCGGCGGCCCGATGGAGATCAACGGCATCAACCCAACGGGCGGCCGCGAGAAGCGTATCCGCGAGCTGCTCGAAACCGTCGGCCTCAATCCCGAGCACTACAACCGCTTCCCGCACGAGTTCTCCGGCGGCCAGCGACAGCGCATCGGGGTGGCCCGCGCCCTCGCCTTGGAACCCAAGCTGATCGTCGCCGACGAGCCGGTCTCCGCACTCGACGTCTCCATCCAGGCGCAGGTGGTCAACCTGCTCCAGGACCTCCAGCGTGAGCTGGGCATCGCGTTCGTGTTCATCGCCCACGACTTGGCCGTCGTGAGGCACTTCAGCGAGCGGGTCGCGGTGATGTACCTCGGCAAGATCGTCGAGGTGGGCACCCGCGACGAGATCTACAACCGGCCGCGCCACCCGTACACCCACGCCCTGCTGTCGGCCGTGCCCGAGCCGAAACTGGCGGAGGAGGGCGATGAGGAGCGCCAGCGGATCCGGCTCGCCGGTGACGTCCCCTCCCCCGTCAACCCACCGTCCGGCTGCCGCTTCCGCACCCGGTGCTGGAAGGCGCAGGAGAAATGCGCGACCGAGGAGCCGCCGCTGGTCCAGATCGGCGGCAATGCGGCCGGACACCTGACCGCCTGTCACTTCCCGGAGGAGCCGACGACCGCGGCCCGCGGCGAGGACATCGTCCTGGACCCGGCGCTGGCCGCGATCGAGGGGACGGTAGGCGACAAGGACAGCGGAGCAGGGCAGACGGAGAGCTGATGTGGATCGGGCCCGCTGAACCGCACGCGTACCGCAGTTCAGCGGGCTGCCCTACGGGGCACTCCTCGTCAATGTGACAACCCGTCGACGAAGACGGACGACGCGGACGGGCACATACAGGATCAAGCACGTCGCAAGCGGGACGTCGCAAGAGCGCGGCCACAAGGCGCCGGGGCCACCACCTTCCACCTTGGGTTGTAGTGGTCGTCGCAACACCTCGGCTCAAGGGGTGCGATTGGACTTCGAGATCCGAGCGGACCGGGCTCCGCAGGGGCGTAAGAAGCTGTCACGGGAGCGGGAGACATACTCCCGGCTCCTGCAGCAGGGTTACAGCGATGGGAGCGTGCCGGATCGGCGGCGTCGATCGCCGGACGGGCGACAAGTGGCGCAACGTCCGCTTTGGGGAACGGAACCGGAAGCCGGTACCACCGATCCATGTGGTGGTGGTACCGGCTTCCGGGCCGTCCCGGTACCTGTGCGAGGACGAGCGGATCCACATCGCCGACCAGCTGCAGGCGAAGGCCACTGCGCGGGCGATCGCCGCGGAGCTGGGCCCCAGCCCGTCCTCGGTCAGCCGTGAGATCCGGCGCAACCGCCACCCCGGAAGCGGGGCCTACCGCCCGCTCCCGGCCCAGGCCCGAGCGGGATCCCCGTCCGCCCCGGCCCAAGCCCCGCACGGTCCTGCCCCACCCCGAACTGCGGGATGCCGTCCAGACAATGCTGGACGAGAAGTGGAGCCCGGAGCGGATCTGCCACGCTCTACGGACAGCTCCCCGACCGGCCGGAGATGCACGTGGGTCCACGAGACCGTCTATCGGGCGCGCTATGTCCAGGGCCGGGGCCAACTGCGGCAAGAACTGCCGACGCCCTGCGCAGTAGCCGGGCCCGGAGTAGACCCCAGCAGCAGGCCAACTGCCGTCAGCCCCGCTTCACCACGCCGTTGGTGGTGATCAGCGAACGGCACGCCGAGGCAGAGGACCGAGCCCCGCCCGGCCACTGGGAGGGCGACCTGATCATCGGCAAGGACGGCGGGTCCGCAATCGGAACCCTGGTCGAACGTGCCACCCGCTACGCAATGCTCCTGCACCTGCCGGACGACCATGGCGCCGAAGCCGTACCGGGAGCCCTGACCACGACCGGCCAGACCCTGCCTGCCCAGCTGAAGCGATCACTGACCTGGGACCAGAGCACCGACCCGTCCGTCGACCCCCCCGAGCACCTCGTCGCCGTCGCAGACCAACTCAACCGCAGCCCACGCAAAACGCTCGGCTGGAAAACCCCAGCCGAGCGCCTGCATAAACTACTCGCGGCCTGATCAACACGACGACGCGTCGCAACGATCCCTAGAAACCGCACACGAAGATGGGCCCCGGTTCATCGCATCGCGAACGGATGCCGACTAGCCGTAGACGGCCATCCACCAACTCTGGCTGTTGCGGCCTGGAGTGCAGACCACGCCGCCCCCCGACATCTTCAGGTAGCACCCGGCAGTGATGTTTCCGTACATGGCCTTCTCCCTGTCGTGGAAGGAACTCACCGACCACGCATCAGACCATCCAGGAAAGCCCGAGACGTTAACGTAGACGTCTCCGCCGCCTCCCTTTTTAGCCAGCAGGTAGGGGCCCATCGACGCGCTACCGGCCGCAGAAATTACCCCGTTGTTGTAATTTGCCCACCGCTGCTGCGGAACGTTGATGTTACAAGCCGCAGCGGTCACGGGGTGCCCAACTCCGTTGAACACGAGACATTTCCCAGTCTCGATATTCTTGATATTGAACCCCCGGACAGGCGCAGCAGATGCCGGCGTTGTACCGAGGATCGCCAACCCCGTCGCAGCCAGCCCGGCAACCATCATTCCTGCTTTACGCTTCACGCTTCCCCCTCGCCTTACTTGCCTGTTTGACACCTGCAGGCAGCCCGTCCACAAATACCCCTATGGACGACCCGTAACCCGCCCCCTTGAGGTGGTCACCCTCATAGACAGTGTCACGCCAATCGCTTTCCCGTAGCGGCCGACTCGATCATTAAACACCAACTCAATCTCTTACATCAATGAACTTAACGACGACTTTTCGCCCTTCCGGGAATCCACGCACAACACGCCCATTACCCTTATGGGAAGGAACATCCAAAATCGGAAATAATGCCCCAGTTCACCCTGACGACATGCATAACAGCTCTCCGACCACGACCGCAGTCTCGCGTCCTGGAGTCGGCACGAGCCCGTCCCTGAGCCGTTCCGGCGCCCTACTCGCTCGGCACCACGTGCCGCTCCTCCGCGAAGTGGCAGGCCGAGGCGTGCCGGGCCGGGCCCGCGGCGTCGTGGAACGCCGCCGGGACCGCCAGCGGGGGCTCGACCCGGGCGCACAGCTCCTGCGCCTTCCAGCAGCGGGTGCGGAAGCGGCAGCCGGACGGCGGATCGGCCGGGGAGGGGACGTCGCCGCTCAGCAGGATGCGTTCGCGGTGCGCCCGGGCGTCGGGGTCGGGCACGGGGACGGCGGAGAGCAGCGCCTGGGTGTACGGGTGGGTGGGGTGGTCGTAGATCTGCTCGTCGGTGCCGGTCTCGACGATCTTGCCGAGGTACATCACCGCGACCCGGTCGGAGAGGTGGCGGACGACGGACAGGTCGTGCGCGATGAAGACGTAGGAGAGTCCGAAGTCGTCCTGGAGCCGGGCCAGGAGGTTCACGACCTGGGCCTGGACGGAGACGTCGAGGGCGGAGACCGGCTCGTCCGCGACGATGATCTCGGGGCGCAGGGCCAGGCCGCGGGCGATCCCGATGCGCTGGCGCTGGCCGCCGGAGAACTGGTGCGGATAGCGGTTGACGAACTCGGGGTTGAGCCCGACGACGTCGAGGAGTTCCTGGACCCGGCGCCGGCGGTCGCCCTTGGGTGCCACCTCGGGGTGGATCTCGTAGGGCTCGCCGATGATGTCGCCGACCGTCATCCGGGGGTTGAGCGAGGTGTAGGGGTCCTGGAAGACCATCTGGATGTTGCGGCGGACGGCCTTCATGGCGCGCCCGGACAGTCGGGTGATGTCCTCGCCGCGGTAGCGGATGTGCCCGGCCGTCGGCCGCTCCAGTCCGACCAGCATCCGGGCCACCGTCGACTTGCCGCAGCCGGACTCCCCCACGATGCCGAGGGTTTCGCCCTGCCGGAGCGCGAAGGAGACCCCGTCGACCGCCTTGACCGCGCCCACCTGCTTCTTGATCAGCACGCCCCGGGTCAGCGGGAAGTGCTTGACCAGGTCGCGGACTTCGAGGAGCGGTTCACCGGGCGCCATCGAGGGTCTCCTTCCAGAAGTGGCAGGCGCTGGCCCGGCCCGGTCCGACGTCGTTCAGCGGCGGCCGGTCGGTGCGGCAGACGTCGCGGGCCAGCGGGCAGCGGGGGTGGAACGCGCAGCCGGGCGGGATGGCGGTGAGGCTGGGCGGCAGGCCCTTGATCGCGTGCAGTTGCTGCCCCTTGTGCCCCAGCCGGGGCACGGACTCCAGCAGCCCGCGGGTGTACGGGTGCGCGGGCGCCTTGTAGAGCTGGTCGACGGGGGCGGTCTCGACGACCCGGCCCGCGTACATCACCGCGATGGTGTCGGCGACGTCGGCGACCACGCCGAGGTCGTGGGTGATCAGGATCAGGCCCATCCGGTACTCGCGCCGCAACTCCGCGAGCAGGTCCATGACCTGGGCCTGGACGGTGACGTCCAGGGCGGTGGTCGGCTCGTCCGCGATGATCAGGTCGGGTTCCAGGGCGAGCGCCATGGCGATCATGATGCGTTGGCGCATGCCGCCGGAGAACTGGTGCGGGTAGTCCCCGACCCGCGCCCGGGCCGCCGGGATGCCGACCCGCTCCATCAGGGCGACCGCCCTGTCCCGGGCGTCCTTGCGGGACGCCCCGGTGTGCACCCGGAACATCTCGCCGAGTTGGGCGCCGACGCTGAGCACCGGATTCAGGGCGGAGAGCGCGTCCTGGAAGATCATCGCCATCTTCGCGCCGCGGACCCTGCGGCGCTCCTCCTTGCCCAGGGTGAGCAGGTCGCGCCCCTGGAAGAGGATCCGGCCGCCGGTGACGAAGCCCGGCGGCGAGTCGAGGATGCCCATCACGGCCTGGGCGGTGACGGACTTGCCGGAGCCGGACTCGCCGAGCACCGCCAGCGTCCGGCCGGCCGCCACGGTGTAGCTGACGCCGTTGACGGCCTTGGCCACCCCGTCGCGGGTGCGGAACTCCACTTGGAGGTCCTGGACGTCGAGCAGCGGCTCGGTCGCGGGTGCGCCGCCGTTGGTCATCTGACGCCTCCTCAGCGCAGTTTGGGGTCGAGGGCGTCGCGCACCGCGTCGCCGAGCATGATGAACGCGAGCACCGTGATGCTCAGTGCGCCCGCGGGCCAGAGCAGCATGTGGGGCGCGTTGCGGATGTGGGTGGAGGCGGCGGAGATGTCGATGCCCCAGGAGACGGTGGGCGGTTTGAGGCCCGCGCCGAGGTAGGACAGGGTGGCCTCCAGGGCGATGTAGGTGCCCAGGGCGATGGTCGCGACGACGATGACCGGGGCGACGGCGTTGGGCGCGATGTGCCGCAGCAGCATCCGCCCGTTGCCCGCGCCCAGCGCCCTCGCGGCCTGCACGTAGTCGTTCTGCTTGGCGGTGACGACCGAGCCGCGGGCGATCCGGGCGATCTGCGGCCAGCCCAGCAGCACGATGAAGCCGACCACCGGCCAGACGGTGGTGCTGGTGACGACGGACAGGAAGACCAGCCCGCCGAGCAGCACCGGGATGCCGAAGAAGACGTCGGCGAGCCGGGAGAGCAGGGTGTCCGACCAGCCGCCGAAGAAGCCGGCCAGGCCGCCGAGCAGGCTGCCCAGGAGGGCGACGCCGGCGGTGGCGCAGGTGCCGACGGTGATGGAGGCGCGGGCGCCGTAGACGACCCGGGTGTAGACGTCGCGGCCCTGGGTGTCGTAGCCGAAGGGGTGGCCGGGCGCGGCGCCCTGCTGGGCCTTGGAGAGGTCGGCGCGGTACGGGTTGCCGGTGGCGATCAGCTGCGGCCAGATGGCGATGACCACCAGGAAGACGATGACCAGCGCCGAGACCACGAAGACCGGGTTGCGGCGCAGGTCGTGCCAGGCGTCGCTCCACAGGCTGCGGGGTTTGCCGGTGGGTTCGCCACCGGGGGGTGGGGGCCCGGCGCCGGGGGCGCGGGCCAGGGACTCGGCCTCGCCGATGGCGAGCGCGGCGGTGCCGCCGTCGCCGTGGCCGATGGCTTCCTGGGGGACGTGCGGCTCAGGCATAGCGGATCCTCGGGTCGAGGACGGCGTACAGCAGGTCGACCAGCAGGTTGGCGATCAGGAACACCAGCACCAGGATCGTCACGAAGCCCACCACGGTCGGCGAGTTCTGGCGGAGGATGCCCTGGTAGAGCTGGTATCCGACGCCGTGGATGTTGAAGATCCGCTCGGTGACGATGGCGCCGCCCATCAGCGCGCCGATGTCGGTGCCGATGAAGGTGACCACCGGGATCAGGGAGTTGCGCAGCAGGTGGCGGGTGATGACCCGGTGCCGGGGCAGCCCCTTGGCGACGGCGGTGCGGACGTAGTCGGCGCGGGCGTTCTCGGCGATCGAGGTCCGGGTCAGCCGGGTGACGTAGGCGAGCGAGACCAGCGCCAACACCAGCCCCGGGAGCAGCAGTTGGCCCAGGGGCGCCTCGATGGCGACGGTCGGCGCGGCCCATTCCCACTTCACGCCGAAGACGAACTGGAGCAGGTAGCCGCTGACGAAGGTCGGTACGGAGACCACGACGAGGGTGAGGACCAGCACGGTGGTGTCGATGCTCCGGCCGCGCCGCAGCCCGCTGAACACGCCCAGCGCGACGCCCACCACCGTCTCCAGGACGATGGCGACGATGGTGAGCCGGAGGGTGACGGGGAAGGCCGTGCGCATCAGCTCGGTGACCGGCTGCCCGTTGAAGGCGGTGCCGAAGTCGCCCTGGAAGATCTGGCCCATGTAGTGCGGGTACTGCTTCCACAGCGGCTGGTCGAGGTAGAGGTCGTGGCGGATCTGCGCCGCGGTGGCGGGGTCCGGCGCCCGGTCGCCGAACATCGCGGCGACCGGATCGCCCAGTGCGTAGACCATGAGGAAGATCAGGAAGGTGCTGCCGATGAACACCGGGATCATCTGGAGCAACCGCCGGATCACATAACGTCCCATGCGCGCTCGCCTCCGCGGTCAGCCGACGGTGATCTCGTTGTAGACCGGAACGCTGAACGGATTGAGCCGCACGTTGCTGATCCGGTCCGAATAGCCGCCGCTGCCGTTCTGGTACCAGAGCGGAATGGCCGGCATTTCGCGGGCGAGGATCCGCTCCGCGTCCTGGAATTTCGCCACCGCCTGCCGGGTGTCCGGGGCGGCGTTGGCCTGGTTGACGAGTTTGTCGAAGTCGGGATTGCTGAACTTCCCGTCGTTGGAGGAGGCGTTGGTGTAGTACAGCGGCTGGAGGAAGTTCTGGATCAGCGGGTAGTCCATCTGCCAGCCGGCCCGGAAGGGGCCGGTCAGCTGCCGGGCGCTGATCTGGTTGCGGAAGTCCGCGAAGGTGCCGACCGGGTTGCCCACGCACGCCTTGTCGTTCCCCAGCGTCTTGTTGATGCTGTTGCAGACCGCGTCGACCCAGTCCTTGTGCGAGCCGGTGTCGGCGTTGTACGTGATCGTCATCCGGCCGCCGGGGAGTCCGCCGCCGTCCTTGATGAGCTGGCGGGCCTTCGCCGGGTCGAAGACGCAGGCGTCGCCGCAGAGCCCCTCCTTGAAGCCGCCCTTCTCCCCCAGGACCGGCGACGTCCAGTCGGTGGCCGGGGTGCGGGTGTGCTGGAAGATCTCCTTGGTGATCTGCTGCCGGTCGATCGCCATCGACAGGCCGCGCCGCACCCGTTCCATCCCGGGCTTGCCCCAGTGCGCGTCGTACATCGGGAAGGTGAGGGTCTGGATGATGCCGGCCGGCTGGTTGAGGTAGCGGTCGCCGAGGTCGGACCGGACGTTCTTCAGCTGGGAGGCCGGGATGTCGTCGACCAGGTCGAGGTTGCCGGCCTGCAGGTCGGTGTAGGCGGTCTCGCTGTCGGTGTAGACGCGCAGGTCGATGCCGCCGTTCTGGGCCGGGTCGGGACCGGGGTACCGCTTCCACTTCCGCATCTTCAGCACGCTGCCCTTGGTGTAGGAATCCACCACGTACGGGCCGTTGCCGACGGGTCTCCTCAGCCAGCCGGCGTGGTCGCGGAAGAACGCCTGGGGCAGCGGCATGAACGCCGAATAGCCCAGGGTGTCCGGCCAACTGGAGAATTTCTGGTTCAGCGTGACGTCGAAGGTGTGGTCGTCCTTCACCTTCAGTCCGGAGAGGGTCTTCGCGGTGGGCTTCCCGTTGTCGGGGTGCACCTTGTCGAAGCCGTCGATGTATTGGAAGAAGGGCGCGTTCTTCTGCTTGTTGTCCAGCAGCGCGCCGTAATTCCAGGCGTCCACGAAGGATTTGGCGGTGACCTTCTCGCCGTCGCTGAAGCTCCAGCCGCGCTTGAGGGTCACGGTGTAGTGCTGGGCGTCGGTGGTCTCGATCTTCTCGGCCAGGACGTTCTTGGCCGCGCCGGTCTCGGGGTCGTAGCGCTTGAGGCCGCGCAGCAGCATCTCCAGCACCTTGCCGCCCTGCACCTCGTTGGTGTTGGCCGGCTCCAGCGGATTCTGCGGGTCGCCCCAGGAGGCGCTGACGACGGCGGAGCCGCCCGGTCCGGCGGTCCCGCCCCCGCACCCGGTGGCCACGAGGGCCACCGCCGCCGCGCAGCCGGCCCACTTCGCGCACACCGCTGGGCGCATGGTGCCTCCTTACGGTCCGGACTCCGGGTCACACGTAGTCACGGGGACCACACGTAGCCCACATCAGAGCCCAAACCGTCGCATACCGCACCCCGGCACCGGTCGCCACTGCTCCGAACCCCCGGGAAACCCCTCGGATGACCGACGACGACCACCGCCGACCGCGCCGTGCGCCCATACGGCGGCGCCCCGCCGGACCGTGTCCGACGGGGCGCCGTGAAGGGCCTGGGTGGCGTCAGCCGTGCTTGGCGCGCGAGGCGGAGCGGCCGCGCTCCTTCTGGTCCAGGACGACCTTGCGGATGCGCACGGCCTCCGGGGTGACCTCGACGCACTCGTCGTCGCGGCAGAACTCCAGGGACTGCTCCAGGGAGAGCTTGCGCGGCGGCACGATCGCCTCGAACGAGTCGGCCGACGAGGACCGCATGTTCGTGAGCTTCTTCTCCTTGGTGATGTTCACGTCCATGTCGTCGGAGCGCGAGTTCTCGCCGACGATCATGCCCTCGTACACCTCGGTGCCGGGGTCGGTGAACAGCACGCCGCGCTCCTGGAGGTTGGTCATCGCGAAGGCGGTGACCGCGCCCGAGCGGTCGGCGACCAGCGAGCCGTTGTTACGGGTCGTCAGGGTGCCGAACCACGGCTCGTGGCCCTCGTGGATGGAGTGCGCGATGCCGGTGCCACGGGTGTTGGTCAGGAACTCCGTGCGGAAGCCGATCAGACCGCGGGAGGGGACGACGAACTCCATGCGGACCCAGCCCGAGCCGTGGTTGGACATGTTGTCCATCCGGCCCTTGCGGACGCCCATGAGCTGGGTGACGGCACCCATGTGCTCCTCGGGCACGTCGATGGTCATGCGCTCGACGGGCTCGTAGGTCTTGCCGTCGACGTCCTTGGTGACGACCTGCGGCTTGCCGATCGTCATCTCGAAGCCCTCGCGGCGCATCTGCTCGACCAGGATGGCCAGCGCCAGCTCACCGCGGCCCTGCACCTCCCAGGCGTCGGGGCGCTCGGTGTCCAGGACGCGCAGCGAGACGTTACCGATCAGCTCGCGGTCCAGGCGGTCCTTGACCTGGCGGGCGGTGACCTTGCGGTCCTTGACCGCGGCCTTGGCGCTCGCGCCCTTGCCCGTGCCGCCCCGGCCGACCAGCGGCGAGGTGTTGGTGCCGATGGTCATGGAGATCGCCGGCTCGTCGACCGTGATCAGCGGCAGCGCGACCGGGTTCTCCGGGTCGGCCAGCGTCTCGCCGATCATGATGTCGGGGATGCCGGCGACGGCGCAGATGTCGCCCGGGCCGGCCTTCTCGGCGGGCTTGCGGGTGAGCGCCTCGGTCATCATCAGCTCGGTGATGCGGACGTTGGCGATGCTGCCGTCCCGCTTGATCCACGCGACGGTCTGGCCCTTGCGCAGCTCGCCCTGCTCGACGCGGAGCAGCGCGATGCGGCCGAGGAAGTTGTCGGCGTCGAGGTTGGTGACGTGCGCCTGGAGCGGCGCGTCCTCCTCGTACGTCGGGGCCGGGACGTGCGCCAGGATGGTGGAGAAGAACGGCTCCAGGTTGGTGCTGTCCGCGGGGACGGTGCCGTCCTCCGGCTTGGTCAGCGACGCGATGCCGTCACGGCCGCAGGCGTAGACGATCGGGAACTCGATCTGGTCCTCGTCGGCGTCCAGGTCGAGGAAGAGGTCGTAGGTCTCGTTGACGACCTCGTCGATCCGGGAGTCCGGGCGGTCGGTCTTGTTGATGCACAGGATGACCGGCATCCGGGCCTGGAGGGCCTTGCGGAGCACGAAGCGGGTCTGCGGGAGCGGGCCCTCGGAGGCGTCGACCAGCAGCACGACGGCGTCCACCATCGACAGACCGCGCTCGACCTCACCACCGAAGTCGGCGTGGCCGGGGGTGTCGATGATGTTGATCGTGATGGGCTCCCCGCCGTCCTTGGGGTGATACTTCACCGCCGTGTTCTTGGCGAGGATCGTGATGCCCTTCTCACGCTCCAGATCGTTCGAGTCCATCATGCGGTCGTCGAGGGACTCGGCGGCGTGCGCGGCGAAGGCGCCCGCCTGCTTGAGCATGGCGTCGACGATGGTCGTCTTGCCGTGGTCGACGTGGGCGACGATGGCGACGTTGCGGATGTCGTGACGTGTGGCGGACACGGTGCGGCGCTTCTCCCGGAATCGTGGATGGCGGCGCGTACGGTCCGGTACGCGCGCCCGCCGGGCACAACTACGCCACGGCCTCACCCCATGGTACGGGGCTGTGGCGACATTGGCCGCCCCAGCCCGTACGTAGCGCCTCTGACCTGCGGTTCCTTACCGAACTTTAGCTCTGGCGTAGCCGTTACTTCTTGTAACCGACGTCTTGGAAACGCGGCGTGGCGAAGCCGAACGCGCCGATGTTGGCGAGCGTCTTGCGGGTGGCCACCAGCTCCGGCCGTTGGTAGAGCGGGATCGACCCGGCGGCGGCCCAGATCCGGGCGTCGGCCTGCTCGACCAGGGTGCGCGAGGCGTCCCCGTCCAGCTCCGAGGCGGCCTGGTCGAAGAGCTGGTCGATGTGGTCGGTGCCGACCCGGCTGTAGTTCTGTTCGACGGTCAGCGAACCGTCCGGGGCCGGCTGCGGCTTGGCGAAGATCGGCCGGGCGTCGGTCGCCGGGAAGGCGGTGCCGGGCCAGGAGTACAGCGCCAGGTCGAAGTCGCCGGAGGCGATGTGGTCCTTGAAGTAGCTGGCGTCCGGGACCCGCTGGATCGCGGTCTGCACCCCGATCCGGTTCAGCATCCCGGCGATCCGCCGGCCCACGGTGCGCAGCTGCTCGGAGCCGGGCCCGTCGGGGAGGACGAAGCGCAGCGCCAGCGGGCGGCCGTCCTTCTTCAGCACCGGCGCCCGGCCGGGCGCCCGGCCCGCGGCCGCCTCCGGCGAGTGCCCGGTGCCGGCCTGCAAGGCGCGGAACGGGCTGTTGGCCGTGCGCAGCGCGGCGTGGCCGGCGGCTGCCCCGGGCAGGTGCGGGGCCTGCCCGGTCTCGATCAGCTCGGCGGCGCCCAGCGCCTGCGCGGCCCGCTTCTTGTACCGCCGGTACTTGCCGTACGCCGCGGAGCCGGTGTCCCCGGCGGCCGCCGCCCGCTCGTCGGCGGCCTCGGCCTTGTACAGGGCCGCGCTCTGCCGCAGCAGGGCGGCCTGCTGGACCTCGGAGCCGACCGCACCGGCGAAGGACAGCGGTGCCTCGGCGGCGGCCGGACGGGCGCCGTCCCGGTCCGCGCCCGCGCCCGGCCGGTGCGGGTTGCGGCCGTCCGTCTCGGCGTCGCCGGACCGGTCCGCGGAGGTGCCGTCCCCGGGCTCGTCCGCCCGCGGGTCCTCGGCGTACCCGTCGTCGCCGTCGTCGTCGGACCGGTCCGGCGTGACCGCGCGGCCGGCGCCGGCCTGCTCCTCCTCCGCGGGCCGCGGTGCGGAGCCGCCGGAGAGCTTCCAGCCGGCGTCGGCGAGCAGCTTCTTGGCCGCCCCCGCGTCCGCCTCGCCGATCGCGTCGCTGTGGTCCTCGTAGCCGTGCTGTCCGGTCATCAGCAGGTGGTTGCCGAGCGGCTGGGCGGGCAGGTCCAGCGGCTTGAGGACGGAGTCGGCGAGCGCCTGCCGGTCGATGGCGCGGGCCACCGCGCGGCGCACCCGCTGGTCGGCGAGCGGCCCGGCGCTGCCGTTGAGGGCGAGCTGGGTGTACGCGGGCTCCAGTGCCTTGCGGACGACGTAGCCGCCCAGTGCGGACTTGCGGGCGGCGGTCCGGGCGTCCTCGGCCTTGGCGTCCACGCCCTTGGCGGTGGCCGGCGCGGCGGCCTGGGCGACCTGCTTGGCGGCGCCCTGGTCGACCGCGGCGACGTCGATCGTCCCGGCGGCCAGCGCCCCGGACCGCTTGTCCCGGGGCAGCGCCGTCAGCACCAGCTTGTCGAGCTTGGCCCGGTCGCCCCACCAGGTGGGGTTGCGGACCAGCGTGACGGTGCCGCGGTCGGCGTCCCGCTTGCGCACCAGGAACGGGCCCGCGCCGACCGGGAGCTTCTCCCGCGCCGCGTCGTTGAAGGCGTCGGCCTTCCCCATCACGCCCTTGGGGTAGAGCGGCGTGAAGAGCGACTGCCAGTCGGCGTACGGCCGGGCGAAGGTGACCTTGACCTGGTGCGGTTTGGCGCCGGCCTCGACCTTGGCGATCCGGTCGTAGCCGGCGTTGCGGGCGGTCCAGTACGCGTTGTCCTTGCCGCGCAGCGCGTTCCACTGGGCGAGGAAGTCCGCGGCGTCGATCGGCCGGCCGTCGCTCCACCGCGCCTTGGGGTTGAGCTGGTAGGTGACGACCTGTCGGGGCTCGCGGGCGCTGACGTCGGCCGCGCCGAGGTAGTCGGCGTTGCGCTGCGGGTGGCCGCTCGCGTCGAGCGTGAACAGGCTGGGCAGGACGGCGCCGGTGACCCGGGTGGTGGCCGCGTCCGCGTCGCTCTGGAAGGCGTTGAAGGTGCTGGGCAGCGCGTCGATCGCCCACCGGAGCGTGCCGCCGTCCTTCACCATCCCGCGCGGGGCCGGCGCGATGTCCTGGGACTGGGCGACGGAGGGCGCGGTGTCGCCCTGGCTGCAACCGGCCAGGACCGGCAACGGGAGCAGCGCCCCCACCGCGACGAGCGCGGCACAGCGGCGCCTCCGGCACACCGCGCCGCCTGGGCTGACGTGGTCGGTCATGACTGTTCCCTCCGGCTCGCCCGCGCCGCGCCGAGCCGCAGTAACACGTCCGGCCGACTTTGCGGCTCATCACATCTATGGGCTCCCCACTGAAGGTGACCGTCCGCTTCCTGACGGACCGACACGTCGACGGGCCCGGCGAAGGCCACCCACCCGGCCCAATGCCGGCTCGGCCGGCCGACGGACCCGGTGGCGCACCGCCCGCCCCGTACGCCCCAACGGCGTCCCCGGTCGCACCGGAGTTCGACGCTCCGTGCCGTGCGGCGGGTCCGGAACGCACCGGTTCGAGTCGTAGTGGTGCCTGCCCCCTTCCCAAGCCCTACTGTGACGCGCGACACTCTCGGGCGCATGAGATCGCCCACCACACGTCACGAAGTGAGGGCATGTGATGTCCGTACAGGACGACTTGACGGCGGTTGAACGCAGCCTGGACGCCCTGGTCCAGGCGGTCGGGAAGCTTCAGGCACGGATCGGCGGCGGGCTGGACGTCCGTCGGGTCCGCAGCGACACGGACCATCTCCGGGAGAGCCTGGCGCTGCTCAAGGAGGGCCTCGCCGGCGCGCCGCCCGGCCGGCCCGCCGCGGCCGACGACGAGATGGTGCCGATCCCGGACACCCCCTACAACTCCGCGCTGTGGACGGACGCCGAGGACGAGGGCCTGGGCGCCAAGGACCGGCACGCGCCGTAAGGACGGAGACGTAACGTTGGCCACTGGCATCGAACCCGCACCGCAATCGGGCCCGACCGGCGTGCGCGATGCCTCGCGCGCCGCCATCCCCGCCCGCCACCTGCGCACCGACCGCTGGTGGCTGGCGCCGGCCGGCACCGCCGCCGGACTGCTCGCGTTCGTCGTCTACTCGACCTGGCGGGCGTTCGCGAACGCCGACTACTACCACGCGCCGTACGTGTCGCCGTTCTACTCGCCCTGCCTGGCGCAGAACTGCCACACGATGCGCGGGGGTCCCAACTGGGATCTGTTCGGGAGCTGGTGGGGCCTGTCCCCGGCCCTGCTGATCCTGATCTTCCCGCTGGGCTTCCGGCTGACCTGCTACTACTACCGCAAGGCGTACTACCGCGGCTTCTGGGCCTCCCCGCCGGCCTGCGCGGTCGCCGAACCGCACAAGAAGTACACCGGCGAGACCCGCTTCCCCCTGATCCTGCAGAACGTCCACCGCTACTTCTTCTACTTCGCGGTGCTGGTCGCCGGCGTCCTCACCTACGACACCGTGCTGACCTTCCGCGACGACCACTACCGCTGGGGCCACATGGGCCTGGGGTCGCTGGTCTTCCTCGCCAACATCGTGCTGATCTGGGCCTACACCCTCTCCTGCCACTCCTGCCGGCACATCGTCGGCGGCCGGCTGCGGCACTTCTCCAAGCATCCGGTGCGGTACCGGATGTGGGGCTGGGTCAGCAAGCTCAACGCCCGTCACATGCTGCTCGCCTGGTCCTCGTTGATCAGCGTGGCGGTGGCGGACTTCTACGTCTTCCTCCTGGCCAGCGGGGCGTTCGCGGACCCGCGCTTCTTCTGACGCACGACGTCCGCGGGCTTTCGGGGACCGCGAGGGCCCGGAGGGAACCGAAGAAACCGAAGAGATCCGAGGGAAGGTGTGCCGCTGATGGCGCATGTGGACGGGCAGACCTGGGACGTGGTCGTGGTGGGCGCGGGCGGCGCCGGGCTGCGCGCCGCCATCGAGGCCCGCGAGGCGGGGATGCGGACGGCGGTGATCTGCAAGTCCCTGTTCGGCAAGGCCCATACGGTGATGGCCGAGGGCGGCATCGCGGCCAGCATGGGCAACGCCAACGAGCACGACACCTGGCAGGTGCACTTCCGGGACACCATGCGCGGCGGGAAGTTCCTCAACCAGTGGCGGATGGCCGAGCTGCACGCCCGCGAGGCCCCGGACCGGGTCTGGGAGCTGGAGACCTGGGGCGCGCTCTTCGACCGCACCGCGGACGGCCGGATCTCCCAGCGCAACTTCGGCGGCCACGAGTACCCGCGGCTGGCGCACGTCGGCGACCGCACCGGCCTGGAGCTGATCCGCACCCTCCAACAGAAGATCGTCTCGCTCCAGCAGGAGGACGAGCGGGTCTCCGGCTCGTACGAGGAGGGCCTGAAGGTCTTCCAGGAGTGCACCGTCACCCGCGTCCTGACGACGGACGGGCAGGTCGCCGGCGTCTTCTGCTACGACCGGGAGTCGGGCCGCTTCTTCGTGCTGGAGGCACCGGCCGTGGTGCTGGCCACCGGCGGCATCGGCAAGTCCTTCAAGGTCACCTCGAACTCCTGGGAGTACACCGGTGACGGCCACGCGCTGGCCCTGCTGGCCGGCGCACCGCTGATCAACATGGAGTTCGTCCAGTTCCATCCGACCGGGATGGTCTGGCCGCCGTCGGTCAAGGGCATCCTCGTCACCGAGTCGGTGCGCGGCGACGGCGGGGTGCTGCGCAACAGCGACGGCAAGCGGTTCATGTTCGACTACGTCCCGGACGTCTTCAAGGAGAAGTACGCCGAGTCCGAGGCCGAGGGCGACCGCTGGTACGAGGACCCCGACCGCAACCGCCGCCCGCCCGAGCTGCTGCCCCGCGACGAGGTGGCGCGGGCCATCAACGCCGAGGTCAAGGCGGGCCGCGGCTCCCCGCACGGCGGGGTCTTCCTGGACGTCTCGACGCGCATGCCGGCCGAGGTCATCACCCGTCGACTGCCGTCCATGCACCATCAGTTCAAGGAGCTGGCGGACGTGGACATCACCGCCGAACCGATGGAGGTCGGCCCGACCTGCCACTACGTGATGGGCGGGGTGGAGGTGGACCCGGACACCGCCGCCGCGACCGGGGTGCCGGGCCTGTTCGCCGCCGGCGAGGTGGCCGGCGGCATGCACGGTTCGAACCGGCTGGGCGGCAACTCCCTGTCCGACCTGTTGGTCTTCGGGCGCCGCGCGGGGCTGTACGCGGCCGAGTACGTCGGCGGGCTGCACACCCGGCCGATCCCCGAACCGCGCGGGATCGACGCCGCCGAGGCGGAGGCGCTGCGCCCGTTCAGCGCCGAGGAGGGCGGCGGCCCGGCCGAGAACCCGTACACCCTGCACCAGGAGCTCCAGCAGTCGATGAACGACCTGGTCGGCATCATCCGCCGGGAGGGCGAGATGGCCGAGGCCCTGGAGCGGTTGGCGAAGCTGCGGGTGCGGGCCCGCCGGGCGGGCGTGGAGGGCCACCGGCAGTACAACCCGGGCTGGCACCTCTCCCTCGACCTGCGCAACATGCTGCTGGTCAGCGAGTGCGTGGCGCGGGCGGCGCTGGAGCGCACGGAGAGCCGGGGCGGGCACACCCGGGACGACCATCCGCAGATGGACCGGCGCTGGCGCAACGTCAACCTGGTCTGCCGACTCGCCGACGACCGGGACGCGGCGGGCGATCCGGACCCGGCGCTGGGGCAGATCCGACTCTCCCGCCGCGAGACCCCGCCGATCCGCCGCGACCTGTTGGAACTCTTCGACAAGGACGAGCTGGTGAAGTACCTGACGGACGAGGAGCTGAGCCGGTGAGCGAGCGGCAGGCGGAACAGCGTTCCGGCGCCTACCAGGCGCACTTCCGGGTGTGGCGGGGCGACGCGGACGGCGGCGCGCTGGAGGACTTCCGGGTGGAGGTGAACGAGGGCGAGGTGGTGCTCGACATCATCCACCGCCTCCAGGCGACCCAGGCGCCGGACCTCGCGGTCCGTTGGAACTGCAAGGCCGGCAAGTGCGGTTCGTGCAGCGCGGAGATCAACGGTCGACCGCGGCTGATGTGCATGACCCGGATGTCGGTCTTCGCCCGCACCGAGACCCTCACCGTCACCCCGATGCGGACCTTCCCGGTCCTGCGCGACCTGGTCACCGACGTCTCCTTCAACTACACCAAGGCGCGCCAGGTGCCGTCGTTCGTCCCGCCCGCCGAACTGGGGCCGGGCGAGTACCGGATGCGACAGGAGGACGTGAACCGGTCGCAGGAGTTCCGCAAGTGCATCGAGTGCTTCCTGTGCCAGAACACCTGCCACGTCGTCCGGGACCACGAGGAGAACAAGGCGGCCTTCGCCGGCCCGCGGTTCCTGATGCGGATCGCCGAGCTGGACATGCACCCGCTGGACGCCGCGCCGGCCCGCGGACTGGACCGCAAGGTCAGCGCGCAGGACGAGCACGGGCTCGGCTACTGCAACATCACCAAGTGCTGCACGGAGGTCTGCCCCGAGAACATCAAGATCACCGACAATGCGCTGATCCCGCTGAAGGAGCGCGCGGCGGACCGCAAGTACGACCCTCTGGTGTGGCTCGGGAACAAGATCCGACGGCGGACGGAATGACCCGCCTGACGCCCAACTGGCCCTGGATGCAGCATTTCTGATGCCACATCACATGGCTGGAAACCTCCTTACGGTGGATTCGAACAGCCGCGGTATAAGAGCGGAATGAATCTTCCGAAAATGAACCGACGGCGGGTCCTGGCCGGCCTGGGCACCGTCCCGCTGGCCGCCGCGGCCGGCTTCCCCGCGCTGGCCCAGGACCGCCCCGCCCGACCGACCGAGGCCCCCGGCGACCGTCGCACCACCCTGCTGCGCGGCGCGGACCTGGTCCTCACCATGGACCCCCACCTGGGCAAGGGCACACTCGGGCAGCTGGAGAACGGCGTCGACGTGCTGCTGAAGGACGGGACCGTCGCCGCCGTGGGCCACGGCCTGACCGCGCCGGCCGGCGCCCGGGTGCTCGACACCCGCGGCAAGATCGTGCTGCCCGGCTTCGTCGACCTGCACAACCACCTGTGGCAGTCCAGCATCCGCGGCGGCTGTTCGAACGAGGACCTCTACGGCTGGCTGAGCGACTGCAACCGCGTCACGCTCCCCAAGATCGGCCCGCAGGACATGTACCGCTTCGTCCACCTGGCCGCGCTCGACGCCCTCCAGGCGGGCGTCACCACCCTCGTCGACTGGGTGCACCCGATCCCGTACGACACCAGCGCGCGCTACATCAAGGCGCTGGACGACTCCGGGCTGCGCTTCGTCTACGCCTCGACGCAGAGCGCCGCCGACGCCCACCTCATCCCGAAGATCAAGAAGGATTTCCTGGACCCGCTGCCGCTGGCCTCCGTCCAGGTCTCCGCGCACGCCGGGATGGGCCAGATCAAGGAGCTGCGCGCGCTGTACGAGGTCGCCCGCGACCTGGGCGTGATGTTCAACTCGCACGTCCTGGAGAACAAGGGCGACCGCGCCGACGACCCGATCCGCTCACTGCGCGAGATCGCCGCGTTCGGCCCGAACCTGCTGATGAACCACGCGATCCACCTCACCGACGAGGAGATCGCACTGACCGGCGAGCACGACGTGCGGATCGCCCACTGCCCGCTGAGCAACATGCGGCTGGCGTCCGGGATCTGCCCGCTGCCGGCGTTCCACCAGCAGGGCGTCAAGGCCGGCCTCGGCCACGACGGCGGGACCAACGACACCTCGGACATGTTCAACGTGATGAAGGCGGCCGTCGGACTCCAGCGGGCCCGCCATGAGGACGCCGCGATCCACCCGACGCTCCCGGCGGTGCTCCGGATGGCGACGCTGGGCGGCGCGGAGGCCATCGGCATGGCGGACCGGGTCGGTTCGCTGACCCCGGGCAAGCGGGCCGACGTCGTCGTCCTCGACCCCGGCACGCTCAACTTCGCCCCGCGCTTCGACTGGACCAGCCAGATCGTCCTCAACGGCCAGCCGCCGAACGTCAGCGAGGTCTTCGTCGACGGCCACCTGCGCAAGTCGCAGGGCGAACTGCTGCACGTCGACACCGCACGCATCGTCCGCGAGGCCGAACTGGCCGCCGCGCACCTCCGCGACGCCTGACCGCACCACCACACCCGGGTCCGTCCACCCGGGTCCCCGGGGCCGCCCGCCGCGCACCCCGGGCCACGCCCCTCAGAACAGGCTCAGCAAGGCCTCCGCCGGGTCCACCGGCGCCGCATCGCCGTCCGGCAGCGCGAGTTCGTACCAGACGGTCTTGCCGCGCGGGGTGCGCCGGCTCCCCCAGCGCTCGCTCAGCAGGCCGACGAGTTGCAGGCCGCGGCCGCCCTCGTCGGTGTCCCGGGCCCGTCGCCGCCGCGGCTGGGCCAGATCGGCGTCCCAGACCTCGCAGACCAGCGTCCGGTCCAGCAGCAGCCGCAGCCGGATCTCCCCGTGCCCGTGCCGCAGGGCGTTCGTCACCAACTCGCTGACCAGCAACTCGGTGGTGTCGACCAGGGCCTGTAGTCCCCAGTCGGTCAGCTGGTCGCGGGCCAGCTCCCGGGCCCGGGCCACCGAACGCGGCTCCGGAGCCAGGCTCCAGTCGCCCACCGCGTCCTTGGGCAACCCGTGCACCCGGGCCATCAGCAGCGCGATGTCGTCCTCGCCGTGCGAGGTGTCCAGGGCGGACAGGACGTGGTCGCAGACGTCCTCCAGCGGCCGGTCGGCGTCCGAGAGCGCACGGCGGAACGCCTGCAGCCCCTCGTCCAGCGGATGGTGCCGGGACTCCACCAGGCCGTCGGTGTACAGCGCGAGCAGCGCGCCGTCCGGCACCTCGACCTCGATCTCCTCGAACGGCTCGCCGCCGACGCCCAGCGGCATCCCCGGCGGGACGTCCAGCAGCAGCGCCTCCTCGCCCTCCTCGACCAGCACCGGCGGCAGGTGGCCCGCGTTGGCGAAGGTGCACACCCGGGTGATCGGGTCGTAGACGGCGTAGACGCAGGTGGCGAGGTAGACCTCGGAGAGGTCGGCGGTGCGGGCCGAACGGTTCTGGGGCCCGCCGGCCGGGGCGCCCGAGCGGCTGCGGGCGGTGCGCGCCATGGCCCCCCGGTCGCCGCTGCCGCCCAGCCCCCGGGCGATCTCGTCCAGTGCGCCCAGGACCTCGGCCGGCTCCAGGTCCAGCAGCGCCAACGTGCGCACCGCGGTGCGCAGTTCGCCCATCGCCACCGCGGCGCGCAGTCCCCGGCCCATGACGTCGCCGACCACCAACGCGGTGCGGTGTCCGGGGAGTTCGATCACGTCGAACCAGTCGCCGCCGACCTCGGTCGCGGTGGTGCCGGGCAGGTAGCGACAGGCGATGTCGAGGCCGGCCGCCTCCGGGTCGCCGGGCGGCAGCAGGCTGCGCTGCAGTATCAGCGCGCGCTCGTGCTCCCGGCGGTACAGGCGGGCGTTGTCGATGCAGACCGCGGCCCGGGCGGCGAGCTCCACCGCCAGCGCGGTGTCCCGCTCGCCGAACGGTTCGCTGCCCTTCGTGCGGGAGAACCGCACCAGGCCGACGACGGTGTCCCGGGCGACCATCGGCACCGCGAGGGTGGAGTGCACCACCGCGCCCAGCTCCGGGCCCTCGTCGCCCTCCCGACCGGGGACGATCTGCGCCTGGGCGGTCCGCAGGGCGGCCGCGCACGGGGAGTTGAAGGGGTAGCGGTGGACCGCGCCGACGGTGACCGGGTCCTCCTCGGGAGCGCCGCCGGGCAGCGGCACGTCGGAGACCGCGCTGGCGAAGGCGACCCGCCGCAGCTCAGCGCTGCCGTCGCTCATCCCCGGCTGCTCCTCGTCGCCGGCCAGCAGTCCCTGGTAGAGGTCGACCGACGCCAGGTCGCAGAACTGCGGGACGGCGACGTCGAGCAGGGTGCGGGCGGTGGTCTCCAAGTCCAGGGAGTTGCCTATCCGGGCACCGGCCTCGTTGAGCAGCGCGAGGTTGCGGCGGGCGTTGGCGGCCTCGCGTTCGGCGCGGCGGCGGCCGGTGACGTCGGAGGCGAGCGCGGCGACGCCGATGGGGCGGCCGCTGGCGCCGTGCAGCCGGTAGAGCGAGATCGACCAGCGGCGGCGGTCCCCCTCGCCGGGGACGTGGCCGACCAGTTGCAGTTCGCTGACCGGTTCGCCGGTCTCCAGGACGCGGCGCAGCGCGGCGGTCATCCGCTCGGCCTCGGGGCGGGGCAGGAAGTCGTGCGGGGTGCCGCCCCGGTACTTGCTGGGCGGGCCGCCGAAGACGGTGGCGAAGCGCTCGTTGACCCGCAGCAGCTTCAGGTCGGTGCCGAACAGGGTGAAGCCCATGGGGGATTGACCGAAAACGGCCTGCGCGGCGGCGAGGTCGGTCTCGATCCCGCGCAGCGCCCGGACGTCGACGACCAGACAGACCGCGCCGCGTTCGCCGTCCTCGTTCTCGGCCGGCATCACGTAGATCTCGGCGAGCCCGTCCACCGCGCCGTCCGTCTCCCGGCGGTAGGGCACCAGCCCCGTCCACTCCCGCCCGTCGAGGATCTCGGACACCTTGCGGCGGCCGGTCTCGCGGAACTCCCGGGGGACGAACGCCTCGACGGGGTCCTTGCCGAGGGCGTGGCGGGCGGGGATGCCGAGCATCTGCTCGGCGCGCTCGCTCCACTGGTCGATGCGCCCGTCGGGGCCGAGCGAGAAGGAGGCGACCTTGATGTAGTCGTAGATCGATCCGGGCCGACTGCTCTGCCACACGGGCGTGCCTTCCGGCTCGCGGGCATGGCGATGGCCGCTCCGCTCCACCGGACCGTACGTGCCGCCCCGGCCACCGTTCTGCGCAGGTACCACCCCGCCAGATGACTTCTCGCTCACGAGCCCCGTCCCCTCCAGCTCATCGTGCCCGGACCGGACCTGCCGAGTATTCCAGCACCTCGGCTATCCGGAACACGGTCTTCACGATCACAGCACAGTCTCGATCGCAGGCCATCTACAAAATGTCGATGAAATGGCAACGATCAGGCCCCCACATGACTCTTAACCAGCCACCGACAGCTCGAACCACACTGTCTTGCCGCTCTTTCCCTGCCGGGTCCCCCAGCGCCGCGAGGTGTGCGCGACGAGTTGGAGTCCGCGTCCGCCCTCGTCATCGGGGGTGGCGGTGCGTGTCCGCGGCGGATCGGGCAGCGGATCGGAGACCTCGACGAGCAGCGCCCCGGCACCCAACAGCACCATGCGCACGCCGATGGGACCGCTGGCGTACCGCAGGGAGTTGGTGACGAGCTCGCTGACCAGCAGCACGGCGACGTCGGCGGCGCCGTTCAACCCCCAGTCGGCGAGCACCTGACGGACCATGGTGCGGGCGGTGCGCACCGCACCGGGGTCCGCCGGAAAGCTCCATTCGGCGCTCGGTGCACCGGACGTCTTGCCGCGCCTGCGGACATCGGGGGGACCGGGCTCCGGGACCTCTGCCGCTGCGCTGTCGCTCACGCCGATCACTTCCCAGGCCGAGGGGTCCCCCGTCGTACCCGGCCCCATCGAATAGGGCCAATCAGGACATACCCGATATCGAGCGGCAAGTACCGCCTTCAACCGTGCACTGTGGAACAAATGGCGCATCTCGGAGCAATACCCAGGAAGGGTGGGCACACCCGGCGAGCGGGCGGACATGAGCGACCGCTGGGCGCGAATGCGCCACCCGCGCCCACCAGGGGCGCACACCGACCGCCGGGCCCCGCCCTCACAGCCGCGCGCCCGGGATCCCGACCGCCGGCTTGGAGCCCAACCGCCGCATCACCTCGGCGACCGCCGGGCGGTCCTGGTCGAGCCAGTCGACCTCGCGCTCCTCACCCGGGCGCAGCCACCGCAGCTCGTCGTGGTCCTGGAGCGGCTCCGGCCGGCCGGAGACCAGCCGGGCGGTCCACACCTGGAGCACATAGCCGGGACGCAGCACCCACTCGCCCGGGATCCGCTCCACGGGCGCGGCGTCGACCCCCAGCTCCTCGTGCAGCTCCCGGACCAACGCCTGCTCCGGCGTCTCGCCGTCCTCCACCTTGCCACCGGGCAGTTCCCAGCGGCCGGCCAGCGCGGGCGGCGCGCTCCGCCGGGCGGCCAGCAACCGGCCCCGCTCGCACACCGCACCGCCCACCACTACGCGCACCGTCGTCATGCGCGGCAGCCTACGTCCCCCGCTCGCCTCCCGCTCCCCGCTCCGCTCCCGTCACCGACCTCCTCACACCGCGCCCTGGCCGACCCGCTCCACCGCGTAGAGCCGCTGATTGCCGCGGGTGTCGAGGCGGTCGGCGACCCGCTCCGCCTCCGCTCGGGTGGCATAGCGACCGACGCGATAGCGGTTGCCGCCTTCGTCCTGGCGGATGACGAGCCAGGGCAAGGCGGTCTCGTTCTCCGTCATTGCGCCCCTCCGTCCGCCGTGCAGCGCGCCGCGGCGCGCCCCTCCTGTGCTGATGCCGAAATCGCAATCCGCATATGCCCGAGCCTACGCCCGACCTTTACGCACCGGATATGGATTTACACAAAGAGACACCGAACCGGCCACCCGCGGGAACCTGGAAGACCAGGTTCGGCCCGCGAGTGGCCGGTTCGGCCCGAGGAACTCGGGCGGTCGTACGGGGCGGCAGGGGCCGCGAACGGTCGCTCAGGCGCCGGTGGGAGCCTTCTCGCCGGTCGCCTCGCCGCCGGCCTCGGCCGCCGCCATCTCGGCCTCGACCGCGACCAGCGAGGGGTTGCGCCAGGCGCTGCGCACGCCCCAGAAGTAGAAGGCCAGGGCGATCGCGGCGACCACCACGAGGTCGAGGCCCGGCGGCAGGTAGCCCTTGCCGCCGAACTCCTTGCCGCCGAGGTAGGAGACGGTCGCCATGACGAGCAGGTAGATCACCATCCAGGCACCGGCCTTCAGGTGCGGCAGCAGCTCCCGCAGCGGGCTGCGGCCCTGCTTCCACGGCCGGCCGATCTCGTACCACGCCCAGACCGGCAGCCCGACGGCCATGATCAGGATGACCTTGCCGGTCAGCGGCCACTTGCCCCAGTACAGGACCAGCGAGCCGAAGATCATCGCGATCGGGGCGATCACCGGCATGGCGCGCAGCTTCACCGGCCGCTTCATCTGCGGCGACAGCCGGCGCAGGCCCATCACGGCGACCGGGCCGGTGATGTACGAGATGACCGTCGCGACCGAGACGACCTCGGCGAGCGAGCCCCAGCCGCGGAAGACCGCGAGGAACAGGAACGCGACGCCGAGGTTGAGCACCAGCGCCGGACGCGGGATGCCGGTCTTGGCGTCCACCTTGCCGAAGATGCCCGGCAGGTGGCCGTTCTCCTGGACGCCCTGGATCATGCGCGAGGTGGTCGCGGCGTAGATCATGCCCGTGCCGGACGGCGAGACGAACGCGTCCGCGTACAGCAGCAGCGCCAGCCAGTTCAGGCCCCAGGCGAGCCCCAGCTCGGCGAGCGGGGAGTGGTAGGAGAGGCCGCCCCAGCCCTTGCTCAGGTCCCCGCCGGGCACCGCGAAGAGGAAGGCGACCTGCAGCGCGAGGTAGATGACCAGCGCGATGACGATCGAGAAGGCGACGGCCTTGGGCAGCGAACGGCCCGGGTTGCGCGCCTCGCCGGCGAGGTTCAGCGGCGACTGGAAGCCGTTGTAGGCCCACACGATGCCGGAGAGCGCCACACAGCTGAGGACCGCGCTCCAGCCGTTCGGGGCGAAGCCGCCCGCGCGCTCGATGTTGCCGGTGTCGAAGTGGGACAGGATCAGCGCGCCCGCGGTGAGGATCGGCACGACGACCTTGAAGACCGTGATCGCGGTGTTGGTCTTGGCGAACAACGAGACCGCGAACCAGTTCATGAAGAAGTAGAAGACCAGCAGGACGCTGGCGATCGCGACGCCGGAGCCGGTGAGCTCCTTGCCGTCGAAGAGCGCCTTGGCCCAGCTGAAGTCCCAGCTGCTCATGTACTGGACGGAGGCGGTGGCCTCACCCGGGATCACCGAGACGATGGCGATCCAGTTGGCCCAGGCCGCCAGGTAGCCGGCGAGTGAGCCGTGCGAGTACTGGCCGTAGCGGACCATGCCGCCGGCCTTGGGGAACATCGAGCCGAGCTCGGTGTAGGTCAGCGCGATGGTCAGCGCGACGACCGCGCCGATGACCCAGGCGAGGATCGCGGCCGGACCGGCGATGGCGGCGGCCCGCTCGGCACCGAACAGCCAGCCGGAACCAATGATCGACCCGAGACCAGTGGCGGTCAGGGCGATGGTCCCGAGGGACCGACGGTAATTCGAATGCGAACCCTGCTCCGCACTCGTTGTCTTCGTCGTGCTCACGTGCTGGTCTCCTGGTCTTCCCCCGTGCCGTGCACAAACTTCGCCATCGTATGAGCGAATCCGAAGATCCGGTTCCCACACCGGCCAAAAAATCCCGCCCAGTTGAGCCTCTGTGAGGTTTCCAACACCGATATCCGGACGACATAGGTAACGAAACCGGCCTAAATGGGACGCGCATCTCGGCCGAAATTCGCACCACCGGACCCTACGAATCCCGCAGGATCCCCCTACGCGGCGTCGACTTGGCGAGCACGGGGAGTTCGCGACACCCCTACTTCACCGGAAGGTGGTAGGCGATACGGTGCCGCGCCGCGAGCGCGATCACGTCCGCCGTCTCGACCGGCCGGCCGCCCGCGAAGTACGTCCGCGAGATGACCAGCACCGCGTGCCCCGGCACCCCGCCCAGCGCCATCGCCTCTTCCGCCAGTCCGGGGCGCGCCCCGACCTCCTCGACGACGTTGTCCACCACCACGTCGATGGCGGCCATCCGCTCGACCACCCCGCGCCCGGCCAGCGGGCCCTCCTCCGGCAGCATCACCGGCGTCCGCCCGGTGATCTCCAGCGGCTCCCAGGAGGTGGAGAGCATCGACGGCTCGCCCTCGGCGCGGAAGACGTAGCGCGTGCGCATCACGCGGGCACCCACCGGGATGCGCAGCCGCGCCGCCACCACCGAACCGGCCGGCTCCTGCTCACTGTTGGACTCCCAGGTGCCCCGCACGCGCTCGTCCGTCTGCTCCTGACGGAACGGCGTGCAGCCGCGGGTCTGGAAGCCGCCGCGGGCGATCCGGCGCGGCACCGGCTGCTCCCGCACGTACGTCCCCGACCCGGACCGGCCCTCCACCAGGCCCTCGGCCATCAGGACCTTGCGCGCCTCCAGCGCGACGGTGTCCGAGACGCCGTACTCCTCGCGGATGCGGGCCTGGGAAGGGAGGCGGGTGTGCGGGGCCAGCACCCCGTCGACGATCTTCTGGCGCAGGTCGCCGGCGACGCGGAGGTACGCGGGCTGCTCACCGAAAGGCACGTGCCCCTCCCAACAGCTTGACAGTCAGCAACAGCGTGACAACCGCGTGTTGCTGACCGCAACCCAAGACCTGAGTTTCACCCAAAGTAATGAACGCAGTTCAGCCACCATCCGCGCCACGCAGTGACCGCACTGAAACAAGCGTTCCACCACGTTCCGTGTCCGTCCGTGTCACGATCGTCACCGAGCAGAAAGGGGCCGCGATGCCGACCGAGAACGCCGCCGTCAGCTCCCTCCGCCCGATGCCCGACGACTGGCAGCGGGCGCTGGCCGTCGTGGCCCACCCCGACGACCTCGAATACGGCGCCGCGGCGGCCATCGCCGAATGGACCGAGGCCGGCCGGGACGTCCGCTACCTGCTGGTCACCCGCGGAGAGGCCGGCATCGACGGCCTCGCGCCGCCCGCGTGCGCCGCCGTCCGCGAGGCCGAACAGCGCGCCTCCGCGGCCCACGTCGGCGTCCGCACCGTCGAGTTCCTGACCGGCCACCGGGACGGCGTCATCGAGGCCGGCCTGCCGCTCCGCCGCGACCTGGCCGCGGCGGTCCGCCGGCACCGCCCCGAACTCCTGATCACCCTCAACCACCGCGACACCTGGTTCGGCACCCAGTGGAACACCCCCGACCACCGGGTGGTGGGCCGCGCCGTCCTCGACGCCGCGGGCGACGCCGCCAACCGCTGGATCTTCCCCGAACTCGCCGACGCCGAGGGCCTGGCCCCCTGGTCCGGCGTCCGCTGGACCGCCGTGGCCGGCTCGCCCCGCCCCACCCACGCCGTCGAGGTGGGCCCCGGCATCCCGCGCGCCGTCGCCTCGCTCGCCGCCCACACCACCTACATCCGGGCCCTCACCGCCCCCGACCAGGACCCCCACGCCTACGCCCGCGCCTTCATCGACCGCTCGCTGCGCACCGGCGCCACCCACCACCGCGGCCGCCCGGCCACCCTGTTCGAGGTGTTCCCGCAGTAGGCGGGCCACCCGCACCGATCCCGCCCCCTCAGCTCACCCGGCCTGCCGGGCACCCATGTCGTACCATCAACACCCCGTCTCCGACGGTCACTTATCACCGTAAGGCGGTTCCCATGACAGGAAGCGGGACACCCCCTGCGTCCCCGCCGCCCACGCCCCCGTCGGGGGACGGCGGACAGACCGGCCCCTCGGGCCACGACCCCGCGCCGGCCAGGCGGGACCAGCACCGTCCGCCCACCCCCTCGCTCCTCGACGACCTGGTCGACGGCGTGATGCCGGAAGCCGCGGACCCCGACCGCCGTCGCCGGAACCGCAAGGTGCTCATCAGGCTTTCCTGGACGGTCCTGGCCGCACTCGTCGCGCTCGTCGCGACGAAGGGCGCCGACTGGCTGACCTCCGAGCACGACGCACGGGTCACCAGCGAAGCCGACGACAAGGCCGACCGCGCCGGCCCGGCGTTCTCGGCGTCCGTGCGCCTGGACACCCAGTACCCCGAGGCCCGGATCTTCGACGCGCCGTTCTCCCCCCAGGACAAGAAGACCCTCCTCGCGATGCAGCCCAAGGGCGACCCGCTCACCCCCTTCTACGCGGCACACCACGCCCGGGCCGTCTCGTTCACCGACGTCCACCACCCGGCCATGAAGGTCGTCTCGCCCGGGTACTCGGAGGAGTGGCTCATGGACCTCCTCAGCGACCGGAAGGCGAGCCTGGTCATCACGGACCTGCGCATCAAGGGCCTCACCTGCACCCCCGCCAAGGCCACCACGGTCATCTCGGTACGCGGACAGGCGGGCGGCAGCTACGAGGGCATGTTCTTCGACCTGGCCCGCTCCCCCTCCACCCCGCTCATCACCGGGGACGAGGAACAGCACTACGGAGAGCCGTTCTTCAAGTACAAGAAGATCGACCTCGGCAACGGCGCGGCCCCCGAAGGACTCCGCGTCCAGGTCACCTCCGGCACCCAGGACTGCTCCTGGAAGGCGTTCGAGACCCACTACGTCGACGCGAACGGCGAGCACACCCAGGACATCACCAACAACGGCGAGGACTTCACCGTCCACGGCCTCTCCGCCCACCCCCAACAGGCCTTCGAGGTCCGCTCCTACGGCCCCTTCGTCCACGAATGCACGATTCTCGGCGGGGGGCGGTTGGGGTGTTGAGGGGGGCGTCGTTCATCGCCCGACTCACAGACCGTGCTCGTCCATCAGGCGCATCAGGTTCCGCTTGCGTTTCTGGGCGGTGCGCAGGGCGGTCACGTACCCGGTGAACTCCTCCGGCGAGCCCAGGCGGCGGTGGCAGTCCCGGATGCTCAGCAGCAGGCTGACGAGCTCCTCGTAGACGTGGTTGCCGGTCCGCTGGGTCAACGGCTCCGCCAGGCGCAGGTAGACGCCGAGCGCGTCGGCGGGGCGGGTGGCACGGGCCTGGTCGGCCAGGGAGAGCCACTGCCGGTCGTGGGCGCCGGCCTCGGTGGCGGCCTGCCAGGCGGCGTCGACGTCCTTGTCGTCGAGCAGGACGTCGACCAGGACCGAACTGCCGTATCCGCCCCGTTTCCGCTGCCCCGCGTCGGCCCTCAACAGGGCCAGCGCACCCTCGCGCTCGGCCGGCCAGCGGTCCGCGGCCCGGGCGGCGGCCCGCAACTGCTGGTACGTGAGCAGGGTGCGGCGGGCACCGAAGTGGTCGCGGCGCAGGGCGACGGCGTCCACGAGCCGATCCGCTTGCGCGTAGCGGTCACCGAGGTAGTCGACCAGGGCGGTGTCGACGTCAGCGAGGTCCCGAGCCTCCCGCATACCGCGTTCCGCCCAGCCCAGAGCCTCGTCGGGGCGCCGGGCGGTGTCCAGTTCCCGGGCGATGACCAGGTGCGTGTGGCCGTTCGGCGCGAGGTCGGCCCCGTGCACGGCGATCACCGCGTCGACGTCGCCGCCCGCCTTGGCCAGACGCTCCATCAGGTACTTCTCCGCCCAGCCGCGGCGGTTGCCCCGCCACGCCTCGACCGCCAGCTGTCGCAGGAGAGCCGTCCCCTCCGCACCGAGAACGTCCTCGTAGTCGAGCGGATCGATGTCGGTGAGGCCGTCGCCCAACCCGCCGAGCGCATGGCCGATGAGCCAGCGCGCGAGCTCTCCCGGGTCCGGGCGCGCCGCACGGCACGCGTCGAGGTGGGCGTCGACGAGACCGGCTCCCACCTGGCCGAGCCACCCGTCGGAGTCGTCGATGCACTCCACCGCCTGTGCCAGCAGCTCCATCGCCTCCCGCGCCAGGACGATCGCGTCCGCCGCCCGTCCGGAGCCGGTGAGCGCGCCGATGGCCGACACCGCCTGCCCGGCCTGATCCGCGTACGCGCGGGCATCGGCGTACTCGACGTACCCGTACTGTGCGAACGGGCCGATGCCGAGCAGGTCACGGATACGGGCCCGGACCACGGCCAGGTCCCCGCGGACGCTCGCGGCCCGCAGTTCCAAGCGGTGGCGCAACTGCCGGTCCTCGCCGAGCAGTTCCCGCACCAGAGCAAGCAACTCGCCCTTGGAACGGGCCGACAGCCACCCGTCGAGGTCCTGCGCCCGGTCCCGTGCCGCCTTCCGCTGCCGCGGCAGGCTCTCCTGCCGGGCGAGCACCGTCAGGCCGAGGGCGACCAGGTGCTTGCAGAAGTTGCCCTCAAGGCCGTACGGGCAGTCGCACTCGCCGGACAGCCCGCCGGGCCCGTCCAGGACCAACTCCACCTCATACCGCTCCGTGCCGCGGACGCTCGCGCCGATCCAGCCGTCACCGACCTCGACCCCGGACACCGCGTCCACGTACCCGCGCCCCCGCTCGAAGGAACGGGCACCGGCCAACGCCTTGAGGTCCGCCTCGGTGAGGCCGCGCATGCCGTCCTTCACTCTGCCCCTGCCCCTGTCCACCACAGCCGCCAGCCTATGACCACCGGACAGACCGATCCGTCAATCCGAGACAACGTCCCCATCGCTGCGCTCCGTACCGCGCACTGCACGCCGGGCACGGATTTTGCACGGCCCTGCACGCACTGCGGGCAACGACTACACCCGCCTCTCCCCCAGCAACCCAGAATCCGGAGGCCGGTCCGGACGCCCCGGATGACGACAGGTGACGAATAGACCTCCAGAACATCCCGCACCGATCCGGCCCCCGGCACGACAACGGGGCCGGCCTCAGAAGAGGCTGACCCCGATTGACCTGCGTATGTGCCGGATCGCTACGCCGATGTGGCGGCGATCGTCATACGTTGAACCGGAACTCCACCACATCCCCGTCCTGCATCACGTACTCCTTGCCCTCCATGCGGGCCTTGCCGGCGGAGCGGGCGTCGGCCACCGAGCCGGTTTCGACCAGGTCGGCGAAGGAGATTACCTCGGCCTTGATGAAGCCCTTTTGGAAGTCGGTGTGGATGACGCCGGCGGCTTCGGGGGCGGTGGCGCCCTTCTTGATCGTCCAGGCCCGGGTCTCCTTGGGGCCGGCGGTCAGGTAGGTCTGCAGGCCGAGGGTGTCGAAGCCGACGTGGGCGAGGGTGGCGAGGCCGGGCTCCTCCTGGCCGACTGACTGCAGGAGCTCCAGGGCTTCGGCGTCGTCCAGCTCGGCGAGGTCGGCCTCCAGCTTGGCGTTGAGGAAGATCGCCTCGGCCGGGGCGACCAGGGCGCGCTGCTCGTTCTTGAAGTCCTCGTCGGTGAGCTCTTCCTCGTCGACGTTGAAGACGTAGAGGAAGGGCTTGGTGGTGAGGAGGTGGAGGTCGTGGAGCAGCTCGGTCTTCTCGGTGCCCTGGACGAAGCCGGCGGCGAAGAGGGTGCGGCCCTCCTCCAGGATGGCCTTGACCTCCTCGACGGCCTTGACCTTCGGGGCGACGTCCTTCTTGATCCGCGACTCCTTCTGGAGGCGGGGCAGGACCTTCTCGATGGTCTGGAGGTCGGCGAGGATCAGCTCGGTGTTGATGGTCTCGATGTCGTTCTTGGGCGAGACCTTGCCGTCGACGTGGACGACGTTCTCGTCCTTGAAGGCGCGGATGACCTGGCAGATCGCGTCCGACTCGCGGATGTTGGCGAGGAACTTGTTGCCCAGGCCCTCGCCCTCGGAGGCGCCCCGGACGATGCCGGCGATGTCGACGAAGTCGACGGTGGCGGGCAGCACCCGCGCGGAGCCGAAGATCTCGGCGAGCTTGGCGAGGCGGGGGTCGGGGACGCCGACCACGCCGACGTTCGGCTCGATGGTGGCGAACGGGTAGTTGGCCGCCAGCACGTCGTTCTTGGTCAGGGCGTTGAACAGGGTCGACTTGCCGACATTGGGCAGACCGACGATTCCGATCGTGAGCGACACGGTGGCGACTTCCCGGAGCTGGAGGTGGGCGAAGGGCGGGCCGCTCCCCGGGGCCGGTCGGTGGGACCGGGCCGGGCGGGGTGGGGCCGATCCACCAGTCTACTGGGCGGGTCCCGCCGCGCCGGGCGGACCGGAGTCGGCCCCGGGGACCGCGCCCGTCGCCCCGCGCGCTCCGGTGGCGTGCGCCGGGCCGCTTAACGGAGCCCCCAAGGTAGGTCAAAGTGCGTGTCCCATGACCGATTAATCCCACTTAGCGGCCTACCGTTGCCGAGTGGAGCAACACGTGGAGGAACCCGAAGCGCGCACGCCCCAGCCCGGCCGGCCGTACGGCGGCGGCCCGGACGCGGGGCAGGACGCCCGGCTCCCGCGCCCCGCGGAGGCCGTGGCCCCCGATCCCGACGACGCCTTCCTGTCCGCGATGCGGGCGTCCGGCTATGCCTCCGTGCCGGCGGGCACCGAGGTCACCGCCCGCGGCTACGCCCCCGCGCCCGGCGAGTTCCGGGCGCCGGTGCGGCCGCCGGTCGCGGCGGGCGGCGAGCGGATGCCGCGGCCCGCCGTGGGGCCGCCGGCCGACGGCGACGAGGTCGCGGCCGTCTACCGGGCCGGCCCGCGGCGGCCCCCGGCGCCCGCCCCGGTGGCCTCTCTGGCCCGCCGGATGCCCGCCGCCAAGCTCACCGGTCTGGGCTGCGGGCTGCTGGCCACCTTCGCCCTGTTGGCCTTCGGCTTCGTGGACCGCTGGCTGCTGGGCGGGGCGCAGTCCGCGTACGGCGTCTTCTTCCTGCTGGTCAGCGTGGCGGCCGGGGCGTGGGTGCGGCCGTACGACCTGGTCGCCGCCCCGGTCGCGCTGCCGATCGCGTTCGCCGTCGGCACGGTGCCGGTGCAGCACGGCCAGGCGGGCTTTCCCGGGCTGCTGATCGGGGTGTTCACCGTGCTCGCCCTGAACGCCGGCTGGCTCTACGGGGGCACGCTGGTCTGCGGGCTGGTGGTGCTGGTCCGCAAGGCGCTGCTCATCGCCCGGCGTCGGGCCAGCCGACCGGTGAGTCGACAGCGGCGCTCGGGGCCCGGTCCGCGGGCGACGGCCCCTCGGCCGGACGGGTCCGTGCCGCGGGCCCCGCACCGTTCCCGGCCGGGGAGCCGTCCGCGGCAGGTGGCTCGGCAGTAGGCGGCGCCCCGGTCCGTGCGGCCTGGGCGGCCATCGCGGCTCCCACGATGCCCGCGTTGTTCTGGAGCCGCGCCGGGACGATCTCGGCCCTGATCCCCTCGATCAGCGGCAGGAACTTCTCCGCCTTGCGGCTCACCCCGCCGCCGATCACGAACAGGGCGGGCGAGAGGAGCATCTCCACGTGGGCGAGGTACTTCTGGACCCGGTGCGCCCACTGCTGCCAGTTCAGCTCCTCGTCCTCCTTGGCCTTGGTGGAGGCGCGCTTCTCGGCGTCGTGGCCGTGCAGTTCCAGGTGGCCGAGCTCGGTGTTGGGGATCAGCCGGCCGTCGGTGAAGACGGCGCTGCCGATGCCGGTGCCGAAGGTGAGGACGATGACGGTGCCGGTGCGGCCCCGGCCGGCGCCGAACCGCATCTCGGCGAGGCCCGCGGCGTCCGCGTCGTTGAGCAGGGTGACCGGGCAGCCGCCGGCGCCGCCGCCGACCCGGTCGGTGAGCAGGGCGGCGGCGTCCGTGCCGATCCAGTGCTTGTCGACGTTGGCGGCGGTGCGTGTGATCCCGCCGGTGACCACGCCGGGGAAGGTCGCCCCGACCGGTCCGGTCCAGCCGAAGTGGTCGACGACGTCCTTGACGCAGTCGGCGACCGCCTCGGGGGTGGCCGGATGCGGGGTCAGTACCTTGTAGCGCTCGTCGACGAGTTCGCCGCGTTCCAGATCGACCGGGGCGCCTTTGATGCCCGATCCGCCGATGTCCACACCGAAGACCCTCATGGGAAAAGGCTAGGCGCGTACCGCGCCCGCCGCCCCCGGTACGGCGAAGACGGCGGGCGGGCGGTGCTCGGTCAGTCCTCGACGGCGGACCGGGCCTCGGAGCGCAGGTCGCGGCGGAGCTCCTTGGGCAGCGAGAAGGTGATGGACTCCTTGGCGGCGGTGACCGTCTCGACGTCCTCGAAACCGCGGGCGGCGAGCCATTCCAGGACGCCGTCGACCAGGATCTCGGGGACCGAGGCGCCGGAGGTGACGCCGACGGTGTGCACGCCGTCGAGCCACGCCTCGTCGATCTCGTCCGCGTAGTCGACCAGGTGGGACGCGCTGGCGCCGGCGCCGAGGGCGACCTCGACGAGGCGCTTGGAGTTCGAGGAGTTCCGCGAGCCGACGACGATGACGAGATCGGCCTGGGCGCCCATCTGCTTGACCGCGATCTGGCGGTTCTGGGTGGCGTAGCAGATGTCGTCGCTAGGGGGCGAGAGGAGGTTGGGGAAGCGGCCCTTGAGGGCGTCGACGGTCTCCATGGTCTCGTCGACGGAGAGCGTGGTCTGGGAGAGCCAGACGACCTTGTCCGGGTCGCGGACCTCGACGTTCGCGACGTCCTTGGGGCCGTCGACGAGCTGGATGTGCTCGGGGGCCTCGCCGCTGGTGCCGATGACCTCCTCGTGGCCCTCGTGGCCGATCAGGAGGATGTCGTAGTCCTCGTCCGCGAAGCGGACGGCTTCCTTGTGGACCTTGGTGACCAGGGGGCAGGTCGCGTCGATGGTGGCGAGCTTGCCACGCTTGGCCTCGTCGTGGACGACCGGGGCGACACCGTGCGCGGAGAAGATGACGATGTTGCCCTCGGGCACCTCTTCGGTCTCTTCGACGAAGATGGCGCCCTTCTTCTCCAGGGTCTTCACCACGTACTTGTTGTGGACGATCTCGTGGCGCACGTAGACCGGGGCGCCGTACTGCTCGAGGGCCTTCTCGACGGCGATCACGGCGCGGTCCACGCCCGCGCAGTAGCCGCGGGGGGCGGCGAGGAGGACCTTGCGGCTGGGCTGCGGACCGGGAGTAGCAGACATGGGTCCCATCGTACGGCCGCGCCCCGGCGGGGCGTGATCGCGCCGGTGGCCCAGACTGGTGGGAAGCACGTGAGGAGGCGGAATGCCGGGTACGGACGGCGCGACCGTGGACGAGGGGGCGCGCAGCGGCACCGGAGCGCTGCGGCGGACGCTGTCGTTCCGGGACCTGGTGGTCTACGGGCTGCTGTTCATCGCGCCGATGGCGCCGGTGGGGATCTTCGGCACCCTCCAGGCCACCTCGCACGGGGCGATCACCAGCGTCTACCTCGTCGCCACGGTGGCGATGGCCTTCACGGCGTACTCGTACGCCCAGATGGTGCAGGTCGTGCCGAAGGCCGGTTCGGTCTACGCGTACGCGCGGGTCGGGCTGGGCGAGGGGGCGGGGTTCGTCGCCGGGTGGATGGCGATGTTGGACTACCTGCTGATCCCGGCGGTGGCGTACCTGTTCTCCGGGATCGCGCTGCACGCCCTGGTGCCGCAGGTCCACCAGTGGGTGTGGACGGCGCTCGCGGTGGTGGTCACCACGCTGCTGAACCTGTGGGGGGTGCGGACCGCGGCGGTGGTCGGGTTCGCGGTGCTGGCGCTGGAGGTCGTGGTGCTGGTGGTCTTCGTGGTGGCGGCGGTGTGGGCGCTGGTGGCGCACGGGGCGCAGCGCGGCTGGGCGGTGCCGCTGACCGGCGAGGGCGGTTTCTCCCTGGACGCGGTGCTGGCGGCGGTGTCGGTGGCGGTGCTGTCCTATCTGGGCTTCGATGCGATCGCGTCGTTCGCGGAGGAGGCTTCCGGCGGTTCGCGGCTGGTGGCCCGGGCCGTGGTGACGTGCCTGGTGGCGGCCGGGGTGCTGTTCGCCGTGCAGACGTACCTGGCGGCGCTGCTGGCCCCGATGAGCGCCGCGGAGCTGGCCGCCCGGCCGGGCGAGCAGGGGGCCGCCTTCTACACGACGGTGGATGCCGCGGTGGGGGGCTGGCTGCACGACCTGGTGGCGGTGAGCAAGGCGATCGGGGCGGCGTTCGCGGCGCTGGCCGGGCAGGCCGCGGCCGGCCGGCTGCTGTTCGCGATGGCCCGGGACCGGCGGCTGCCGGGGGCGATCGCGAAGGTGGACGCCGGCAGCGGGGTGCCCCGCCGGGCGCTGCTGGGGGCGGCTTCGGTCACGCTGGTGGCGGCGGTCTGGGCGGCCACCCGGGACGACGGTCTGGACCAGCTGTCGTCGATCGTGAACGTCGGCGCGCTGACCGCGTTCGGGCTGCTGCACGCCTCGGTGATCGGCTGGTTCCGGGTGCGGCGGCGGGCGGCGGCGCCGAGCGTGCTGCGCCATGTGGTGGTGCCGCTGGTGGGGCTGGCGGTGGTGGTCGCCGTGATCGTCGAGGCGTCGCGGACCGCTCAGGCCGTGGGCGGCGTCTGGCTGCTGGTGGGTCTGGTGGTGCTGGCGGTGCAGTACCTGAGGGCGCGGTCCGCACCGTCCGACGCCTAGGGGCGGGGGCTGGACGGTCCGGGCGGCGCTCCGTGCGGCGGCACCGCGTCGCGCGGGCCGGCGCGACCGACGGCGAGACGCCCGCCACTGTCAGTGGCCGCCGCTACTCTCGCTCGTATGGCTGTCTCTACGTCTCCGGAAGCGCCGATCCCGGTCGGCGAGGTGTCCCGGCTCATCGGCGGGTGGATCGACCGGCTCGGCGCGGTGTGGGTCGAGGGGCAGATCACCCAGCTCTCGCGGCGGCCGGGGGCGGGTGTGGTGTTCCTCACGCTGCGCGATCCGTCGCACGACATCTCGGTGAGCGTGACGTGCTACCGCCAGGTCTTCGACAAGGTCGCCGAGGTGGTGAGCGAGGGCGCCCGGGTGGTGGTGCACGCCAAGCCGGAGTGGTACGCGCCGCGCGGTCAGCTGTCGTTGCGGGCCGCCGAGATCCGGCCGGTCGGCGTCGGGGAGCTGCTGGCCAGGCTGGAGCAGCTGAAGCGGGCGTTGACCGCGGAGGGGCTGTTCGCGGCGGAGCGCAAGCGGTCGCTGCCGTTCCTGCCGCAGCTGATCGGGCTGGTCTGCGGCCGGGCCAGCGCCGCCGAGCGCGATGTGTTGGAGAACGCCCGGCACCGCTGGCCGGCGGTCCGCTTCGAGGTGCGCAACGTCCCGGTGCAGGGGGTGCACGCGGTGCCCCAGGTCATCGCCGCGGTGCAGGAGCTGGACGCGCTGCCCGAGGTGGACGTGATCATCGTGGCGCGCGGCGGCGGCAGCGTGGAGGACCTGCTGCCGTTCTCCGACGAGCAGTTGGTCCGGGCGGTGTCCGAGGCGCGCACCCCGGTGGTCTCGGCGATCGGGCACGAACCGGACGCCCCGCTGCTGGACCTGGTGGCCGACCTGCGCGCCTCCACGCCGACGGACGCGGCGAAGAAGGTGGTGCCGGACGTCGGCGAGGAGCTGATGCGGGTCCACCAGCTCCGCGAGCGGGCCCGGCGCGCGCTCGGCGGTTTCCTGGACCGCGAGGAGCGGGGCCTGACGGCGGCGCTGCACCGCCCGTCGATGCAGCGTCCGCAGCGGATGGTCGAGGAGCGCGAGGAGCAGGTCACCGCCCTGTTGGAGCGCGGCCGGCGGACGCTCGGGCATCTGCTGGACCGGGCGGATTCGGAGTTGGTGCACACCTTGGCGCGGGTGGTGGCGCTCTCCCCCAAGGCGACGTTGCAGCGCGGCTACGCGGTGCTGCAGAAGCCGGACGGGACGGCGGTGCGCACGCCGGCCGAGGTGGCGGTGGACGAGGAACTGCGGGCCAGGGTGGCCGAGGGCGCGTTCCGGGTGCGGGTGACCGCGGCCCCGGATGCCGCTGCCGACCGGCCGGTGCCGCACGGGGCGGACTCATAGGGTGGGAGACATGGCGAAGACGGATGACGTGGTGGACGGCGCGGCCGAGGCGGCGCCGGTGGAGTCCCCCCTCGGTTACGAGCAGGCGCGCGACGAGCTGATCGACGTCGTCCGCCGGCTGGAGGTGGGCGGCACGACGCTGGAGGAGTCGCTGGCCCTGTGGGAGCGCGGCGAGGAGCTGGCGAAGGTCTGCCGCCGCTGGTTGGACGGGGCCCGGGCACGGTTGGACGCGGCGCTGGCCGAGGGTTCGGCGGCCGACGAAGCGGCGGAGCAGGAATAGCGGCGCGCGGCCCGACGTTTTCTCGCCGCAGGGACGGTCTTCCGAATCTCGGAAGGCCGTTCCCGTCTTGTGAAGCCACTCACACTTTCCACCCGTTAGTTGAACTTTAATCTATCCGGGTTAGAGTGGTTCCCGTAGACAGCGAAGTCTCAAGCTCTGTAACCCACCTGAAGCCCCGAGGTGCCCCTGATGTCTCTCGCCCTTGACGCCGCCGCTCAGGACCTCCTGTTCCGTGAGGCCCAGACCGCCAACACGTTCACGGACGAGCCGGTCACGGACGAGCAGGTCCAGGCCATCTACGACCTGGTGAAGTACGCCCCGACCGCGTTCAACCAGTCTCCGCTGCGGATCACCCTGGTCCGTTCCGAGGACGCCCGTAAGCGCCTGGTCGCGCACGCCATGGGCGCCAACGGCCCGAAGACCCTGGCCGCGCCGCTGACCGTGATCCTCTCCGTCGACCTGGACTTCCACGAGAAGCTGCCGCGGCTCTTCCCGCACGCCCCCGGCGTCAAGGACAGCTTCTTCTCGGAGGCCGCGGTCCGCGAGGTCGCCGGCACCCAGAACGCCACCCTCCAGGCCGGTTACCTCATCCTGGGCATCCGCGCCGCCGGCCTGGCCGCCGGCCCGATGACCGGCTTCGACTTCTCCGGCGTCGACAAGGAGTTCTTCGGCGACGGCAAGCAGAAGTCCTTCCTCGTCATCAACCTCGGCAAGCCGGGCGCGGACGCGTTCTTCCCGCGTTCGCCGCGCCTGTCCTTCGACGAGGCCACCGCCACCGTCTGAGCCACCCCGGCCCGACGCGAGAAGGCCGCCGCACCCGGCTGGGTGCGGCGGCCTTCTGGCGTTGCCGGGCGAACGGGGCACGCTCCGCCGCCACCGGGGCGGGCGGGGCGGGCCTCCTGGGCCTCCGGTCCGCGACCGCGCGCCGGCGGCCCGACCGCTCGACGGCCCGAACCGCGAGACGGCTTCGGACTCAGCCCTTCTTCGCCACCAGGGCCGCGGCCAGTTCGGCCAGCCGCCCGTACGGCGCGGTGCCGGTGACGACCGTGGTCACCCCGGGCTCCTGGTGGACCAGCGCCTTGTAGGTGTCGCCCTGGTAGCGGTCCCACTTCTTGCTGCCGACGGCCTGCTGGCCCTCGACCTTGGCGGCGCCCAGCGTGACGTCCTGGATGAACTGCTTGGCCGGTGCGTCGCTCTGCTCGACGGCCGCGTACTGCTGCTCCGGGTCGAGCATCCCCAGGTGCCAGGCGCCGCCCTTGCCGTCGCTGCTGGCCTTGTAGGAGACGGAGGTGGGCCGCCAGCCCTTGGACAGGCCCTCGGGCGCGGCGACCGGGTACGGGGCGGCGCGCCGGGCGGTGATGATCTCGACGCGGGTGTCGACGGTCTGGACCGCGTTCTTCTCCGCGGTCGCGCTGTCGTCGTGCGGGATGAAGAAGTAGATCGCCCCGACCAGGACGCCGATCACCGCCAGCGACAGGACCATGTCCGCCACTCTTTGCCTGCCTCGCATACCAGCCACGTCCCTATGGTCCCCTATGCCCGCCGGCGCCCGGACGCACCCCCCTCGGACACCACTCACCTGGGCAAACGGTTCTGCGGTCGTCGGCCGCCCGGCGCGGGCGCTACCCAGCCATTGGCTTGCTCATGCGAAGGCCCCCCTGCTCATTTTCGCGACCTACCGATAAAGTCATAAGCACCCTCATCAATCCGGCCGTCGCCGTACAGAAAGGTGCGCTCGATGACCGAGCATCATCTGCCGTCCCCCCTCGAGGTCAGCCCGGAGGCCCCCGACCGCAACCTCGCCCTGGAACTGGTCCGGGTGACCGAGGCCGGTGCCATGGCGTCGGGCCGCTGGGTCGGCCGGGGCGACAAGAACGGCGCGGACGGCGCGGCGGTGAAGGCCATGCGCGCCCTGATCCACACCGTTTCGATGAACGGCGTCGTGGTCATCGGGGAGGGCGAGAAGGACAACGCCCCGATGCTCTACAACGGCGAGCGGGTCGGCGACGGGACCGGCCCGGAGTGCGACGTGGCCGTGGACCCGGTGGACGGCACCACGCTGACCGCCAAGGGCATGGCCAACGCGGTGTCCGTGATGGCCGTCGCCGAGCGCGGCTCGATGTTCGACCCGTCCGCGGTCTTCTACATGGACAAGCTCGCCACCGGCCCGGAGGCGGCGGACTTCGTCGACATCACCGCCCCGGTGGCGGTGAACATCAAGCGGATCGCCAAGGCGAAGCGGTCCGCGGTCGAGGACGTCACCGTCGTCATCCTGGACCGGCCGCGCCACGAGGGCCTGGTCAAGGAGGTCCGGGAGGCCGGCGCGCGGATCAAGTTCATCGCCGACGGCGACGTCGCGGGCGCGATCATGGCGGCCCGCGAAGGGACCGGCGTGGACCTGCTGTTGGGCATCGGCGGAACGCCCGAGGGCATCATCGCCGCCTGTGCGCTGAAGTGCCTGGGCGGCACGTTCCAGGGCAAGTTGTGGCCCAAGGACGACGTGGAGCGCCAGCGCGCCCTCGACGCCGGCCACGACCTCGACCAGGTCCTGCAGATCGAGGACCTGGTCCGCGGCGACAACGTCTTCTTCGTCGCCACCGGCATCACCGACGGCGAGTTGCTGCGCGGCGTCCGCTACCGCGCGGAGACCGCCTACACCCAGTCCCTGGTGATGCGCTCCAAGTCCGGCACCATCCGTCAGATCGACTCCCAGCACCGGCTCTCGAAGCTGCGCGCCTACAGCTCGATCGACTTCGAGCGCCCCAGCTGACCCCCGGCCGGCCCGGACCGGCCGCCCCGGACCGGTGACGCGACTCGCCCCCGTCGGAAGCGACTTCCGGCGGGGGCGAGACGCGTACGGACGCGGTGGCGTCCGTACCGGGCGGCGGGTGGGGTCAACCGGCCGCCGGCATCGCGGCGGCCCGCTGCAACTCGCTCTCCCGGCGCCGCCGGCGGGTCAGCACCACCCGGCGCTCGGCGGCGGTCAACCCGCCCCAGACGCCGTACGGCTCGGGCTGGAGCAGGGCGTGTTCCCGGCACTCGACCATCACCGGGCAGCGGGCGCAGACCCGCTTCGCGGCTTCCTCCCTGGCCAGCCGTGCGGCGGTGGGTTCCTTGGAGGGGGCGAAGAACAACCCGGCCTCGTCCCGGCGGCACACCGCCTCCGCATGCCAGGGACCCGCCTCGTCGCGAGCGTGCCCGCGCTGGGACGGAACGACAGCGGCATCCTGCAGGGCCTGATGCGGTAGCAGCACGGTCTACTCCTGACGACGGCTTCGGCGAGAGAAATCACCCTTGCCCGTCTCGCTGCGCACGGCCTTTTCGCACCCCGCAGCCGTACGAGAGACGATGCACCAGCCCTACCCGCTGTACGCGGGCTTATGCACACCGTGGCGATCGAGGGGGCCGGCGGCCTCGCATGTGCCGTCGCACCGGCCCCGCATGCGCCGCCGGACCCCGGCTAGCCGAAGCGGCGGCGGTCCCGGCGCTCCTCCCGGCGCTCGTGCCGCTCCGCCCGCAACTGGTCGAACCGCGCGTGCCGTTCGGCCCTCAGCTCGCCCATCCGCGCGTGCCGCTCGGCCCGGAGTTCGTCCGTCCACTCGCGCCGCTCGCCGCGCAGCCGGTCCCGCAGGTCGCGGATCCAGGCGCCCCGCTTGGGCTTGGCCTCGACGCTGCCCAGCAGTGCGAAGCCCTGCACGTCCACCTCGGGCGCCTCGCCGTCCGCGGCCTCGTGCGTCTCCACCTCGAAGCTGCCCAGGATGCCGGAGCCGCTGCTGCGCAGCGTGATGTTCTCCGGCACTCGGACCTCGACGCTGCCGAAGACGGAGGTGACATTGATCTGGACCCGCTGCTGCGGGAAGACCGCCTCGGTCAGGTCGATCTCCACGCTGCCGAAGATGGCGACCGCGTTGATCCGGGGCGGGACCCGCCAGCGGCCCTTGCGGTTGGCCGCACTGAAGATCGCGACGAGGTTCTGGTCGGCGGCCTGGCCGCCGGCGCCGTACTCGCGGGGCGAGGGCTCCGGCTGCGGGCGGGCCCCGCCGGCGGGCAGGTCCCGTACGACGGGCTCCAACTCGCCCATGGTCTTGGCGCGGTAGACCGCGTCGATCCGCTCGGCGTGCTCCTCGGCGTCCAGCCGGCCCTCGGCGAGAGCCTCCCGCAGGATCTCCGCGACCCGGTCGCGGTCCGCGTCCGAGGCCCGGATGTCGCTCCCGGCCACCGCCGGGGGCGCCGTGGCCTCGGCCACCGGCTCGGCCCGCGGTCCCGCCTCGCCCTTGGTCAGTTTCACCGCCTGCCGGTCGCGCTGCGCGGCAAGCGGTCCGGGCGGGGTCTCGGGGCCCGGTCGTCCCCCGTTTCCTGAAGCGTCCACGGACCCAGCGTACCGAAACGCGATAGATCGCGACTAGGGGATCGCGGACCCGTCTCCCGCGGACTGAGCCCGACCTCACAGCAACGGCCGGACACCGGGGTTCTACGCTGTTCAGGCGCTGCCGTAGAAGCCAGCCACCACCCCTCCGAGTAAGGACACATCCCCCATGCCGGAATTCGCCTATACCGACCTGCTCCCCACCGGCGAGGACAGCACCCCCTACCGTCTGGTGACCTCGGAGGGCGTCAGCACCTTCGAAGCGGACGGCCGGACGTTCCTCAAGGTCGAGCCGGAGGCGCTGCGCAAGCTCGCCGCCGAGGCGATGCACGACATTGCGCACTACCTGCGGCCGACCCACCTGGCCCAGCTGCGCAAGATCCTGGACGACCCGGAGGCCAGCGCCAACGACCGCTTCGTCGCCCTGGACCTGCTCAAGAACGCCAACATCGCCGCGGCCGGCGTGCTGCCGATGTGCCAGGACACCGGCACCGCGATCGTCATGGGCAAGCGCGGCCAGCAGGTGCTGACCGAGGGCGGCGACGAGGCGGCCCTGTCCCGCGGCATCTACGACGCGTACACCCAGCTCAACCTGCGCTACTCGCAGATGGCGCCGCTGACCATGTGGGACGAGAAGAACACCGGCTCCAACCTCCCGGCCCAGATCGAGCTGTACGCGACCGACGGCGGCGCCTACAAGTTCCTCTTCATGGCCAAGGGCGGCGGCTCGGCCAACAAGTCCTTCCTCTTCCAGGAGACCAAGGCCGTCCTCAACGAGGCGTCCATGATGAAGTTCCTGGAGCAGAAGATCCGTTCGCTCGGCACGGCCGCCTGCCCGCCGTACCACCTCGCCATCGTCGTCGGCGGCACGTCGGCCGAGTACGCGCTCAAGACCGCCAAGTACGCGTCCGCGCACTACCTGGACGAACTGCCCACCGAGGGCTCGCCGACCGGCCACGGCTTCCGCGACAAGGAGCTGGAGGACAAGGTCTTCGAGCTGACCCAGAAGATCGGCATCGGCGCCCAGTTCGGCGGCAAGTACTTCTGCCACGACGTCCGCGTGGTCCGCCTGCCCCGGCACGGCGCCTCCTGCCCGGTCGCCATCGCCGTCTCCTGCTCCGCCGACCGCCAGGCCGTCGCCAAGATCACCGCCGAGGGCGTCTTCCTGGAGCAGTTGGAGACCGACCCGGCCCGCTTCCTCCCCGACACCACCGACGAGGAGCTGACCAAGGGCGCCGGCGCCGACCTCGACGCGGTCGCCGTCGACCTCAACCGCCCGATGGCCGACGTCCTCGCCGAGCTGACCAAGCACCCGGTCAAGACCCGGCTCTCGCTCACCGGCACCCTGGTCGTCGCCCGCGACATCGCCCACGCCAAGATCAAGGAACGGCTGGACGCGGGCGAGGAGATGCCGCAGTACCTCAAGGACCACCCGGTCTACTACGCCGGCCCGGCCAAGACCCCCGAGGGTTACGCCTCCGGCTCCTTCGGCCCGACCACGGCGGGCCGGATGGACGCCTACGTCGAGCAGTTCCAGGCCGCCGGCGGCTCCAAGGTCATGCTCGCCAAGGGCAACCGCTCCCAGCAGGTCACCGACGCCTGCGCCGCGCACGGCGGCTTCTACCTGGGCTCCATCGGCGGCCCCGCCGCCCGCCTCGCCCAGGACTGCATCAAGAAGGTCGAGGTCCTCGAATACGAGGAGCTCGGCATGGAAGCCGTCTGGAAGATCGAGGTCGAGAACTTCCCCGCCTTCATCGTCGTCGACGACAAGGGCAACGACTTCTTCCAGGACCCGGCACCGACCACGCCGACGTTCACCAGCATTCCGGTGCGCTCCTCCTGATTTCCGGCGCCCTCGGACGGCCGCCTTCCGCTGCGTGCGGGGGCGGCCGTCATTTTTTCCGCCGGTTCCCCGAGGTCGCGCCTGCGGGCGGAGGTCGCGGAGTGCACCGTCCCGAGCGGGGAGTTCACGCTCGAAGGCGAGGCGCCGGGTTCCCTGCCCCACGCTGGGGCCGCCGCGCGGAGGCGATCCGAGCGCGGAGGAGCGGCGAGGGCGCGGACGGCCGCGCGCTCGGCGCGTCCCCGGCACGTCCCCGACGACGGCCCGCCGGATCCGCCGGCACGGCGCTAACGACCCTTGTGCCGCGGGCACGCGCACGGTGGCCAGGCCTGGGTGAGGCCGTAGAGGTCGAAGCGGTCGCCGGCGACGACGTGGATCTGGGCGCGTTCCTGGGTGACGACGCCGTCGCGGGTCGTGGTGTAGACGCGCAGGGTCATCAGCGACTGCCGGGATCGCGGGCCCGACGGGGTGTGGCCGGCGCTCGTGGCCATGGTGACGCTCCTGTTCGATGGGGTCGTGGAGTTGTCCCGTTAGTGGCTAGGGCGACTCCCCGATGTCGTCGTGGGATCCCCTTAACTTCCAGCGGATTGCTACGTTCCGTGTTCCCATCGTCACCCTCCGCCGTAACCTTGGGAAGGGAGTGAGTACTGATTCCTACAGGCGTAAGAATGGAAGTGAGGCCGTGGCCAAGGGATTTGATCCGAAGCGGTGGACGTCGGGGCCGTGCGAGCGCGGGCACGGGAGACGGCGGCGGGGCCGGTCGGCGAACGCACCGTGAGGCAGGTGCAGTTCGTGCGGCTGCGGGTGGTCACGGGGGCATGCGGGGCGCGGTGGGGTGGGACGGGGCGTTCGACCGCGGGGCAACGCCCCGGGCACGGCCAACTCGGGCCGGCGGGTGCGGAGGTGGCGCCGAGTGCCGGGTGACGGGTGGTGGGCTCGGCGGTGGTGCGGTGCGGGTGAGCTGCCGTACGAGTGCCTTGCGGTGCGGGCGGGGTGAGGTGCGGGCGGGGTGAGGTGGCCGAGTCCGGTCGGTCCGGGGCGTTCCGCGCGGTGGGGGACGGGGAGGGGAGGGCTGGGGGGCGGGGGCGGGGCCCCCTAGCGGGGTCGGGGGGGGGGAAGAAGCCTCGCCGACGTCCCGCCGGAAGGCCGGCCCCCGGCCGCCGAGAGCCCGGGCCGCCCGGGCTGCCTGCGCCGCCCGGGGTGGCGGTGGGCCGGGGCGCAGGCAGGTGACATCCGTCGTGGGTCGGGAACAGATCCCGGTCCGCGGGCACTGTCATAGGCATGAGCGATAACGGCGCATTCAGGATCGAGCACGACTCGATGGGTGAGGTGCGGGTTCCCGCGCACGCCAAATGGCGGGCCCAGACCCAGCGGGCGGTGGAGAACTTCCCGATCTCCGGGCAGCGGCTGGAGCGGGCGCACATCGAGGCGCTGGCGCGGATCAAGGGGGCCGCCGCCAAGGTCAACGCCGAGTTGGGCGTGCTGCGCAAGGACGTCGCGGAGGCCATCGTGGAGGCGGCCGCCGAGGTCGCCGAGGGGCGGTGGGACGAGGACTTCCCGGTCGACGTGTTCCAGACGGGGTCGGGGACGTCGTCGAACATGAACGTCAACGAGGTGATCGCCACCCTGGCCAGCGAGCGGTTGGGGCGGGACGTGCACCCCAATGACCACGTCAACGCGAGCCAGTCGTCGAACGACGTGTTTCCGTCGTCGATCCACGTCGCGGCGACGTCGGCGGTCCTGAACGACCTGGTTCCGGCGCTGGAGCACCTGGCGGAGGCGTTGGAGCGGAAGGCGGCGGAGTTCGCCGAGGTGGTCAAGTCGGGGCGCACGCACCTGATGGACGCGACGCCGGTGACGCTGGGTCAGGAGTTCGGGGGCTACGCGGCGCAGGTGCGCTACGGGGTCGAGCGGCTGCGGGCGTCGCTGCCGCGGCTGGCCGAACTCCCGCTGGGCGGCACGGCGGTGGGCACCGGGATCAACACGCCGCCGGGGTTCTCGGCGGCGGTGATCGCGGAGGTGGCGCGGGCCACCGGGCTGCCGCTGACCGAGGCGCGCAACCACTTCGAGGCGCAGGGGGCGCGGGACGGGATCGTGGAGACCAGTGGTCAGTTGCGGACCGTCGCGGTCGGCCTGACGAAGATCGCCAACGATCTGCGGTGGATGGCGTCGGGCCCGCGCACCGGGCTCGCCGAGATCAACCTGCCGGACCTCCAGCCCGGCTCGTCGATCATGCCGGGGAAGGTCAATCCGGTGCTTCCGGAGGCGGTGCTGATGGTCGCCGCGCAGGTCACCGGCAATGACGCGACGGTCGCCACGGCCGGCGCGGCCGGCAATTTCGAGCTGAACGTCATGCTGCCGGTGATCGCGCGGAACGTGCTGGAGTCGGTGCGGCTGCTGTCCAACGTGTCGCGGCTGCTGGCGGACCGCACGGTGGACGGCATCACCGCGAACGTGGCGCGGGCCCGTGAATACGCCGAATCGTCGCCGTCGGTGGTGACGCCGCTGAACAGGTACCTCGGTTACGAGGAGGCCGCGAAGGTCGCCAAGCAGTCGTTGGCGGAGCGGAAGACGATCCGGGAAGTGGTGCTCGAAGGCGGTTACGTCGAGCGTGGACTGCTGACGGTGCAGCAGCTCGACGAGGCGCTGGACGTGTTGCGGATGACCCACCCGTAACCATCAGTGCGGCGCATGTCACCGCACGCGTAACGCGACGCCCCTAAGATCTGCGCATGACAGCGGACATGGTGGAGACGGCGGAGGGCGAGACGACCGGCGTGCCCGCGCCGGCGGCCGGGGCGGGTCGGGGCGCGGCGGAGGCGGGGCGCTGGGCGCCCGGCGACCAGGTCCTGTGGCGCTACCGCGACAACGCCGATCCCCGCCGCTTCCACATCTGTCGGCCGATGACCGTCGTCCAGGACACCGAGGAGCTGCTCGCGGTGTGGATGGCGCCCGGCACGCCGTGCATCAAGCCGGTGCTCGCCGACGGCACCCCGGTGCACCACGAGCCGCTGGCCACCCGCTACACCACACCGCGGCGGACCGTGCGCGACCATTGGTTCGGCAACGGCGTGCTGAAGTTGGCCCGTCCGGGAGATCCCTGGTCGGTCTGGCTGTTCTGGGAGAGCGGCTGGCACTTCAAGAATTGGTACGTCAATCTGGAGGAGCCGCGCCACCGTTGGTCGGGCGGAATCGACTCGCTCGATCATTTCCTCGACATCTGCGTCTATCCGGACCGGCGCTGGGAGTGGCGGGACGAGGACGAGTTCGCCCAGGCCCGGCGGGACGGGCTGGTGACGGATGCCCAGGAGGTCGCCGTCCGGTCCGCCGGACGCGCCGCGGTCGCACAGATCGCGGCGTGGGAAGGGCCGTTCGCGGACGGCTGGGAGGACTGGCGGCCCGATCCGGCCTGGGAGGTTCCCGCACTTCCGGAGAACTGGGACCGACTGCCGGATCGTTTGCGGTAGCGAGACAGCAAACGTGAAAAGAAGAGAATGAAGAGAGTGAAGGGGGCGAACGGTGGAAAGGTGCGCCTATGGGCGAAACCGTTTCCCGCCGGGTTCCCTTGGGGGTCCCACCGGACGAGAAGCGGTACCCAGCCCCCTTGCTGTGCCCTGGGCCTTCAAACGTAGGATCGTCCTCCGCAAGACTGCACAGGCGCAACTCCAGAACGAGAAAACGAACTTGACTGCGGTTGCAGGAGGGGCGAAGTCGTGAGCGCGACGAGCTACGACGCGTACGAGGGCCTGAACCGGTTAGCACTTGACCGGGCCGGACAGGCCGAAGCGTTCGACGCGATCGGTGACCAGTACGAAACGGCTTTTCCACATAAGGAAGGCCAGATCGCTTCGGGCGCGTGGTTGAGTGGCGAACTGCCGGCCGGGTCGCGGATCCTCGATGCCGGCTGCGGCACCGGCCTGCCGACCGCCCGTCAACTGTCCGAAGCGGGACACCGGGTCGTGGGGATCGACCTCTCCCCCGGGATGGTCAAAATCGCCCAGGCCAACGCCCCGGCCGGCGAATTCCACCGACTGGACATCGCCGATCTGCGCGGTGGCCGGCTGGGCGGTCCGGGTTCCTTCGACGGAATCACCGCCTATTTCTCCCTGTTGATGATGCCTCGCGCGGAAATTCCGTGTGCCCTGGGCATGCTGCACGACCTCCTGCGACCCGGCGGGTTGCTGGCCCTGGCGATGGTCGAGGCCGATATTGACGACTTCCCCATTCCGTTCCTCGGCAGCACGATCCGGGTATCGGGATATCTGCGGGACGACCTGCGCCGGGTCGTGCGCGACGCGGGTTTCGACATCGTCGGGGAGGACTCGTATGCGTATGCCCCGTCGAGTACGGACGTACCACCCGAAATCCAGCTCTTCCTGCACCTGCGACGCGCTTGAGACGCACCGCGTCAGGCGCGTCCGCTCGGGCGGCGCGCACCGAACGCGGCGCGCCTGCGCCAGCCCCGGACGGATGGAATCCCACGCGTGACGGAGCATCCCACCTCCCACGAAACGCGGCAGTCGGCCCCGACCGCCGCGTCCTCGGCGTCCCCTGCTGCGGGGACGGCGCCGCTCGGCGGCGTCCCCGACCCGCGCAGCGCCCTCCAGCAACCCGCCGACGCCGGCCACGAGCCGGCGCCGGGTAGCGGGTTCGCGGTGCGCGGGGACGACGACACCGGCTGCGGCGGCGCGGCCGGCGGGCTGGCCGCCACGGCCGCGGCGGGGCCGCCGGGCGGGCACGGGGACGCCGAGCCGGCCGCCGATCACGGCCCGGCCGGTGACGGCGCGCGGGCGTACGGCGCCGCCCGGGCGTCCCGCGACAGTTTCTACGGTGGATACACCGGGTCGTACGGAGCCGCGTACGACCCGTACGGGGAGGTGGCCATGCCCGCGGAGGGGCGGCCGGACGGGGAGTCGGGCGCGGAGCGCGCGGCGGTCCGTGCGGGCCGGCCGGTGGCGCAGGGCGCGGTGGACCGCGCCGGTGCGCCGGAGCCGGACGAGGAGCCGGGGCACGCACAGCCGCGCCCCGGCGGTGAGGGCATCGGACGGCCGCGCGAGGGCGGTTCGGGGTCCCGGGCGCACGGGGGTGAGCCGGGCCGGGGCGGGTTGCCGCCGGGGCCGCCGCCGGGTGTGCGGGGCGGCGGACGGTCCGGGCCGGCCGATGGGGAGCTGCCGCCTCCGGCGGGGCCGCCCACGGTGCCGCCCGCGCGCTCGGCGCATCCGGGCGAGGGTCAGGAGAGCCGGGAGGTCGCGGCGGCGCGGCAGGCGAGCGGGGACCGGTTGCGGTTCATCGGGGCGGCGACCCGGCGGATCGCCCGCGGCATAGACCTGGACGAGATCGTGCTGGGGCTGTGCCGGGCGACGGTGCCGACCTTCGCCGACGCGATCCTCGTCTACCTGCGCGATCCGTTGCCGGTGGGTGACGAGCGGCCGACCGGCCCGGTGGTGCTGCGGCTGCGCCGCACCGACCGGATCCCGGAGGAGCCGGACACCAACGGGCTGCGGCTGCCGGTGCTGCCGGCGCAGCCGGACCTGGGGCCGGCGATGGGCGGCAGCGCCGCGGAGCTGGCCGAGGTGCGTCCGGGCGGGCCGCTGGCGGAGGTGCTGCGGGGGGTGCGGCCGCTGTTCGGCGAGGCCCAGGCGGCGCGCACCGCGCTGCCCGAGCTGTTGGGTCCGGACACTCGGCTGCCGGGCGGTCATCGGGTGGTGCTGGCGCCGCTGCGCGGGCGCCGGCGGGTGATCGGCGCGGCGGTGTTCCTGCGCCGTCCGGACCGGCCGGCGTTCGAGCCGGACGATCTGCTGGTGGCGGCCCAGCTGGCGACGCACACCGCGCTGGGCGTGGACAAGGCGGTGCTCTACGGGCGCGAGGCGTACATCGCCGACGCGTTGCAGCGCACCATGCTGCCGGACTCGTTGCCGCAGCCGACGGGGGTGCGGTTGGCCAGCCGTTATCTGCCGGCCGCGGAGACCGCCCGGGTGGGCGGTGACTGGTACGACGCGATCCCGCTGCCGGGCAGCCGGGTGGCGCTGGTCGTCGGTGACGTGATGGGCCACTCCATGACGTCGGCCGCGATCATGGGGCAGCTGCGGACCACGGCGCAGACCCTCGCGGGGCTGGACCTGCCGCCGCAGGAGGTGCTGCACCACCTCGACGAACAGGCCCAGCGCCTGGGCTCGGACCGGATGGCGACCTGCCTGTACGCGGTCTACGACCCGGTGGCGCACCGGATCACCGTCGCCAACGCGGGGCATCCGCCGCCGGTGATGCTGCACCGCGGTGGGCGTGCGGAGGTGCTGCGGGTGCCGTCGGGCGCGCCGATCGGCGTCGGTGGGGTGGACTTCGAGGCGGTGGAGCTGGACGCCCCGGCGGGCGCCACGCTGGTGCTGTACACCGACGGGCTGGTGGAGTCGCGGATCCGGGACGTCTGGACCGGCATCGAGCAGCTGCGGGAGCGGCTGGCCGAGACGGCCCGGCTGACCGGGCCCAATCCGCCGCCGCTGGAGCCGCTGTGCGACGAGGTGCTGGACATGCTCGGGCCGGGTGACCGCGATGACGACATCGCGCTGTTGGCGGCCCGGTTCGACGGCATCGCGCCGAGCGATGTCGCGTACTGGTATCTCGATCCGAAGGCGCAGACCGCGGGGCAGGCCCGCCGGCTGGCCCGGCGGGCGCTCGCCCGCTGGGGCCTGGACGAGCTGTCGGACCAGTTGGAGTTGCTGGTCAGCGAGGTGGTGACCAATGCGGTGCGGTACGCCGAGCGGCCGGTGACGTTGCGGTTGCTGCGGACCGACGTGCTGCGCTGTGAGGTCGGGGACGACGTGCCGCAGTTGCCGCGGCTGCGGCATGCCCGGCCGTCCGACGAGGGTGGTCGGGGGTTGTATCTGGTCAATCGGATGGCCCGGCGGTGGGGCGCGACCCGGTTGAGCATGGGCAAGGTCGTCTGGTTCGAGCTGTCGATGCCGCCGGGGGCGCGCCGCTGAGGCGGTCCGCGGTGCGTTGTGTCGCGTCGTGTCGAGGACCCTGTCCGGTTTCGGGCGGGGTCCCTTCGCGTGCGGGCGGGCCGGACCCGTCCGGACGCCCGGGACCCCTTGCCGACATGCCGTCGGGGGCGTTGACTGCTTGGGTGGGACAAAAGGGACTGAAGGGACCAGCTGACCCCGGAAGGGACTGACGGCCCCCACCCACCCACCGCCAGTCATCGAACGGGAGGCATTCCTCCAATGACCAGCACCGCGCACAACGTCCCGCACACGACGACCAACACCGGCATCCCGGTGGAGAGCGACGAGCACTCGCTGACCGTGAGCCCGGACGGTCCGATCCTGCTCCAGGACCACTACCTGATCGAGAAGATGGCCCAGTTCAACCGCGAGCGGGTCCCCGAGCGGGTGGTGCACGCCAAGGGGAGCGGCGCGTACGGCTTCTTCAAGGTCACCAACGACGTCAGCCAGTTCACCAAGGCGGACCTCTTCCAGCCGGGCAAGGAAACCGAGATGCTGGCCCGCTTCTCGACCGTCGCCGGCGAGCAGGGCTCCCCCGACACCTGGCGCGACCCGCGCGGCTTCGCGCTCAAGTTCTATACCGAGCAGGGCAATTACGACCTGGTGGGCAACAACACCCCGGTCTTCTTCGTACGGGACACGATCAAGTTCCAGGACTTCATCCGGTCGCAGAAGCGCCGTCCCGACAGCGGGCTGCGCGACAACGACATGCAGTGGGACTTCTGGACGCTCTCGCCGGAGTCGGCCCACCAGGTGACCTGGCTGATGGGCGACCGCGGCATCCCCAAGACGTACCGGCACATGAACGGGTACGGCTCGCACACCTACATGTGGGTCAACGCGGGCGGCGAGAAGTTCTGGATCAAGTACCACTTCAAGACCGACCAGGGCATCGACTTCCTCACCCAGGCCGACGCCGACCGGCTGGCCGGTGAGGACGCCGACTACCACCGCCGGGACCTCTTCGACGCCATCGAGAGCGGCAACGCCCCGTCGTGGACGCTCTACGTGCAGGTCATGCCGTTCGACGACGCCCCGGACTACCGCTTCAACCCGTTCGACCTGACCAAGGTGTGGCCGCACGGCGACTACCCGTTGATCGAGGTCGGCCGCATGACGCTCAACCGGAATCCGGAGGACTACTTCATCCACATCGAGCAGGCCGCGTTCGAGCCGTCCAACATGGTGCCGGGCGTCGGCCCGTCCCCGGACAAGATGCTCCTCGGCCGGCTGTTCTCGTACCCGGACACCCACCGGTACCGGATCGGCCCCAACTACGCGCAGCTGCCGCCCAACCGGCCGCACGTGCCGGCGCACTCGTACGCCAAGGACGGCCCGATGCGCTTCGACCCGTCGCGCGCGGCCCGGCCGTACGCCCCGAACTCCTACGGCGGCCCGGCGGCCGACACCGTGCGGTACGGGGAGCCGGCGGGCTGGGAGAGCAGTGGGGCGATGGTGCGCGAGGCGTACACGCTGCGCCGGGACGACGACGACTTCGGGCAGCCGGGCACGATGGTCCGCGAGGTGCTGGACGACGCGGCCCGCGACCGGCTGGTCGGCAACGTCGCCGGGCACCTGCTCGGCGGGGTGAGCCGGCCGGTGCTGGACCGGGCGCTCCAGTACTGGCGGAACATCGACAAGCAGCTCGGCGACCGGATCGCGAAGAAGGTCAACGGCGGCTGAGCCGCGCAGGAAGCGCTGCGGCCCGCACCCCGAGGGGTGCGGGCCGCAGCGCTTGCGGGGGCCGGTGCGTCAGCCGAAGTTCGGTAGGCCGTTGCTGCCGTTGCCGGTGTTGCCGCCGGGGTTGCCACCGGTGCCGCCGTCGCCGGTGCCGCCGGTACCGGTGTTTCCGCCGGTGCCGGTGTTGCCGCCGGGGTTGCCACCGGTGCCGCCGTCGGGCGGGGTGGAGCCGCCACCGGTCGGCGTGGGCCTGCCGGACGGACGGCCGGAGGTGGTGTCCGACGGGGACGTGGTCGGCGTCGGCGAGGTCGTCGCGGAGTGCGAAGGGGTCGGCGTCGGGGTGGCCGGCACGGTCGGGGTCGCCGTCGGGCTGGGCGGCGGCGGTGCCGCGGCGCCCATGTCGGTCTCCAGGTCGAAGTCGCCGCCGGTGCCGTCGCCGAGCGCGGCCTGGGTGTAGTCGGCCCAGACCCGCGCCGGGTAGCCGCCGCCGTTGACGCGGCCACCGCCGCCGGCGCCCTTCAGGGTGACCTGGGTGCCGCCGTTGGGCGACTCGCCGAACATGCCGACCGCGGTGACGAGGTTGGGGGTGTAGCCCACGAACCAGGCCGACTTGTTGTCGTCGGAGGTGCCGGTCTTGCCCGCCGCCTTGTAGTCGGTGTTCTTCACCGCTTCCGAGGCGGTGCCGTCGTTGACCACGCCGGTCAGGACGGAGGTGACGGTGTCGGCGGTGGTCCGGGACAGCACCTGCTCGCCGATCGGGTTCTTGAGGTCGACTTCCTTGTCGGTGCCGTCCTGGGTGTGCACGGCCTTCTTCACCAGCGACGGGGTGACCTTCTGGCCGTGGTTGTCGAAGGTGGCGTACGCCCCGGCCATCTGGAGCGGGCTGGCGCCCATGGTGCCCAGGGTCATGGCCGGCTGGACGTCCATCTTGGCGCCGTCCATGCCCAGGCTGACCGCGGTCTTCTTGACCTGGTCCAGGCCGACGTCGGCGCCCATCTGCGCGAACACCGAGTTCACGGAGTTGTTCATCGCGACCTGGGCGCTGATCTTCCCGTAGCTGCGCTCGTCCTCGTTCGGCGGGGCGAAGGGCGTGGTGCCGCCGACGACCGGACGGCGGTTGCGGCCGTCGTAGATCGCGTTCGGGTTGATCGGGATGCCGCCCTTGGTGACCGCGTGGTTCTCCATGGCCGACGCCAGGATCAGCGGCTTGAAGGTGGAGGCCGGCTGGTAGTCGGAGCGGGTGGCGTTGTTGGTGTAGTGCTTCGGGTAGCCGGCGCCGCCGTACAGCGCCACGACGTAGCCGGTCTTCGGGTCCACCGAGGTGGCGCCGAGCTGGACGTCGCGGTCGACCGGGCGCTGGCCGGGCTCCAGGTCGTCGGTGAGCTTGCGCTTGACCGACTCCTCCAGCGCCTTCTGCCGGTTCTTCTCGATGCCGAGGGTGACGGTCCAGCCGCCGGCCTCGAATTCGTTCTCGTCGACGCCGTGCGCGAAGAGCTCCTTCTTGGCGGCGTCGATGATGTAGCTGGCCTGGCCGGTCAGGCCGGGCAGCGGCTTGGGCGGCTTGGGCACCGGGAACTTCTGCTGGGCGCGCTCCTGGGGCGTGATCCACTTCATCTCGACCATGTTGTTGAGCGTGTACGCCCAACGTTCCTGGACCAGCTTCTTGCCGGCGTCGCTGGCGATGGCCCAGTCGTACTGGTTGGGCGCCTGGAGCAGCGAGGCGAGGTAGGCGCCCTGGGCGACGGTGAGCTTGTCGGAGTCCACGCCGTAGTAGGCCTGGGCGGCGGCCTGGATGCCGTAGGCGCCGCGGCCGTAGAAGCTGGTGTTGATGTAGCCGGCGAGGATCTCGTCCTTGGAGAACTTCTGGTCCACCTTGAGGGAGATGACGATCTCCTGGAGCTTGCGGGAGACCGTCTGCTCCTGGCTCAGGTAGTAGTTCTTGACGTACTGCTGGGTGATCGTCGAGCCGCCCTGCTTGCCCTTGCCGCTCAGGGTGTTGACGACGCCGCGGAGGGTGCCCTTCAGGTCGACGCCGGAGTCGTTGTAGAACGTCTTGTTCTCGGCGGCGACGAAGGTGTGCTGGACGGCCTTGGGTATCCGGCTGAGCGGGACCGTCTCGCGGTTGACCTGGCCGACCCGGGCCATGACCGAGCCGTCCGCGTACTTGAAGACGTTGCTCTGCAGCTTGGCCTGCTTGTTGCCGGCCGGGACGTCCACGTAGAGGTAGAGCCCGATGAATCCGACGATCCCCAGCAGGCACGCGCCGAGGACGGTCCCGAGGACCTTCTTCCAGGTGAAGAAGCGGCCTATGCCGGACTTCTTGGTGTTCTTCCCGGCCCGGCGGGCGCTGCCCTGCCGCGCTCGCCTCGCATCAGCTCGGCCCATCGCTCGTGCAACTCCAGTCGTTCCGCCCCCGGCATAACTCAGCTGTTGAAGCTAACACCGCATCTGACAACAAATACTCATCGATCAAGGCTTTTCCCGACGTGACAAAGAGCACGGGGAGCGAGGGCAACCCCCCTGCCGCCGGACCGTATCGCTCTGGACCGGAGCAGGCCAGCACGTTAAAGTGATATCACTTTGCTAGACCAGCGAAAGCGCGCGCTGCGGCGCACATCACGCCCTTCGGCGCGCGCCCTCCACGAAACGGGGACCCCATGACCGACACGACACCCGCCGCCTCCGCGGACACCCCGGAGATGCCGGCGCCGCAGGTCCGCGAGCGGGCCGCGCACAGCATCCCGGGCGGGCTGGCCCTGCTGCTGACCGTCCTGGGCGTCGTCCTCGGCGTCGTCGCGATCATCACCGGCGGCGTCCTGGGCGACCGGGGGAACGGCGCGGCCGCCGCCCCCCTGGTGATCGTCGGGATCCTGTTGCTGCTGGGCTCGTTCTTCTGCATGACCGGCGTGAAGATGGTCGCGCCGGGCGAGGCCCGGGTGATCCAGCTCTTCGGGCGGTACGTCGGCACCATCCGCACCGACGGCCTGCGCTGGGTCAACCCGCTCACCTCGGCCCGCAAGATCTCCACCCGGGTCCGCAACCACGAGACCTCGGTCCTGAAGGTCAACGACGCCTACGGCAACCCGATCGAACTCGCCTCGATCGTCGTCTGGAAGGTCGAGGACACCGCCCAGGCGCTCTTCGAGGTCGACGACTTCCTGGAGTTCGTCGCCACCCAGACCGAGGCGGCCGTCCGGCACATCGCCATCGAGTACCCCTACGACGCCCACGACGAGGACGGCCTCTCGCTGCGCGGCAACGCCGAGGAGATCACCGAGAAGCTCGCCGTGGAGCTGACCGCCCGGGTGCAGGCCGCCGGCGTGCAGATCATCGAGACCCGCTTCAGCCACCTCGCCTACGCCCCGGAGATCGCCTCCGCGATGCTCCAGCGGCAGCAGGCCGGCGCGGTCGTCGCGGCCCGCCAGCAGATCGTCGAGGGCGCGGTGGGCATGGTCGAGTCGGCCCTGGAGCGCATCAACGAGCAGGGCATCGTCGAACTGGACGAGGAGCGCAAGGCGGCCATGGTCAGCAACCTGATGGTGGTGCTGTGCGGCGACCGGGCCGCCCAGCCGGTCCTGAACACGGGCTCGCTCTACCAGTGAGTGCCGACGCTCCCCAAGGGGCCGGCACGGACCCCGAACGGCCCGCGGGCCGCCGGCCGCAGCAGCGCAAGCAGGTGCTGCTGCGGCTGGACCCGCTCCTGCACGACGCCCTGAGCCGCTGGGCCAACGACGAACTGCGCAGCACCAACGCACAGATCGAGTTCCTGCTCCGCACGGCGCTGGCCGAGGCGGGGCGGCTGCCGCGCGGCGCGGGCGGACCGGCGCGGCGGGGCCGGCCGCCCAAACGGCGCGAGCCGGCACCGCAGGCCGACCCCGACACGGCGGCGGGCCCGCAGGGACATCCGGCGGACGGGACCGACGGCGCGGCGGGCGGGCGGTGAAGGGCGCGACGCACCAGTAGAAACACCGTCTATACATCTCGCGTATACACCTCATGTAGAGTGCGTTCCATGTCTCTGGGACGGCGCTGCGTCTACCGCGCGCACCCCTCGCCATGCCCTGTTCGCACTCCCGAAGGCCCCCACATGAACCCGGCCGGCTCCCTCCTCGAAGCCCGTGCGCTGCACAAGGCGTACGGGCCGACGCCCGCGCTCGACGGCGCGGACTTCGCCATCCACCCCGGCGAAGTGGTCGCCGTCATGGGCCCCTCCGGGTCCGGCAAGTCCACGCTGCTGCACTGCCTCGCCGGGATCATCCGCCCCGACTCCGGCACGGTCCGCTACGGCCCGCACGCCCTCACCGACCTCAGCGACGCGCGGTGCAGCGCACTGCGCCGCAGCGACTTCGGCTTCGTCTTCCAATTCGGCCAGCTGGTACCGGAGTTGACCTGCCTGGAGAACGTCGCCCTGCCGCTGCGACTGAACGGCACCAAGCGCAAGGAAGCCGAACGCCGGGCCCACGACTGGCTGGCGCAGCTGGAGGTCGAGGGCGTCGGCAAGCAGCGCCCCGGTGAGATCTCCGGCGGCCAGGGCCAGCGGGTCGCGGTCGCCCGCGCGCTGGCCACCACGCCCCGGGTGATCTTCGCCGACGAACCCACCGGCGCCCTGGACTCCCTCAACGGCGAGCGCGTGATGGGCCTGCTGACCGAAGCCGCCCGGGACACCCGCGCTGCGGTGGTGCTGGTCACCCACGAGGCCCGGGTCGCCGCGTACGCGGACCGCGAGGTCGTGGTGCGGGACGGCATCGCCCGCGAGGCGGTGGGCGCGGCATGAGCACCGCTACGACGACCTCCGGGGGCGGCCTGCGCGGCTGGGCCCGGGACCTCGGCATGGGGGTCCGGTTCGCCGTCGGCGGCGGGCGCGAGGGGTGGATCCGCACCCTGCTCACCGCGCTGGGCGTGGGCCTCGGCGTGACGCTGCTGCTCGCCGCGTCGACGATCCCGGCGATCCAGGCTCACCGCACGGAGCGCCGACTGGCCGCGACGCCGACGGAGGCCGACGGGCCGCTGGCGCCGAGCGCGTCGACGCTGGTCGTGGCCGACCTGCGGACCCAGTTCCGGGACCGGCCCCTCACCGGGCGGATGCTGCGGCCGGACGGCCCCGCGGCGCCCGCCCCGCCCGGGGTGGCCGCGCTGCCGAAGCCGGGCGAGATGGTGCTCTCCCCCGCGCTGCGGGAGTTCCTCGCCGAGCCGGGCAACGCCCTGCTGCGCCAGCGGCTGCCGTTCCGGGACGCCGGCACGATCGGGGCGGCCGGCCTGGCCGGGCCCGCCGAGCTGAAGTACTACCTGGGCAGCGCCACGTTGAGCACGGACAACGGCGGGGTCCGGGTCGCCGGGTTCGGCGCCGAGCGGAAGAGCGAACCGCTGGACCCGCAGCTGCTGATGCTGGTCATCGTGGGGTGTGTGGTGCTGCTGATGCCGGTGGCGATCTTCATCGCGACCGCCGTCCGGTTCGGCGGCGAACGCCGGGACCGCCGGCTGGCCGCACTGCGGCTGATCGGTGCCGACGCCCGGATGGCCCGGCGGACGGCGGCCGGCGAGGCCCTGTTCGGGGCGGTGTGCGGGGTACTGGTGGGCGCCGCGCTGTTCCTGGTCGGCCGGCAGTTCGTCGGCGGGATCACCATCTGGGACACCAACGCCTTCCCGTCCGACCTGACCCCGAACCCGTTGCTGGCGGCGCTCATCGTGCTCGTCGTGCCGCTCGCCGCCGTCGCGGTCACGCTCCTGGCGCTACGCCGGGTCGCCATCGAACCGCTGGGCGTCGTCCGCAGCGGCGCGGGCCGCCGCCGGCGCCTGTGGTGGCGGCTGCCGTTCCCCCTGGGCGGCCTGGCGCTGCTGTTGGCCAACGGCGGGACCAGCGGCGCGCGGAGCGTCGTCAACCCGTTCCTCATCGCGGGCGGCGCGACGCTGTTCCTGCTCGGCGTGACGCTGCTGCTGCCGTGGATCGTGGACGCGGTGGTGGGGCTCTTCCGCGGCGGCCCGGTGCCCTGGCAGCTGGCCGTGCGGCGGCTCCAGCTCAGCGGGGGCGCCGCGGCCCGCGCGGTCAGCGGGATCACCGTCGCGGTGGCCGGGGCGATCGCGCTCCAGCTGCTGTTCTCCGCGATCCAGGGCGACTTCATGAAGATCACCGGGCAGGACTCGAAGCGGGCGCAGCTGGAGGTGTCGCTGCCGACCCACGACGTCGCGACCATCCGGAAGATGACCCGCGAGTACCAGCGGACCCCGGGCGTCCGGGGCGTCATCGCGGCCATCGACACCACCGCGAGCCGGCCCGGCCCGCTCCGCAAGGGCGAGCCGTTCATCCCGTCCACGTCGGTGACCGTCGGCGACTGCGCCTCGCTGAGCGAGCTGGCGCGCACCGGTCCCTGCAAGGACGGCGACGTCTTCATCGTCCGGGACCACACCGGCCAGGTCGACGACTCCTACATCCGCCAGACCGCACGGCCCGGCGCCGCGGTGGACTTCGCCTGGCCCGACCGCACCGGGCAGCCGCCCCGCCCGCGGCTGTGGACCGTCCCGAAGGACGCCCGCACCATCGAGTCGCGTCCCGACCCCATGGGCATGCCGTCGTTCGGCCTCTTCGCCACTCCGGGCGCGCTGGACACCGCGCTGTTGGACGAACCCCAGGCCCGCGCCATGATCAAGATCGACCCGCAGTTCCCCGACGCCGTCGAGCACGCCCGGAACACCGCGGCCCGGATCGACCCGCTCACCTCGGTGCACGCGCTGCAGAACATGGAGCGGGACGCCCAGTACACCAGCGTGCGGACCGGGCTGCTGGTCGCCTCCACCGCCACCCTGGCCCTGATCGCCGCCAGCATGCTGGTGACGATGGTGGAGCAGCTGCGCGAGCGCCGCCGGCTGCTCTCGGTCCTGGTCGCCTTCGGCACCCGGCGGGCCACGCTGGCCTGGTCGGTGCTGTGGCAGACCGCCGTGCCGGTGGCCCTGGGGCTGGTGCTGTCGGTGGCCGGGGGCGCCGGACTGGGCCTGGCCCTGCTGCGGATGGCCGGGAAGAGCACCGTCGACTGGTCGGTGATCTGGCCGCTGGTCGCCGCCGGGAGCGGCCTGGTCCTGGTGGTGACGCTGCTCAGCCTGCCGCCGCTGTGGCGGATGATGCGCCCGGACGGCCTGCGCACAGAGTGAGCGCGTACGGTGCGGGGCGGTGGCCGGCCAGAGCCCGCGGCCACCGCCCCGCACCGTCATCGACCCGTACGTTCCGCCACCGGTTCCGCACACCTATACAACACGCGTATACACCAGCAATACACCCCCGAGTAAGGTGGTCCGCATGTCAATCGGTCATACGCTGCTGGGCCTCCTGGAGTCCGGCCCCCGCCATGGCTACGACCTCAAGCGGGCCTTCGACGAACACTTCGGACAGGACCGCCCGCTGCATTACGGGCAGGTCTACTCCACGATGTCCCGGCTGTTGAAGAACGGCCTGGTCGAGGTCGACGGCGTGGAGGCCGGGGCGGGCCCGGAGCGTAAGCGGTACGCCATCACCGACGCCGGGATCACCGACGTCGCCCAGTGGCTGGCCCGGCCGGAGAAGCCCGAGCCGTACCTCCAGTCCACGCTCTACACCAAGGTCGTGCTGGCCCTGCTGACCGACCGGGACGCCGCCGAACTCCTCGACACCCAGCGCGCCGAGCACCTGCGGCTGATGCGCGGCCTGACCGAGCGCAAGCGCACCGGCGACCTCGCCGACCAGTTGATCTGCGACCACGCCCTGTTCCACCTGGAAGCCGACCTGCGCTGGCTGGAGCTGACCGCGGCCCGCCTGGACAAACTCGCGGAGGCGGTCGGCGGATGACCCCCGAGGGATCCCTGCTCGCCGCGGAGGCCCTGTGCAAGGCGTACGGGCCGACGCCCGCCCTGGACGGCGCGGACTTCTCCATCCACCCCGGCGAGGTGGTCGCCGTGCTGGGCCCGTCCGGGTCCGGCAAGTCCACGCTGCTGCACTGCCTCGCCGGCATCGTCCGCCCCGACTCCGGCACGGTCCGCTACGGCCCGCACGCCCTCACCGACCTCAGCGACGCCCAGCGCAGCGCGCTGCGCCGTACCGACTTCGGCTTCGTCTTCCAATTCGGCCAGCTGGTACCGGAGTTGACCTGCCTGGAGAACGTCGCCCTGCCGCTGCGACTGAACGGCACCAAGCGCAAGGAAGCCGAACGCCGGGCCCACGACTGGCTGGCGCAGCTGGAGGTCGAGGGCGTCGGCAAGCAGCGCCCCGGTGAGATCTCCGGCGGCCAGGGCCAGCGGGTCGCGGTCGCCCGCGCGCTGGCCACCACGCCCCGGGTGATCTTCGCCGACGAACCCACCGGCGCCCTGGACTCCCTCAACGGCGAACGGGTGCTGACGCTGCTGACCAACGCCGCCCGCGACACCAACGCCGCGGTGGTCCTGGTCACCCACGAGGCCCGGGTCGCCGCCTACTCCGACCGGGAGATCGTCGTGCGCGACGGCCGGGTGAAGGACATGGCGGGCCGGATATGACCCTGCTCCGCTCGCAGCCCGAGGGCGAGCGGGACACCGCCGCACCCGCGCTGCCCTCCGTACCCCGACGGACGGGCCCGCTCACCTGGGCCCGCGACCTCGCCATGGGCATGCGGTTCGCCGCCAGCGGTGGACGGGAGGGCTGGATCCGCACCGCACTGACGGCCGCCGGGGTCGCCCTCGGCGTGGCGATCCTGCTGCTGTGCGCCTCCGCACCGACCCTGATGAACGCCTGGCACGGCCGGGAGAAGGCCCGCGAGAACCTCGGCCAGGCACACCCGCCGCCGCGCAGCGACCGCACCCTCCTCTACTCCACGGTGGACACCACCTTCCACGGCACCGGCATCCGCGGCCGGCTGGTCGACCCGGACGGCACGCACCCGCCGGTGCCGCCCGGCGTCGCGCACCTCCCCGGCCCGGGCGAGATGGTGGTCTCGCCGGCCCTGAAGGACCTGCTGGCCGAGCCCGACAGCGCGCTGCTGCGCGAGCGGCTGAGCGCCTACCGGATCGTCGGCGTGATCGGCGACCGCGGCCTGGCGGGCCCCCGGGAGCTCACCTACCTCGCGCACGACGACGCCCTCGGCGAGCGCAACAGCTACCGCATCGACCACTTCGGCAAGAACTGGGAGGCGCAGCCGCTGTCCACGCCCGGTCTGGTCCTGGTGATCATGACGTGCGTGGCGCTGATGACGCCGGTGATGGTCTTCATCGGCACCTCCGTGCGCTTCGGCAACGAACGCCGGGAACGGCGCCTGGCCGCCCTCCGACTGGTCGGCGCGGACGTCCGCACCACCCGGCGGATCGCCTCCGGCGAGGCACTGTTCGGATCGCTCCTCGGGCTGGTGGGCGGCGCCGCGCTGTTCCTGCTCGGCCGCCAGCTGGCCCCGTTCATCACGCTGTGGGACATCAACGTCTTCGCCGCGGACGTGGCCCCCGCCCCGCTCGCCGCGCTCCTGATCACGGTGCTCGTCCCGACCGCGGCGGTGCTGGTCACCCTGGTCGCCCAACGCGGCATCACCGTCGAACCGCTCGGCATCGTCCGCAACCGCCCGCCGATCCGCCGCCGGCTGTGGTGGCGCGTCGCGCTGCCGCTCGTCGGCGCGGGCCTGCTGGTGCCGATGGCGGTGTGGCCGGGCCCGATCGACGATCCGCTCGCCACCACCCGGCTCGCGGCCGGTTCGACGCTGCTGCTGTTCGGCGTCACGACGCTGCTGCCCTGGCTGGTCGAACGGGTCGTCGGCCGGCTGCGCGGCGGCCCGGTGCCCTGGCAGTTGGCGATCCGCCGGCTCCAGTTGAGCAGCGGCTCGGCGACCCGTGCGGTCAGCGGCATCACCGTCGCGTTGGCCGGCGCCATCGCCATCCACATGCTGATGACCGCCTCGCAGGCCGGGTTCGCCGCCGCGTACGCCAAGTCCGGGCGGGTGCCGCTGATCACCCTCTGGGGCGACACCACGAGCTGGCAGCAGACCACACGGACGCTGGACGCGCTGCGCGCCACCCCCGGGGTCACCTCCGTCCGCGGCCTCCTCGACGCCAACGCCGGCCGGATGCCCGCCCCGGACCACGACCCCAGCCGCGACTTCCCCAGCATCATCGGCGTCGGCACCTGCGCCGAACTGCGCAAGGTGGCCCGGCTGCCGTCCTGCCGGGACGGCGACTCCTTCGTCACCGACGCCCGCCGGGCCTCCGGCACGGACCGAGGCGTCAGCCCCGGCGCCACCATCGACCTCAACCCGCCGGACGCCTACGACAACCTCCACCCGACCCCACGGCCCTGGACGGTCCCGCCGTCCGCCCGCGCCGCCCGCCTCGCCCCGCTCGAAGACGGCCACCGCCTCTACTACGACCTGCTCCTGACCCCCTCGGTCCTCGACGCGGCCCGGCTCACCAACCCCACCATGGAGGTCCTCGTCCGCTTCGACCGCGACGTCCCCGACGCCGTCGAGCACATCCGCAACACCGCGACCCGGATCGACCCGACGATGCACGGGGGCGCGTCCCTCGACAACCCGCACGACCGGCAGTACGACGGCGTCCGCAAGGCGGTCTTCCTCGGCGCGGCGATCACCCTGCTGCTGATCGGCATCGGCCTGATCATCTCCACCATCGAGCAGCTCCACGAACGCCGCCGCCTGCTGTCCACCCTCGACGCGTACGGCATCCGCCGCGCCACCCTCGGCTGGTCCGTGCTGTGGCAGACGGCCCTGCCGGTCGCGCTCGGTCTGGGCCTGGCGCTGGCCTGCGGCCTGTCCCTGGGCTCGCTGCTGCTCTCGGTCATCGACAGCGACGTGACGGTCGACTGGCCGGTGGTCGCCGGCATGATCGGCATCGGCGGCGGCGTGATCCTCTTCGTCACCGCGCTGAGCCTGCCGCCGCTGTGGCGCATGATGCGCCCGGAGGGGCTTCGGACGGAGTAGGCGTCACCGAACGAGCGAACGCTTGTCGTACGCGACGCGTGCGGGCGCCTCTGCCTACGATGATGACCTCGACACCAGCCATCAGGAGGCACCACATGTCTGCAGCAGCAGTCGAACGACCTCATGTGGGCAAGCTGCCGAGTCTGCTCGAGGAAGCCGAGAAGCTCACTCACTTGCTGCCCGGGCACCGCGTCGAGATTCTCGGGGGAAACCTCACCGTGACACCGCCCGCCGACGGCTCGCACGCCGAGTCGCTGACCAACCTCACCTTCGCGTTCGCGCCGGCGCACCAAGGGCAGACACGAGTGGCCCAGGCCATCGGCCTCTGGCTCCCCGACGGCCCCGAGGACTATGCCGTTCCAGATCTCGCCGTGGTGGATGCCGACTACCGCGACCACCTCATCGAGGCCAACTGCTACGACCCCGCGATCTTCCGCTTGGTGGTGGAGGTGACGTCCGCCAACTACGCCACCGACCTCCGGACGAAGGTCGCCGCCTACGCCGTCGCCAAGGTCCCTGTCTACGTCATCGTCGACCGCCGCGCGGAGCGCATCCACGTCCTGACGGATCCGTTCGCCAACGAGTACAACCACCACGAACTCCACGCCGCAGGGCAGCACGTCACGCTGCCCGACTCGATCGGCGCCGAGGTCACCCTCGACGTCGGCGCGATCCTCGAAGCCGCCCGCCCCTAACTCCCCTCACCCCCGCACGATCCGCACCGGCAGCCCCCGCAGCGTCCTGCGAAGCGCCGCCGCGAACTCCTCGAACTCGGGTTGGCGGGCCGAGCCCGCGCGCATCGCCAGGGCGATCCGCCGGGAGGGCGCCGGATCGGCGAAGTAGCCCGTGGTCAGCAGGTCGTTGCGGGCCGTCTCGACGCGCAGTGCGGTGCGCGGCAGGAGCGTGACGCCGAGGCCGCCGGCGACCAGTTGGACCAGCGTGGACAGACCGGCCGCGCTCGTCGTGACCGGGGTGTTCTCGTCCCGGCCCGCCTCGCGGCAGATGTCCAGGGCCTGGTCCCGCAGGCAGTGGCCCTCGTCCAGGAGCAGCAGGTCGAGTTCCTTCAGCGCCGCGCGGGGGATGTCGCCGCGGCCGCCGAGCCAGTGCTCCTTGGGGGCGACCAGCACGAAGTCCTCGTCGAACAGCGGGATTTCGGTGACCTGCGGGGCGCCGAGCGGCACCGCGAGCAGCAGCAGGTCCAGCCGGCCGTGTGCCAGGCCGTCCAGCAGCGAGGTGGTCTGCTCCTCGTGCACCTGGAGGTCGAGGTCCGGGTAGGTGTCGTGGACGAGGCGGAGCACGGCGGGCAGCAGGTACGGGGCGACGGTCGGGATGACGCCGAGGCGCAGTACGCCGGTGAAGGGCGCGCGGGCCGCCTCCGCCTCCTCCATCAGCGCGCCGACCGCGTCCAGGACCGCCCGGGCGCGGGCCGCCACCCGCTCCCCCGCCGGCGAGAGCAGCACCTTGCGCGTCGTACGCTCCAGGAGTTGCACGCCGAGGGCCTCCTCCAGGGCGGAGACGGCGCCGGAGAGCGCGGGCTGGCTCATGCCGATCTCGGCCGCCGCCTCGCGGAAGTGCAGGTGCTCGGCGACTGCGGCGAACGCCCGCAGCTGGGCCAGGCTGGGTTGGCGGGTCCGTCCGCCGGGGCTCGTGGGGAATGCCACTGATAACCACCTCCGATCAACATCCACAAGTCTAGCTATTTCCCTGATCAATACCTCCTGTGGCACTGTGTGAACCGTCCAAGCCTCAAGGAAAGACCCGAAAGACCCCCATAAGGGACTTTCTTGCAACAAGGAGAGCGCGTGCTCACTGTCGGTGACAAGTTCCCCGAGTTCGACCTGACCGCCTGCGTCTCGCTGGAGAAGGGCGAGGAGTTCCAGCAGATCAACCACAAGACCTACGAAGGTAAGTGGAAGATCGTCTTCGCCTGGCCCAAGGACTTCACCTTCGTGTGCCCGACCGAGATCGCCGCGTTCGGCAAGCTGAACGAGGAGTTCGCCGACCGCGACGCCCAGATCCTCGGCTTCTCCGGCGACTCCGAGTTCGTGCACCACGCCTGGCGCAAGGACCACCCGGACCTGACCGACCTGCCCTTCCCGATGCTCGCGGACTCCAAGCACGAGCTCATGCGCGACCTGGGCATCGAGGGCGAGGACGGCTTCGCGCAGCGCGCCGTCTTCATCGTCGACCAGAACAACGAGATCCAGTTCACCATGGTGACCGCCGGCTCCGTCGGCCGTAACCCCAAGGAGGTCCTGCGGGTCCTGGACGCCCTGCAGACCGACGAGCTGTGCCCCTGCAACTGGAGCAAGGGCGAGAACACCCTGGACCCGGTCGCCCTGCTGGCTGGTGAGTGACACCCATGGCTCTCGATGACCTGAAGTCCGCGGTTCCGGACTACGCCAAGGACCTGAAGCTGAACCTCGGTTCGGTGATCGGCAACGCCGAAAGCACGGCACTGCTCACGCAGCAGCAGCTGTGGGGCACCGTGCTGGCCTGCGCGATCGCCTCGCGCTCGCCCAAGGTGCTGCGCGAGCTGGAGCCGGAGGCGAAGGCCAACCTCTCCGCCGAGGCGTACACCGCCGCCAAGTCGGCCGCCGCCATCATGGGGATGAACAACGTCTTCTACCGGACGCGCCACCTGCTCTCCGACCCGGAGTACGGCAACCTGCGCGCCGGTCTGCGGATGAACGTCATCGGCAACCCGGGCGTCGACAAGGTCGACTTCGAGCTGTGGTCGCTCGCCGTCTCCGCCATCAACGGCTGCGGCATGTGCCTGGACTCGCACGAGCAGGTCCTGCGCAAGGCCGGTGTCGAGCGCGAGACGATCCAGGAGGCCGTGAAGATCGCGTCCGTCCTGCAGGCCGTCGGCGCCGTCCTCGACGCCGAGGCCGTGCTCGCCGAGTAGGGCCGGGCGCGGCGGGCGTCGTCGACCCCGCACCACGCACGAACGAACCCCCGCGGACCTCGGGTCCGCGGGGGTTCGTGGCGTTCGCCGGGCGGTCCCTGCGGCGCGTGGGCGCCGCCGGGACCGCCCGGCGTCACTCCTGCGTCGGCGACTCGCGGTGCCGCGGCGGCCGGGTCGGCGCGACCGCGATCGCGGTCGCGCCGCGCGGCGGCACCGTCATCCGCAGCGCCTGCTCCCGGGAGTACGAGCGGAGGTAGCCGACGACGGTGTTGGTGACCGCCACCAGCGGAACCGCCACCACCGCACCGCCGATGCCGGCGATCAGGCTGCCCGCGGCGACCGAGAGGATCACCGCCAGCGGGTGCACCCGGACCGCCCGGCCCAGGATGAACGGCTGGAGCACATGGCTCTCGATCTGGTTCACCGCCAGCACCACGGCCAGCACCAGCAGCGCCGTGAAGACGCCCTGGGTGACCAGCGCGACCACGCACGCCAGCGCGCCCGAGACCACCGCCCCGATCAGCGGGATGAAGGCGAACAGGAAGATGAAGACGGCGAGCGGGACGGCCAGCGGCACGTCGAGGAAGTACAGCCCGATGCCGATGAAGATGGCATCGATCAACGCGACCAGGACCGTCCCGCGGATGTAGGCGGTCAGCGTCCGCCAGGCGCGCGGGCCGGCGCCCGCCACCCCCTCGCGGGCCGCGCCCGGCACGAGCTTGAGCGTCCACTCCCAGATGCGCCGGCCGTCGTAGAGCAGGAACAGCGTGGTGAACATCGCCAGCAGGATGCCGGTGAACACCTCCAGGACGACCGTGACGCCCTCCAACCCGGCCGAGGTGATCGCCTCGGTGTTGGCGCCGATCGCGTCCTGGAGGTTCTTGGCGATGTGGTTGATCTGACTCTCGGTCACATGGAAGGGGCTCTTGAGCAGCCAGCCCTTCAGCTCGGTGATGCCCTCCTGGATGCGGCTGGACACCGAGTCGATGTTGTCCTGGACCTGCCACACGACGAACCAGCCGACCAGGCCCATCACCACGAAGCCGCCGATGAAGGTCAGCGCGGTCGCCGGCCCGCGTGGCACCTTGCGCTGCCGCAGCCAGGCCACGGTGGGCTGGAGCAGCGCCGTGATCAGCAGCGCCGCGACGAAGGCCAGCACCACCAGCGAGACGGTGGTGATCGCCTTCGCCAGCACCCACAACGTCCCGGCCAGCACCAGCAGTCGCCAACCGGCCTCGGCCGCGACCCGGACGCCCCAGGGCACCGCCGCCACCGGATCCGGACGGGCGGCGACGGCCGGCGCGTAGGTCGGCGGCGCGGGCACCGATTCAGGCGCCCGGACGGCAGCGGGGGCCGACGCCGACTCCTGCGGTGCGGCCTCGGGCTCGGCCGGCGCCTCCGGCCGGCGCCGCGGCGCCCCGTTCGCGACGCCCGCGGTGTCGGCGGCATCGGCGGTGACAGCGGCATCGGCGGTATCGGCGGTGTCGGTCGCCACGGCGTCCACCGCGTCCGCGGCGGTCATGGCGTCCGGCCCCCAGGCGACCGTCGCGGTGCGGCCGGCCGGCACGCCCTCCGCGGGCGCCCCGTTGGCCGGAACCCGCACGCCGTACCCGCCGGGGCCGGCGGCGCGCCCCGGCGCCCGCCCGTCGTCGGACGCGTCGGCGGGTGCCGCCGGGTTCTGGTGAGAGGTGGCCTCCAGCTCCGCCTCCGCACGGCGGCGCTGCTCCTCCAGCCGCTGCGAGAGCCGGGTCAGACCGGCGCCTAGGCCACCGACCCACTGAGGCAATCTGGACATGTCGCTTCCTCTTCCCCGCCCTTGCGGCCATCTGACGCCCCGACGTTACCCGTGCCGGACGCGCGAAACCCCCGAACGCGTCGCGTTCGGGGGTTTCGGAGCACGGTGACACGGCTGGTTCGGGCCGTGCGGCGGCCTAGTACCAGCTGTTCGCCTGCCAGAACGACCAGGCACCGCAGGGGCTGCCGTACCGGCTGTTCATGTAGTTCAGGCCCCACTTGATCTGGGTGGCCGGGTTGGTCTGCCAGTCGGACCCCGCGGAGGACATCTTGGAGCCGGGCAGCGCCTGGACCAGGCCGTAGGCGCCGGAAGAAGCGTTGGTGGCGCGGTAGTTCCAGCCGGACTCGTGGTCCACGATGTTGCTGAAGCACTGGAACTGGTCGGACGCGATCATCTGGCGCGCCATCGACTGCGTCTCGGCGATGCTGTACGAGGCCTTGGAAACGAAGTCACTGGCGTCCCGGACGGCCGAGCGGGAGGCGGCCAGTGCCTTCTCGCGCTCCTTGGCCGCCTTGTCGGCCTTCGCCTTGTCGGCCGCGTCCTTCTTGCTCTGCGCGGTCTCAGCAGCTGCCTTACGAGCCGACTCCTGTGCGGACTTCAGCGCCGCCGTGTCCGCCTGGGTGGACGCGGTGTCTGCCTGCTGCGTCAACGACGCAGTCTGCACCTGGGCCTGCTGGCCCGCGGGGATGTCGGCAATGGTCGCGTCGGCCGCCGTGGCCTCGGTGTTGCCCACCGATGCCTGGCTGCCCGATGCGACGCCGACGACGGCGCCGACGGTGGTGACCGCGGTGGCGGAGGCCACTGCGAATCCCCGGACCGAGATCCGGCTCACACGTTTTCCTTCCAGCATCGCCCGCTTAGGTGACCTCGCGGACGCAATCGTGCCCCTGACGCTGGCCTCCCCTTGTTCCGGCACCTGTTGAGCGGTGGGCACCGGCTGGTCACGGGAGGCACGGGCCCGGTGCGACCCCCTCGGGGGTCCGCGTGGTGCTCGGGCGGCATACGGCAACTCGCTATGAAGTTCGGGTCGTCCATACACCCTGGAGGGTGTGTCTGGGCCGTATGCGGGGCCTGACAGGACCCAGACTTTGCCCGAACGGGCTACCGGGAAGCAATTCCCTACCGGGTGTGAAAGCTCACACCTCGTTTACCCCCCAGAATTTCCGGATATTCGAGCGCACGCGAACGCCGCCCGGCTAAGCTCCTTCGCTCTTCCGGGCGGCGTACCGTTCCACAACCGGTCAGATCCTGTCGTCCTCCAGCATTTCGGTCACCAGTGCGGCGATCGGCGACCGCTCCGAACGGTTCAGGGTCACGTGCGCGAAGAGCGGATGCCCCTTCAGCTTCTCGACGACGGCGACGACTCCGTCGTACCGCCCGACCCGGAGGTTGTCGCGCTGGGCGACGTCGTGCGTCAGCACGACCCGGGAGTTGGCGCCGATCCGGGACAGCACGGTCAACAGGACGTTCCGCTCCAGCGACTGGGCCTCGTCCACGATCACGAACGCGTCGTGCAGCGACCGGCCCCGGATGTGGGTCAGCGGCAGCACCTCCAGCATCCCGCGGGCGACCACCTCTTCGATGACGTCCTTGGTGGTCACCGCGGACAGCGTGTCGAAGACGGCCTGGGCCCAGGGGCTCATCTTCTCCGCCTCGGTGCCCGGCAGGTACCCCAGTTCCTGCCCGCCGACCGCGTACAGCGGCCGGAACACCATCACCTTGCTGTGCTGACGGCGTTCCAGCACCGCCTCCAGGCCGGCGCACAGGGCCAGCGCCGACTTGCCGGTGCCGGCCCGACCGCCCATCGACACGATGCCGACCTCCGGATCGAGCAGGAGGTCCAGCGCGATCCGCTGCTCGGCACTGCGGCCGTGGATCCCGAACGCCTCCCGGTCGCCGCGCACCAGCCGGACCGCCCCCTCCGGGGTGACCCGGCCGAGGGCCTTGCCGCGCTCGGACTGCAGGACGAGCCCGGTGTGCACCGGGAACTCCTCCGCGCCCGGGACGTGGGCGCTCTCCACGGCGAACAGATCGTCCACCTGCTCGGCGGAGAGGGCGAGTTCGGCCATGCCGGTCCAACCGGAGTCGGTGATCGCCAGCTCGGCGCGGTACTCCTCGGCCAGCAGCCCCACCGCGGACGCCTTGATGCGCATCGGCAGGTCCTTGGAGACGACGGTGACGTCGAACCCCTCGGCCTGGAGGTTGCGGGCGACCGCGAGGATCCGCGAGTCGTTGTCGCCCGGTCGGCTGTGTCCGTTGAGGAAGGCGGCGGGCAGCAGTCCGGGGTCGGAGTGGTTGAGCTCGACCCGGAGGGTCCCGCCCAGCTCCCCGATGGGGATGGGGGCGTCCAGCCGCCCGTACTGCACCCGGTACTCGTCCAGCCGGCGCAGCGCCTGCCGCGCGAAGTACCCGAGTTCGGGATGGTGCCGCTTGGCCTCCAACTCCGTGACCACGACGACCGGCAGCACCACTTCGTGTTCGTCGAAGCGGGACATGGCGGCCGGATCCGCCAGCAGGACGCTGGTGTCGAGGACATAGGTGCGCCGGTCGCTCTCACGGCGCTTCTTGCTGTTCACCACGGGTGGACGAACCCCCTCGGATGAGGTTGGGGTGCGACGACGTCGCCGGGGACAGGACCGGGTTCTGGCCACGCTGCGCGGGCCGAACGCCGGCCCTCCGCGTCGTCCGTGCTCAAGGCACGAGCGTCCGTGATGCGCAAAGGGCCTCCCGGGCGGACGGCCCCATGCCGTCCACTGAGATCCGGTGCCCACTGGCTTGTTTGTTCCGGGCACCGACCTGCCAGGGATATTCCCTTCAACCCCCGCGCCCATGCCACGGCATATGACACACGCTCGATGAACCTTTGGTTACAGGTGCCCGCTGACCGGCGGAAAGGCGGGCGAAGCAGCCACGGGGCGCAGGTGGGGCGCCCGGAAGCGCCCCGGGCCCAGGGGCGCCGGAAGGGGCGTCAGGAGAAGCGCCGTCAGCCCGCGAAGGGTGCGCCCTGGGGGCGCGAACCCCCGGTGGCGCCCGTGGTCCACACGGCGCGCCGTGACCGGAACGCACCCGTCAAAGTTGGCCGGATCACACGCTACGGCGTGGCTGAAAGCCATCTGCCGGAGTGTCGGGGCGGACCCCCGGCCCGCCTTCTGTCCCCTGGAGGTGGGACCTAGGGACACGCCGGCACGCCGGCACGCCGGCACGCCGGCACACCGACACGCCCTAGAAGCCGAAGCGCCGGTGCCGGGCCGCGTAGTCGCGCAGGGCCCGCAGGAAGTCGACCTTCCGGAACGCCGGCCAGAAGACCTCGCAGAAGTAGTACTCCGAATGGGCGCTCTGCCAGAGCATGAAGCCCGACAGCCGCTGCTCGCCGCTGGTGCGGATCACCAGGTCCGGGTCGGGCTGGCCGCGGGTGTAGAGGTGCTCCGAGATCAGGTCGATGTCGACGATCTCGGCCAGCTCCTCGAAGCTCGTGCCGCGCTCGGCGTGCTCCAGCAGCAGCGAGCGGACCGCGTCCGCGATCTCCTGGCGGCCGCCGTAGCCGACCGCGACGTTCACCAGGACGCCCTTGTTGTCGAGGGTGTCCTGCTCGGCCTGCTTGAGGACCCGCTGGGTCTCGTCGGGCAGCAGGTCGCGGTTGCCGACGTGGTGCACCCGCCAGCGGCCGTCCGCGGCCAGGTTGCGCACGGTGTTCTCGATGATCCCCAGCAGCGGGGTCAGCTCGTCCGCCGGCCGGTCGAGGTTGTCCGTGGACAGCAGCCAGAGCGTGACGACCTCCACATCGGTCTCCGCGCACCAGCCCAGCAGCTCGTCGATCTTGGCGGCACCGGCCAGGTGGCCCTGCTCGGCCGACAGCCCGTCGGCCCGGGCCCAGCGCCGGTTGCCGTCGAGGATGACGCCGATGTGCTTGGGCACCTGGGTGTGGTCCAGCCGGCCCTCCACCCGACGGGCGTACAGCCGGTAGACGAGATCGCGCAGTGCCGGCGGATACGGGATGCGCATCCCGGAAGATCGCAGCATGTGTGGTCCAGCCCCTCCGTGCCGATGGCCATCGCCCCGTCGCCTAAGGGGGCAACTTTACTTCTCGGCTGTCTCGACAGCCCAATCAGGTACGTCACAAGTCCGTGATAGGGAGAGGAGCATGACCACTGGCACCGACTACCGCGCCGCGGATTCACGCTATGCCTCCATGGAGTACCGGCGTACCGGCCGCAGCGGCCTCAAACTCCCCGCCATCTCCCTTGGACTCTGGCACAACTTCGGGGACGATCGCACCCTCGGCTCGCAGCGGGCCATCCTGCGCCGCGCCTTCGACCTGGGCATCACCCACTTCGACCTGGCCAACAACTACGGGCCGCCGCCCGGGTCCGCCGAGCTGAACTTCGGAAAGATCTTCGCGCAGGACTTCCGCGGCTACCGCGACGAGATCATTCTCTCGACAAAAGCCGGATATCTGATGCACCCCGGCCCTTACGGCGAATGGGGCTCCCGGAAATACCTGCTCTCCTCGCTGGACGCCTCGCTGAAGCGGATGGGCGTGGATTACGTCGATATCTTCTACTCGCACCGCTTCGATCCGGACACCCCGCTGGAGGAGACGATGGGCGCGCTGGCGTCCGCCGTCCAGCAGGGCAAGGCCCTGTACGTCGGGGTCTCCTCCTACAACGCGGAGCAGACCCGGGAGGCGGTCCGCATCCTGCGCGAGATGGGCGTGCGCCCGCTGATCCACCAGCCCTCGTACTCGATGATCAACCGCTGGATCGAGGACGACGGGCTGCTGGACGCGCTGGACGAGGCCGACATGGGCTGCATCTCCTTCGCCCCGCTGGCCCAGGGCATGCTCACCGACAAGTACCTCCACGGCGTCCCCGAGGGCTCGCGCGCCGCGCAGGGCAAGTCCCTGGACCCGAACCTCCTCACCGACGAGGTCGTCCGCCGCCTGCGCGGGCTCCACGAGATCGCCGCCCGGCGCGGCCAGTCGCTGGCGCAGCTCGCGTTGAACTGGGTGCTGCGGGATCCGCGGATGACCTCCGCACTGATCGGCGCCAGCAGCGTCGCCCAGTTGGAGGCCAATGTCGCGGCGCTGGGCGCCCCCGCGCTCTCCGATGCGGAGCTGGCCCGGATCGACGAGTTCGCCCGGACCACGGAGGGCGTGAACATCTGGGCCCGGCGCTGAGCTGAGGGCCCCCGGGCCGCAGCCGACCGGTGCGGCGTTCCTGCTGGTCAGCGGCGTTTTCGGCGGCTGCCGGGCAGGAGCGGGGCGGGGGGGAGACGAAAAGCGGGCCGGTCCGTGGGGGGGATACGGACCGGCCCGAGGGGGGGCTTCCACCATAACCCCGTGCGGGCAGTGCTCGGTGCACCACGGGGTGACCGGCGTGGCTCGGGGCGGCGGCGGGCGGGGTCAGGGGGGTGCGGTGGCGCCCAGCAGCAGGCCGCAGAGGGCCCCGACGATCATGAACGGGCCCAGCGGCATGGTCGCCTCGCGGCCCGCGCGGCGGGTCACCAGCAGGTACGTGGCGTAGAGCGCGGCGAGGAGCACCCCGGCCGCGCCCCCGGAGACCAGGGTGGGCCAGCCGTACCACCCAAGGGCGACCCCGAGGCCGAGCGCCAGCTTGACGTCCCCGAGACCGAGGCCCGAGGGGTTGAGGAGGGACAGGAGCAGGTAGCAGCCGGCGAGGGCCGGGCCGGCGAGGAGGGCGCGCAGGGCGTCGGCCGGTGCGCCGGTGAGCCAGCCGACGGCGCCGAGGGCGGCGGCCGTGCCGGCGGCCAGGGGCAGGGTCAGGGCGTCGGGGAGGCGCTGCACCCGCCGGTCGACGAGGGTCAGGAGCACCGCCACGGGCGTCCCGAGCAGCCAGACGGCGAGCTCCGGACGGGCCCCGGTGGCGGCGGCCAGGGCCGCGCAGGCCAGTGCGGTGGCCGTTGCGGCCGGCCCGGCGGCCGGTCCGTAGGACGTCCCGCAGGTCGGGCAGTGGGCGCGGCCCAGCCAGCCGCGGCCCGGTCCGGTGAGCGGGTGGCCGTCGGGGCAGTGCCCGCGCCACTCCTCCTCGGGCGGCACGGCGAACCGGTGCGCGGGCCGCGGCAGGAACAGGCCGGCGACGGCCCCGTAGGCGGCGGCGAGGGCGATCAGCGTGACGGACACCTCTCGACCCTAGAGCGCGGTGGTTGATACAACGGCGGGCATGGGGAGTTGGGCGGATGGGCGGGGTGTGCTCCAGGGCGCGGACGTCGAGGTTCCAGTGGAGGTCGCGGCGTCCTACCGGGCGCGGACCCGGGGGCTGTTGGGCCGGGACGGGATCGTGGGGGCGTTGTTGCTGACCCCGGCGAGCGGGGTGCACACGTTCGGGATGCGGTTCGCGATCGATGTCGCCTATCTGAGCCGTGACTTGACCGTGCTGGACGTCCGCACCATGCGGCCGGGGCGGCTGGGGCGGCCGCGGCTGCGGGCCCGGCACGTGCTGGAGGCGGAGGCCGGGGAGCTGGCACGGTGGGGCGTGCGCCGCGGGGTGCGGGTGCGGGTTCGGTAGCGAAGCCGGCGGGTTCCGGGGCGTGGCGGGGTTCAGCCGTCCGTGGGGGCGGTGGCGGCGACCGGGGTGCGGGTGGCGACGGTCGTCGGGGCGGGGCGATCGCGGCGTTGGAGGGTGGCGGCCCAGAGCGTGGCGGCGAGGCCCAGGAGGCCGGTGGCGGCGCCGACCCACGCGACGGAGGGGAAGCCGAGGCCGGCGTCGAGGGCGAGACCGCCGAGCGCGGGGGTGAGGGTGATGCCGACGTTGAAGGCCGACGTGTTGACCGCGGGCACCAGGGTGGGGGCTTCGGGCGCGAGGCGGAAGACCCGGGACTGCAGGACCGGGTTGGTGACGTAGGAGGCGAAACCGAGGACGAGGACCAGGGCGAGGGTGGCGGGCAGCCAGGTGGCGGTTCGGGCCAGGGCTGCGGAGGCGAGGGTGAGCGCGGCGATGCCGAGGGCGAGGGTGCGCAGCGGCGCGGTGTCGGCGAAGCGGCCGCCGACGGTGACGCCGGCCAGGCCGCCGACGCCGTAGAGCGAGAGCACCGCGGGGACCCAGCCGGCGGGGAGTCCGGTCACCTCGGTCAGGAGGGGCGCGAGGTAGCTGAAGGTGACCACGCCGGCGCCGAAGGTCAGTGCGGTGATGAGGTAGGAGAGCCAGAGCCGCGGGCGCGCCATGGCCGCCAACTCGCCTCGTAGGGAAGGACGTCGGGTGGGCGTGGGCGCCTGCCGGGGAGCGGGGAGGGCGATGAGGAGGGAGAGGGCGCTGAGCGCGGTGAGGCCGGCCACGGCCCAGAACGCCGTGCGCCAGCCGGCGTGTTGGCTCAGCACCGTTCCGGCGGGCACGCCGACGACGGTGGCGAGGGTGAGGCCCGTGCCGACGACGGCGAGCGCCTTGCCCTTGGCCTGCGGCGGCACCAGGGCCACCGCGGTCGCGGCGGCCACCGACCAGAAACCCGCGTAGGCGACGGCGCTGAGGATGCGGGTGGCGAAGAGGACGCCGTATCCGGGGGCCAGGGCGCCGACGACGTGGCCGACGACGAAGGCGAGTTGGAAGGCGACGAGCGCGGTGCGCCGGGGGATCCGGAGGGTGGCGACGGCGAGCACGGGGGCACCGAGGACCATGCCGACGGCGAACGCGGAGACCAGGAGGCCGGCGTCGGGGAGGGAGACCCCGAGGTCGGCGGCGACGTCGGGCAGGAGGCCGGAGAGCATGAACTCGGAGGTGCCCTGGGCGAAGATCGCCAGGCCGAGGAGGTGGACGGCTAGGGGCATGGTTCCTTCTCGGGTGGGAGTGGCGGGAGTGATGGAAATGGCGGGAGTGGTGGGTGGGTGAACGGGTGGGGCGGCGTGGCACCGCGGGCCGTTTTGGATTGATCGGTTCAAAACTGGAGCAGGGGGCGGCCAGGAGCGAGGCGCAGTCAGGGGTGGGTGCCGGTGCGGCGCGGGCCGGCCGTGGACGGGACTAGAAGGCCGCCAGGGTCGCGTCGGCGACGCCCTCCAGGGTCGGCCGGTCGACGCCGGCGCGGGCCGAGACGCGGATGCCGCCGACCGCGGCGATGAGGAGGTGGGCGAGGGTGCGGGAGTCCCGGTCGGCGGCGATGTCGCCGTCGCGCTGGCCGGACTCGATCACGGCGCGGAGCATCTCCAGGCGCACGCCGTAGTCCCGCTCCAGGGTCGCGGCCACCGAGGCGTCGTGGGACGAGACCTCGACGGCGGTGTTGACGACGAGGCAGCCGCGGCCGTCGGGGTAGCGGGTGAACTCCTCGTCGATGATCCGCTGGAGGACGGCGCGGAGCTTCTGGCGGGCGGTGCGGGCGTCGTCGTCGAGGAGTTCGGCGAGCTCGCCGTTCTTGTGCTCCATGTAGCGGGCCAGGGCGCGCTCGAAGAGATCGTGCTTGCTCGTGAAGGCGTTGTAGATGCTGCTGCGCCCCAGGCCGGTGGCGTCGCACAGGTCCTGGGTGGACGTGGCTTCGTAGCCGGCGGCCCAGAACGCCTCCATCGCGGCGTCGACCGCCCGTTCCTCTTCGAACTTCCTGGGTCGGGCCATGAGGGAACGCTAACACCTATTGGATCGACCGGTCCAATACGAGCGGGGTGGCGGCCCGGGGCTATCCGCCGCTGCGCGGGAAGCTCACCTCGACCCGGCGGTTCTTCCGGCGGCCGGCCTCGGTGCTGTTGTCGGCGATCGGGTACTGCTCGCCGTAGCCGCGGATCTGGAAGGTGACCGAGGAGCCGAGGTCGACGGCGAGTTCGCGTTGCACGGCGTTGGCCCGCCGCTTGGAGAGGACCAGGCCGTGCGCGGCGGAGCCGAGGTTGTCGGTGAAGCCGAACACCCGCAGGTTGGTGGCGTGCCGCTGGCGGACCTCGTCGGCGATGGCGCTGATCCGGGCCAGCGCGTCGGTCGACAGTTCGGCGCTGTCCTTGCTGAAGAGGACCTCGGCCTGGAGCGCGAAGGTGATGTTGTCGTTGGTGTCCTGCCGGCTCTCGGAGCCGTCGTCGGACTCCACGATGGACTTGATGTTGAGCACCTTGGGCGGGGCGAGCTTGGCGCCCTGGACCATCCGCAGGTTGGGGTTGGTGGGGTCGATGTGCACCGGCGCGGTGGTGTCCTCCGTGATGCCCGGCGGGTCGGCGTGGGCGGCGGGGACGGTCAGGGCGACGGTCAACAGGAGCGCGGCGGTGGCCGTGAGGGCCGTGCGGGAGGCGGTCATCGCGGGGCTCAGTCGGTGATCTTGAGGGTGGCCGGCGGCAGCGTCGGCAGTTGGAAGTCGACCTCGGTCACCTTCGCGGGTGGCGCCGGGAACTGCGCGAAGATGGGCCGGCTCTGCCCCGGCAGCAGTCCGCTCAGGCCCGTCGTGCACAGGCACTCGCCGTTGGTGTCGCGGAGCACCAGGTAGCGCTTCTTGCCCTGTTTGTCGACCAGGGTGGCGCCGGAGATCGACGAACGCGACTTCAGCTCGGTCTCGTTGGAGCGCCAGTCGATGGCGTTGAAGGCGCGGGTGCCGTGGTTGGTGACGGTGCCCTCGACGGTGACGAAGCCACCGGAGTCGCGGACCGCGGAGTTCAGGGTGACCACGACGCCGTCCGGGCCCTTCATCTCGCCGATCACCTTGTCGGCGTCGGCCGCGGGGGAACCGGCACCGCCGCCGTCGGGGGTGGCGCTGTGGGCGGCCGGCTTCCGGCCGTCCTTGCCGGGCGCGTCGCCGCCGTCGCCGCCCCCACCGCAGCCGGCCACGAGGAGGGCCAGGCCGACCGCGCTCGCCGTGGCGACCGCTCCCCTGGCGGCCTTCGTGGTGCGCCGAATGCTCATGGATGCGTTCCTTCGCTCAGTGCGGTCGGGAGGTCGGTGGGGGGTCATGGGCGGCGGTATCCCGGGGCAGTGGGTGATGGGGGCACGGGCGGGGCGGCGGTCACCGGGCCAGGCGTACGGAGAACAGGTCGGCGGCCGTGGGGAGGTCCTGGGGGCGGTCGGGGTCGAGCGTCCAGCCCTTGCCGTCGCAGGTGAGGGTGCGGGGGGCGGGCGCGGGGGCCGGGCCGTCCTTGCCGCCGGGGGACGGGGCGGGCCCGGCGGTGGGGCCGCCGGCGGGCGGTCCGACGGTGCAGCGGGGGGCGACGACCGCCTTCGCCTCGGCCTCGGCGTGGGTGCTCCCGGTGCCCGGGATCACCGAATCACCCACCGCGTGCCGGGACTTGACGGTGACGGCGAACGACGTCGGCCAGGAGTCCGGCGTGCAGGACGACACCGCGGCGTCGTTGCGGCCGGCGAACCAACCGGCGTTCTCGCAGGCCGCGCCGGAGGGGACGCCGCGGCCGTTGAGGAGCTCTTCCCAGGCCACCGGGTCGGCCGCGCCGCCGCCGCGGAGCTCGTCGAGGAAGCCCTTGCGCAGGTCGTCGCGGTACTTCTGGCCGGCGGCGAGCGCGGCGGCGTCCGCGGCGGTCTGGGCGCCGTTGCGGGTCGCCGCCGCCTGGCCCACGGCGAAGAAGGCGAGCGCGAGGAAGAGCAGGCCCCCGATCGCCACGACGTAGATCGGCAGGGTCTGCCCGGCGTCGCGCCGGTGGCGGCGCGTGACGGAGGTGGCCGGCACGGGCGGAGCGTCGGGGGCTAGATCCCGACGACGTCGGAGATCTTGTTGGCGATGGCGTTGGCGATCTGGCTGCCGAAGTCGGTGGTCGACAGGACCAGGACGATCGCCACGACCACCGCGATGATGCCGAGGTACTCGATCGAGGTCTGCCCTCGGTCGTTCCGTACGATCCGCTTCGCCATCGTCCACCCCTCCATGGGCCGCCGTCCCGCTCTGGTCCGGCCGGTGAGTCCCCGTGGTGCGCTCGTCCGCGCGCATGACACGAGAAAAGTACGCCGGAACGGCGCTCCCGGAACAGAGGTTCCGAACCTGCCCCTCGTTCGAAACCACCAACGAGGGAACGGGCATCACGTTTTGGCCACCGTGCGCCACCTCAGCCACCCCCGCTCCCCCTCCGGAATCCCCCGGAGCGCCGCCCGTCGTCGCGGCCTTGCTGCCCATGCGGCCCGTTCGTCGCGCGCACCGCGGTGTGCGCCGGCCGAAGGGCGCCACCACTGTGGCACAACTCGTTGCGCCTGCGAAGAGTTTGACGGGAATGCCGAGCGTCGACCGCTCCCATCCGGCCGCCGCACGGCACTGCCTGACGTGACGTCAACCCTTTGCCACACGAGCCGCCGGACGGGTCGGGGTGCCTGATGCGGTCCCGCCGGCGTGCGGAGTGCGCTGGCCAGGACGGTCGTCGCGGTGCTGTGCATCCGCAAGGAGACGGTGGAGGCGGCCGAGGGGGCGAAGCGGCCGGCGCGGGGGCAGTTGTGGCGGGTGTGGTGGCAGGTGTGCGGGGTGTGGTGGCGGGAGGGGCGCCCCGGTGGGGTGTGCGGGGTGCGGTCACTTGTTCATCAGGGAGCCGAAGTCGGTGCCCGAGCCGAGGAAGAAACCGGCGATGAGCAGGATCATCGTGGCCGGGACCATGAACGTGGTGACGACCATGGTGGCCTTGGGGACCGCGCGGGCCGCCCGTCGCCGGGCGTTCTGGGCGTCCGTGCGGCGCATGTCGTTGGCGATCTGGATGAGCGTCTCGACGATCGGCGAACCGAGTTCCTCGCCCTGCTGGAGGGCGGTGACGAACTGCGCGACCTGCTCGGAGTCGTTGCGTTTCCGCAGCTCCTCGAAGGCGGCGCGGCGGCTGACACCCATGTCCATCTGGCGCAGGGTGATGCGCAGTTCGTCGGCCCAGGGGCCCTCGTACTTCTCGGCGACCCGGTCCAGCGCCTGCCGGAAACTCAGGCCGGCGCTCACCACGACCGCCAGCACGTCGAGAAAGTCCGGAAGCGTGCGCTCGATGGTGTCCTTGCGCTGCCGGATGGCCGCCCAGATGCCCACCTCGGTCCAGAAGAGGCCGAACAGCACCATGAGGACGCCCAGGAGGGGTTGCCCCTTCAGGAACATCACCAGCGCGCCGAAGAACCCCAGCGCGCCGTAGACCGCGCGGCGGGCGGCGTAGCGGTCGACGGTGAGCCCGCCCGGGTTGCCGGCCAGGTCGATCCGGCGGCGGATCCGGGCCACCCGCTTCTCGCCCATCAGCCGCAGGACGAGCGGGGCGTAGCGCATCCCGGTGCGGTCCACGGCCGAGCCGACGACGGTGGCCCGGCTCGCGCCGACCTCCAGGGACAGCGCGAGGTCGGGCGGCAGCCGGGCCTCGCGGCGGTAGAGCGCGATCCCGCAGCAGACGCCGGCGACCGACAGGGCCAGGGCGAGGGCCAGCACGATTCCGATTGCCATCAGTCCTTCTTTCGGCAGCTGACGGACGCCTAGACGTCGATCTTGGAGAGCCGGCGGATGAGGAAGAAGCCGAACCCGTACAGGACGAAGGCCACCACGACCGCGAGTTGGCCGAGGAAGGACGACGTCATCCGGTCGATGGCGCCCGGCGCGATGCGGTTCATCAGCAGCAGGGTGCCGATGCCGAGGAGCGGGACGACGTAGGCGGTGACCACGACCTGGGAGAGCTGGGTGCGGACCTCGCGGCGGGTCTCCTTGCGCTCCTCCAGGGTCTTGGTGAGGTTGCGCAGCGAGCCGACGACGGTGCCGCCGGCGCGGTTGGCGAGCACCAACGTGGTCACCAGGACGACCAGTTCGCGGGAGGGCAGCCGCTCGGCCAGCTCCCCGAGGGCGTCGTCGACGGAGTGGCCGACGGCGAGCTTGTCGGAGACCTTGGCCAGCTCCTCGCCGGCGGGGGCCTCCAACTCCTCGGCGGCCATCGCCAGGGCGGTGCGCAGGGCGAGGCCGGCCTGGGTGGCGTTGGCGAGGATCCGGGAGAGTTCGGGGAGTTGGTTGATGAACTTCTCGATGCGCTTCTGCCGCTGCCAGTTGAGGAAGGCGAACGCCGCCCAGACCCCGATCACCGCGGCGATCGGCCCGAAGAACGGGGCGAGGACGGCCTGCGCGGCCACCCACAGTCCGATCACCGCGGTGACCATGGAGACGAAGAACTCGCCCGGGGTGAGGTCCAGTCCGGTGGCGGCCAGCCGCAGCGCGAGGCGGCGGCCGAAGCGGGTGGTGCGCAGGGTGCGGTCGACGGACGGGAAGCGGCGGCGCCGGCCGACCACGGGCAGTCCGCGGGCGTCGTCGAGCCGGTCGACGATGGCCTGGCGCTGGGCCCGCCCGGCGGCGTAGCTGCGGACCCCGGCGACGGCGAGCGCGCCGCAGAGCACGGTGGCGCCGAGGGCGAGCAGGGCGAGGGTGCTGCCGCCGGTCATGCGGTGGCCTTCCGGGTGGCGAGTTGGTCGTCGGTGGCCGCGACGCCGTAGGCGGGCGGGGTGGGCTCGCCGGCCATGAAGAGGCGTTCGGCGACCCGGCGGGGCAGCGGGTGGTAGCGGAACGCGCCGTGCACCACGCGGTCGGCGCCCATCGGTTCGGCCTCGAAGCGGCAGACCGTCACGAGCCGGTAGTCCTCGTGGCCCCGGGAGTCCAGCAGGGCGACCTCGCTGATCCGGCGGGTGCCGTCGGCGTGCCGGGTGAGTTGGACCAGGCAGTCGACGGCGCTGTTGATCTGGTCGCGCAGCGCCTCGAAGGGGATGGTGACGTCCGACATGGAGGCGAGCGTCTGGAGCCGCATCAGGGCGTCCTCGGTGCTGTTGGCGTGGACGGTGGCGAGCGAACCGTCGTGGCCGGTGGACATCGCCTGGAGCATGTCGAGGGTCTCGCCGCCGCGGACCTCGCCGACGATGATCCGGTCGGGGCGCATCCGCAGTGAGTTGCGGACCAGGTCCCGGATGGTGATCCGGCCCTTGCCCTCGACGTTGGGCGGGCGGGACTCCAGCCGGATGACGTGGGTCTGCTGGAGCTGGAGTTCGGCGGCGTCCTCGACGGTGATGATCCGCTCGCCGTCCGGGATGAGTCCGGACAGGGCGTTGAGCAGGGTGGTCTTGCCGGCTCCGGTGGCGCCGGAGACCACCACGTTGAACTTGGCGCGCACCAGCCCCGCCAGCAGCATCAGCATCTGCTCGTCGAGGGTGCCGATGCCGATGAGTTCGGCGAGGGTGTAGGCGCGGGGGAAGCGGCGGATGGTGAGGGTGGCGCCGTTGAGGGCGAGCGGCGGGATGATGACGTTGACGCGTTCGCCGGTGGGCAGGCGGGCGTCGACCATGGGATTGGACTCGTCCACGCGGCGGTTGACGGTGGAGACGATCCGTTCGATGGTCTGCATGAGCTGTTCGTGGGAGGCGAAGCGGACGGGCACCAGCTCGACCCGCCCGTGCCGTTCGACGTAGACCTGGTCGGGGCCGTTGACCATGATCTCGGTGACCGAGGCGTCCTCCAGGAGCGGTTCGAGCACGCCGAGGCCGAGCGCCTCGTCGACCACCCGGCGGATCAGTTGGGCGCGTTCCGCGGTGGACAGGACCGGGCCCTCGCGGCTGATGATGTGCCCCAGGACGCGTTCCAGCCGGGAGCGGCGCTCGGCGGCGGTCAGCGAGGACATCTCGGCGAGGTCGATCTCCTCCAGCAGTTTGGCGCGGTAGACGGCGACCAGGTGGCCGTCCTGGTGCTCCTCGCCGGCCGGTTCGGGTGCGACGATCCGGGCTTTCAGGCTCATCGCGGTGGCGCTCCTTCGGGGCGGGGCATGGTGGCGCTGCGGCGGGCGGAGCCGAAGTCCGCGCCGGGGACGATCGAGGGGATCTGCACGGTCGCGGTGGCGCTGACGCTGTCGCCGGAGCCGCCGACGGTGATCGCGGCGTGCTCGGCGACCCAACCGCTGATCGCGGCGAGGCCGGCGGTCCGCGGGTCGGTCTCCTGGTCGGCGCGGTCCATCGAGGCGGTGCGGGCCGCGGCGCGGGCGGCGGTGCCGGCCTGTTGGACGGCGTAGGCGGCCAGGCCCAGTTGGACGGCGGCGAGCGCGACGACCAGCAGGACCGGGAGGATGCCGAGGAACTCCAGGGAGGCGGAGCCGCGGTCGCGGGCGCGCCGGCTGATCCGGGCGGGGGCGGGGGGCCGGTGGGTCATCCGTCGCGTGCCTCCTTGGCGGCGCCGGCGGTGCCGGTGACCGTCCACGGGAAGTCGCCGGCGCCGGGGAAGAGCACCGGGACCTTGATCCGGACCGTGGCCTTCCACAGGCCGGCCTCGGTGGTGCAGTCGGTGTTGGCGCCGCCCAGCCAGGCGTGCGGGAGTTGGTGGGTGGCGGCGGCCCGGCAGGCGCCGCTGCCGCCGTCCTCCAGGGCGGTGGCGGCCCGCGCGCCCCGGTCGGCGGCGTGCGCGGCCAGGGCGTAGGTGTAGCCGGTCAGCGCGCACTGCCACAGCAGGACGAGGACGACGAGGATCAGCGGGAGCAGTCCGAGGAACTCGACCGAGACCTGGCCGCGGTCGTCCGGCGACCGGCCGGTCCCTGCGGAACGCCGCATCGCTCAGCCCTCCTCGTAGGGGCCGGCCTGGTCGAACGGGCCGGCGCCGCCGGGGCCGGCCGGGTTGCCGCGCCGGGCGCCGAACGGGCCGCCGGGCCCGGAGCCCGGCACCGGCCCCGGGCCCGGTCCGGCCGGGGCCGCCGTGCCGAGCGGGAGGGCCTTGCGCTTGCGCCCGGTCAGCATGGGGCGGTTGCGGTGGCCGCCGCGGCCCGGCGGGGCGGCCGCGGCGCCGGTCAGGCCGAGTTCGGCGGCGAGTTCCCACAGGGCCGCGCGGACCGTGGAGCGGGCGTCGAGGTCCTGTAGCCGGCCCGCGTCGACGCAGGGCTGGAGCTCCTTGAAGGCGGCCGGTACCGGGGTCCGGGCGACGTGGGTGCCGGTGGCCTTGGCGACCAGCGGCGGCTGGATCTCGGTGTGGCGGGTGAGGCGGTTGACGACGGTGGTGGTGTCCTCCGCCTTGCGGATCCGTAGCCGGTCCCACAGGCGCACCTGCCGCTTGGCGGCGCGCACGCAGACCACGTCGGGGGTGATCACCAGCAGGGCGGTGTCGGCGAGTTCGACGGCGGCGGCGTTGGCGGACTGCATCTGGGAGCCGCAGTCCGCGATCACCACGTCGTAGCGGCCGCGCAGGGCGGTGACGATCTGGCGGGCGGCGCGGTCGTCGACCTCCTCGCCGCGTTCGCCCTCCTCGGGGGCGAGCAGCAGCCCGAGTCCGGTGTGGTGGGCGTGCACCGCCTCCTTCAGGACCCGGGCGGAGATGTCCTGGATGCCGGCGAGGTCCACCACCGAGCGGCGGAACTGCACGTCCAGGTAGGAGCCGAGGTCGCCGGACTGCAGGTCGAGGTCGACCAGCGCGACCCGGCGGCCGGCGGCCCGGGCGGCGAGCGCCAGGTGGACGGCGGTCACGGTGGTGCCGACGCCGCCCTTGGCGCCGGTGACGGTGACCAGGGTGCCGGTCGGTGCGGGCAGCGCGTCAGGGTTGCCCCCGAGGTGGACGCGGACCCCGGCCGCCCACTGGGCCGCGGCCTGCACCCGGGCGACCAGTTCGTCGTAGCCCAGCGGGAGGGCGACGATGCCCCGGGCGCCGGCGTCCATCGCGGCGGAGAACAGGGCGGGGCCGGCGTCGGCGGTGATCAGGACGACGCCGACGGCGGGGAACCGGAGCGCCACCTCGCGGATCAGCTCCAGGGCCGGGCCGGGGCCGATGCCCTCGTGGACCAGGACGACCTCGGGGAGCGCCTGGACGGCCACCGGGCCGGCGGCGCCGCCGGTGGGGGCCGACGACGCCGGGCCGGTCTGTCCGGCGGCCCCGGCCAGCGCGTTGAGCAGCGCGGTCCCGTCGGGGACGGCGGGCGCCGGTTCGGCGTCCGGCATCTGGCCGAGCAGGGCGGCCAGGGCCCGGGCGGCGTCCGGGTCGCCGACTGCCGGGAGGATGCGGATGGTCACCTGGGCCTCCTGGTCACTTGTCGCCGTCGAGGGTGTACGTGCGCTCGCCGGGCGGGATGGTGGCCTGGGTGCCGGGGGCGAGCAGGGCGAGCCGTACGTGGGAGGCGAACGACTCGGCGTAGGCGACCCGTTGGGCGTCCTGGGTGTCGAGCGCGAAGGTGATCGGGACGGCCTGGCCGGGCTGGCGGCTGGTGGCGCCGGCGCTGCCGGGGTCCTTGGCCTCCAGGGGGGACAGCTTGCCGACGTCGATGACCTGGGCGCCGGCGACGATGACCTTGGAGACCGGCTTGTCCTCGGGACGGCGGCCGTCGAAGGTGGCGAAGATGTTGACCCGCGAACCGGGGTTGATCTTGCCGGCCACGCCGGTGGCGGCGTCGATCATGATGGCGATCTCCTGCTGTCCCGGCTGGAGCGCCGGCCGGTCGACGATCATGTCGTCCTGGAGCAGCGAGCCCTTCCTGAGCGGGGTCACCGCGATCTTGCCGCTGACCTTGTCCAGGTCGGTGACGGCGGTGGGCGGCAGCCACCGCTGCGGGATCCTCACCTCTTCGAACTGCCCCGGATCCAGCGTTCTGTAGGCCGCGACATCCGTTTTGAGCCGGTAGGCGGTGCGTTCCGGTCCGACCTTGGACTCCACGTTGTGGATCACCGACAGCACGCCGATGAAGGCGCCGACCGCACAGAGGACGGACAGGAGCAGCAGGATCACTCCGCGGCGCTGGCGTGAGTTCATGGGCGCGGGACCTCGATCGGGACGGGGCGGTCAGGGCGGGCGGTGGACGGCGGCGGGACGCGGTACGGGTTCAGCGCACGTGGGCCACCGTCCGCGCGCCGCCGGGGAGGGTGCGGAGGTCGGGGTGGCCGGAGTAGTCCGGGTGGCCGGGCAGGCCGCGTGGCCCGGCGCTCGGGGGGCCGAGCGGCCGCTGGCCCGCGCCCATCACGTCCGGTCCGCGGACGTCGAGTTGGCCGCGGACGCCGGGGGCGCCGCCGCGGACACCGGTCAGGCCCGGGCCGCCCGCGCCACCGGGAACCCCGGCGCCGTGGGGCGCGCCGGTGGCGGGCGGGGTGCCCGGGACGGGCGTGCTCCCCGTGGCGCGGGGGACGCCCGTGCTTCCGGGGACGTCCGTCTCCGGCGGGCCCCCGGCGCCGTGCGGGGTACCCGTGGCGCGCGGGGAGTTGGCCCAGTGCGGGGAGTTGGCCAGGTACGGGGAGTTCGCGGCGGGCGGGACGTCGGCGACGTGCGGGGCATGAGCGGCGTGCGGGGCATCGGTGCCGCGGCGGGCGTCCGGCGGTCCCGGCAGCGGCACGCCGTTGATGCCCAGCACCCCGGGGACGCCGGCGGGCGCCACGGGTGACAGCCCGCGCTGCCGCAGCGGCGAGCCGGCCGGGTCGGACGCGGCGGGGGGCGGCTCCAGCGCGGGCGCGGCGACCGCGGCCGGCGCCCCGGCTATGGCGGCGGGTTCCCGTCCCGCGGAGCCGCCGCCCGCCCGGTCCCGGGCCAGCGGCGCCGCGCAGAACGCGCAGCGGTCGCCGATGACTTCCTGGCCGCACCAGCCGCATTCCTCGCGCCGGACGGAGGCCACCAGGCGGCTCAGCAGCGCCGGATCGGGGATGGCGGCGGCGAACTCGATCAGTTTCTGGGTGCCCCACCAACGGGCGGACTCGCCGGGCAGCCGCGCCTCGTAGACGCCCTGCACCTGCCAGGCCGGGGCCAGTGCGGAGGTCACCCAGTCGGCACTGAGCTGGCCGCGGGCGACCGCGAGTCGGGTGGCGAAGCCGGGCGGGCGCAGGCCGGCCTGGGTGCTGTGCCGGTCGAGGTGGAGCAGTTGGGGCTGCGGGGTGGCGAGGACCGCGAAGTGCACGCCGGGCAGCCAGGACTTCAGGTGGGAGCGCAGGTCCACCTCGACCCGGTCCAAGCCGCTGACGCTGCCCAGCAGGGCCCCGGCGTGGACGTAGTGCGCGAGCAGCCGGGCGGCGCAGGCCAGCACGCCGGGGCTGAAGCCGCACGTCGACAACTGCCGCAGCTGGCGGGCGAGTACGGCGACGCCGAGCGGCGGCAGGGCGCTGGGCAGGATCGCCATCCGGTCGCTCTCCAGGACGGAGCGCAGGGTGTGCAGGCGCCGGACGTGCTCCGACGGGCAGGCGGTGGAGTACAGCACGATGAGGTGGCCGTGGTGTTCGAGGACCGCGCTGGTCTCCGCCAACGCCTCGTCCAGCGGCGCCAGGTGCGGGGCGCGCAGCACGACCGCGGCGGGGGTCTGGCGATCCGTCGCGGGCAGCGCGAGGTCCGGGCTGGTGACGGCAATCGCGGTCGGCACGTCGCTCCCCCACTCCTTCCGGCCTCCGGGGCTCCCGGGACCGCGGATCGGCACAGCTCTGCGCCATCGGCGCCATACGCTCTGCACTTTATCCACAGAGATACGTCCCGGAGAACACGTTCTGGGCTACTCGTCTTGCCCGTTGGTCCACAGGGAAACCCCGCATACCCCTCAAGCGGCGACCATCGGAACACCGGCTTCCGACCGGACCCTTGACACCGTTTATTGGTCTGGACCACCTTGTACGACAAGCCCAGGGGCCCCTGAGCGCGCACGGCACCACTCCCCCAACCACCCCCCACACGGAGGCAGTCGTGGTTCGCGCACGTGGAGGAACAGGCACGACGAGGACGACGGTCAGGACACGCACGACCCGCGCGGCGCGGTCGCGGTACGCCCGCGGACGGCTGCTGGCCGGGGTGGCCGCCGCCGTGTTGACCTCGGCCGGCCTGGTCGCGGCCGGCCCGGCCGCCGCCGCCGGGGCGGTCGGCCCGCCGGCCCGCACCGCGGCCGTCCCCCAGCACGCCCTGACGGGGTACTGGCAGAACTTCAACAACGGTGCCAAAGTGCAGAAGTTGAAGGACGTCGACGACGCCTACGACATCATCGCGGTGGCCTTCGCCGACGCGACCGGGCAGCCGGGCGCCGTCACCTTCACCCTCGATCCGGCGGTCGGCTACGGCTCGGCGGCCGACTTCAAGGCCGACGTCAAGGCCAAGCAGGCGGCCGGCAAGTCGGTGGTGCTCTCGGTCGGCGGCGAGAAGGGCGCGGTGGCGGTCAACGACGGCACGTCCGCACAGAACTTCGCCGATTCGATCAACGGCCTGATGGACGAGTACGGCTTCGACGGCGTCGACATCGACCTGGAGAACGGCCTCAACTCCACCTACATGACGCAGGCGTTGAAGGCCGTGCACGCCAAGCACCCCGGCGTCGTGGTGACGATGGCCCCGCAGACCATCGACATGCTGTCGCCGCAGAACGAGTACTTCAAGACCGCACTGGGCATCAAGGACTTCCTCACCGTCGTCAACACGCAGTTCTACAACAGCGGTGCGATGAACGGCTGCGACGGCAAGGTCTACTCCCAGGGCACGGTGGACTTCCTCACCTCGCTCGCCTGCACCCAGTTGGAGGGCGGCCTGGACCCGTCCCAGGTCGGCCTGGGCCTGCCGGCCTCCCCGAGCGCGGCGGGCGGCGGGTACGTCGCCCCGTCCGTGGTCAACGCGGCGCTGGACTGCCTGACCACGGGCACCGACTGCGGCTCGTTCAAGCCCGCCAAGACGTATCCGGGGCTGCGGGGCGCGATGACCTGGTCGACGAACTGGGACGCCGCGAACGGCGGTGCCTTCGCGAGCCAGGTGGGCGGCCACGTCCACGGGCTGCCGTAGCCGGCGCCCTCCCGTCAGACGCCACCCCCCGAAAAGGGCCGGGCCCCGCGCACGAGGTGCGCGGGGCCCGGTCGCGCGTCGTTCGGGTCAGTGCCGGACGCCCGACGGCTTGGGCAGGGTGCAGCCCGAGGCGTTCAGGTCCAGCGCGTTGCCGGCGCCGAAGCACTTGGGGATGAAGTAGGTCTCCTCGGCGTAGTTGATGCCCTTGCGGACGGTGACGTTGCCGTTCTCGTCGACCTCGCACGGGTTGTTCTCGGTGCAGCGCTCACCGTTCTCGTTGCCCGTGTTGTTGATGGCGGTGACCTTGCCGGTGGCGTTGTCGACCACCGGCGAGCCGGAGGTCCCGCCGATCGTCTTGCACTCCGGGGTGTAGCGGACCGAGTCCTTCCAGGACCAGCCGCCCTCCTTGAGGGTGGGCACGAAGCCGTCGACGCTACAGGTGTAGGTCTTCTTCCAGTAGCCGGAGACGACGGTGATCCCGGCACCCTTGGCGGGGTGGTCGGTGGACAGCTCCAGCGGCTTGATGCCGTACTTCTGCTCGATCTGCGCGTAGGTCGAACCGGTCTGATACAGCGTTACATCGGTGTCGGTCATCGTCGCGTAGACGATCTTGGTGGCCTGGAGCGTGCCGAGGTCGCCGGCGGACTTGTCCAGGACGGTGAAGCTGCGGCTGGAGGGCTGGTCGACTATCACCTGGCCCGGGTCGGGCATGCCGCTCTCCAGGCAGTGCCCGTTGGTCATCACCAGCGCCGGGTCGTTCGGCTGGGAGGTGGGCATCTTGACGATCGATCCGGAGCAGTCGTCCAGCGCCACCGTGCCGGCGAAGTCGACGGCCTTGGTGTGCGGGGGCTTCGGGGTGTGGTGCGCGGGGGCGCCGGCCGGGGCGGCGCCCGCCGGGCTGGCGGCGGTCACCAGGGCGGCGGCTCCCATGACGGCGGTGGCCAGGGTGCCGACGAGAGGTCGATACATGTGGGGGGTCCTCTCAGCTGTGTGTCCGGAGTTCCGCGGCGTCAGTTTCCGTGCACCGCTCCGGATTTGTCATGCGCATTGTTCGCTGACGGGGACCGCGCGGCAAGGATTTTCCGGAAATCGGTGACCCGCCCCGCGCCGCACCCACGAACGGACGCCGGGATTCCCTACCCACGGCACCCCCTCGACCACCCCGGCGGGCACGGAAGGGCGGTGCCCCGGAGCGCCGCGTCGCACTCCGGGACACCGCCCGTCCCTCCCCGATGGCTCCCTAGACGAGCAGGCTCACCACGGCCGCCACCGCGAACCCGGCGAGCGAGAGCACCGATTCCAGCACCGTCCAGGACTTCAGCGTGTCCCGCTCGGAGATCCCGAAGTACTTGCTGACCATCCAGAACCCGCCGTCGTTCACATGCGAGGCGAAGATCGAGCCGGCCGAGATCGCCATGATGACCAGGGCCAGGTGCGCCTGGGAGAGCCCCTGCGCCTCGACCAGCGGCAGCACGATGCCGGCGGTGGTCACGATCGCCACCGTCGCCGAGCCCTGGGCCACCCGCAGCACCAGCGAGAGCAGGTAGGCCAGCACGATCACCGGCAGGCCGACGTGGTGGAAGGTGTCCGACAGCGCGGCGGCCACCCCGCTGCCCTTGAGCACCGCGCCGAAGATCCCGCCGGCGCCGACGACCAGCAGGATGTTGCCGACCGGCTTGAGGGACGCGGTGGAGACCGTCTCCAGGGACTTGCGGGACCAGCCGCGCCGCACGCCCAGCAGGTAGTACGCCAGCAGCAGGGCGAGCGTCAGGGCGACGAAGGGGTGGCCGAAGAACTCGATCACCGAGCGGCCGGTGGACGGGGCCAGCGCGATGGAGGAGAAGGTCGCCAGCAGGATCAGCACCAGCGGGGTGCCGATGATGGCGAGCACGGTGGCCAGCGCGACCGGCCGCTCCCGCGGGGTGCCTCCCGAAGCCGCCTGCTCGGCGGCGACCGCGGCCCGCGCCTCCTCGGCGGCCTCGGCCATGTCCTGCGGGACGGGCACGAACAGCCGCTTGCCGATCCAGGCGGCGTATCCCCAGGCCGCGAGCACCGCGGGCACCCCGCACACCACGCCCATCAGGATGACCCAGCCCAGGTCGACCTTGAACAGGGCGGCCGCGGCCACCGGTCCGGGGTGCGGCGGCAGGAAGGCGTGCGTCATGGACAGTCCGGCCAGCAGCGGCATGGCGTAGAGCACGACCGACTTGCCGCTCTTCCTGGCGGCCGCGTAGACCAGCGGCGCCAGGACGAAGATGCCGACGTCGAAGAAGACCGGGATGCCGAAGATCAGGCCGGTCAGGCCCATCGCCAGCGGGGCGCGCCGCTCGCCGAAGAGGGCCAGCAGCCGGGCGCTCAACACCTCGGCGCCACCCGACACTTCGAGGATCGCGCCGAGCATGGTGCCCAGGCCGATGATGATGGCGACGTGGCCGAGGATGCCGCCCATACCGGTCTCGATCATGGAGACGGCGTCGGACTTCTGGACCGTGCCGAAGAGTTCGGTGACGGAGAGGCCGGCGGCCAGGCCGACCGCGACGGAGACGCCGAGCAGGGCGACGAAGGGTTGCAGCCTGACCTTCATGATCAGGAAGAGCAGCAGGGCGATGCCGAGGGCGGCGACGGTCAACAGGCCGGGCGTGCCCGGTATCAGGGCGAGCAGTCCACCGGTGTGCGGTGGTGCGGGCGGGGCGGGGGTCGCGGCAGCAAGGACCATGGGTGACTCCGTTGTCAGGCCGGGTGTGTCCAGGCAGGGGGGACCGCGGCACGGCACCCCGGCGTTACGGGGTGCCGTGCCGTGCGGCGGGCGGTGCGCGCGGCGGTGCGCTAACGGCGGGCGGAGCAAGGGGGTTGGTGCCTCAGCTCAGGACGGCGAGCGCGTCGATCTCGATGAGCAGGCCCTTGGGCAGGCCCACGTAGACGGTGGTCCGGGCGGCCGGCGGGGCCGTCAGGTCCTGCTCCTCGAAGTAGGCGTTGTAGATCTCGTTCATCTCGGCGAAGTGGTCCACGTCGGTGAGGTAGACGCGCATCATCATCACGTCGTCCCAGGTGGCGCCGCCCTCTTCGAGGATCGCCTGGACGTTGGCGAAGGTCTGGAGGGTCTGCTCGCGCAGCGTCGGGCCGGCCGGCGTCGGGGGCTGGCCCGCGACGGCGGGCAGGAAGCCGACCTGGCCGGCGACCTGGAGGATGTTGCCCTTCTTGACGCCGTGCGAGAACTTCGCGGGCGGGGTGGTGTGGGTGGCCGGGGTGAGGGCGGTCTTCTCGCTCATGTGTGTCCTTCAGACGTGCTTCACGGGGCCGGCCTGTGGCCGGGGCTCGGGGTGCCGGAGTACTCCCGGCTGATGGCGTCGGCGGTGCGGCGCACCAGCGGGAGCAGGCCGAGGAGTTCTTCCGCGCTGACGACGACGTTGGGTGCGGAGACCGACATGGCCGCCGCCACCCGGCCGTCCGCGCCCCGGATGGGGGCGCCGACGCAGTTGATGGACTCCTCGTGGCCACCGAGGTCGGTGGCCCAGCCCTGTTCGCGCACCGTGGCCAGCTCGGCCAGGAAGGCCGCGGCGTCGGTGGTCGAACGGGGCGTGTAGCGGGGGTAGTCGAGCTTCTCCGCGACGGTGCGGCGCTCGGCCTCGGGCAGGTCGGCCAGGAGCAGCTTGGCGACCGCGGCGACGGTGATCGCGACCGGCTTGCCGATCCGGGAGTACATCCGGACCGGGTAGCGGCTCTCGACCTTGTCGATGTAGAGGACCTCGTTCTCCTCGTAGACGGCGAGGTGGACGGTGTGGCCGCACTGCTCGTTGAGCGCGACGAGGTGGGGGTGGGCGATGTCCCGGACGTCGAGGCTCTCCACGGCCTCCTGGGCGAGGGCGAAGAGCCGGGCGCCGAGGCGGTAGCGCTGGTCGGGCTGGCGGTAGACGAGGCCGTGCTCGTGGAGGGTGCGCAGCAGCCGCAGCGCGGTGGACTTGTGCACGCCGAGCCGGTCGGCGACCCGTCCCAGGTCGGCGGGGCCCTCGGCGAGCAGGGGCAGGATGCTCAGCGCGCGGTCGACGGTCTGGCTCATGCTCGTGCCCCGCTCCGCTTCGCCCCGGCCCCGCCGGGGGCGCGCCGGTCCATGGTGCTCTGGCTGCGCTCGTTCACTGCGTCCGTACCTCCTGGTCCGCGGCCTGGCCGGCGTCCGTCCAGCCGGGGCCGAGGTGCAGTTTCCCCCACCCGTCGTCGTCGAGCCCGGCCAACCGGTCCGCCACGGCGCGGGAGGGGGGTGCGGCGAGGTCGCCGGGGACGGTGAGGGCGGCGGCGGCCCACAGGTGGCCGTGCCGGACCCGGGTGCGCAGCGGCAGGGCGCGCAGGGCGGCGGAGAGGAACCCGGCGGCGAAGGCGTCGCCGGCGCCGACCGCGGCGACCACGTCGACGGTGGGGGCGGGCACGAGGGTGCCGGCGGGCTCCTCGTCCCGGCCGGGGGTGCCGGGGGCGTGGCGGAAGACCAGCGCGCCGGCCGCGCCGAGCTTGACGACCAGGGTCTGGGGTTGGGGCAGCGCCGCCCGGACCGCCCTCGGGTCGGGCAGGCCCCAGGCGGCCAGCGCCTCGTCGGCGCCGACGAAGACCACGTCGGCGGCGCGCGCCAGGTCCAGGAGGACCTCCGGGCCGCGCGCGCCGGACCACAGGTGCGGACGGTGGTTGACGTCGAACGAGACCAGCGGGCGGGCGCGGTCGTCCGGGCGGGCCATGAGGGCGCGCAGCAGGCCCAGGCAGTCCGCGGAGAGCGCGGCGGTGATGCCGGAGAGGTGCAGCACCCGGCCGGAGCGGAGGGCGGCCAGGTCCATGGTGTCCGCGGCCATCGCGGAGGCGGCGGAGCCGGCACGGTAGTAGGCGACCTCGTGGGCGGCGGTGGCCCGGTCGCCGGCGGTGCGGAAGTAGATGCCGGTGGGGCGGGTGGGGTCGCGGCGGACCGCGCTGGTGTCGACGCCGTGGCCGGCGATCTCCCGGACCAGGTGGTCGCCGAAGCCGTCGGCGCCGACGGCGGAGATCCAGCGGGTCGGGTGGCCGGCGCGGGCGAGGGCGCAGGCGACGTTGGACTCCGCGCCGCCGATGGCGCGCTCGAAGGCCGGGACGTCGGCGAGCGGCCCGGGGACGGTGGGCAGGAAGGTGACCATGGACTCGCCGAGGCAGACGACGTCGACGTCCGGGGCCGCGCCGGCCGCCGGGACGGGCGGGTCGCTGACGTTCGAGGACCTGGTCACGATCGGTTGCGCTCCTTCGCTGTGCCGTCCCTGGCCGTCCGCTCTGCCGCGCGGGCCCCTCGAAGGGGCCGCGGGCGGGTGCGCCGGCCGCGGGCGGGGCCGCTTTCCGGGCGGTGTGACGTGGGGTTTCCGGTCTGCCCGCGGCGTGTTCCGCCCGGTCGGCCCTGGCGTTTTCCCACCATTGACCGGGCGATGGCTCGGATGTTAGACAGCTGTAAGCGATATGCGCAATGGGTGTTGCAGAGGGTGCAACACGCTCTTTGAGGAGGCTCCATGGCCGGCGAGCGGCTCGCGCAGGAACTCAAGAACCTCGCGGACGAGAAGGTCGATCACCGCTTCAAGGGGCTGCCCCCGGACGCCGCCGGACGCACCGTGGGCGAGCTGGCCGCCGAGCGCCGCAACCTCTTCACCGGCGGCTTCACCACCCCCGTGCTGGCCCTCTCCGCCGAGTCGGTCGAGCACAACCTCGCCCTCCTGGAGACCTACGCCGCCCGGCACGGCCTGGCCTTCGCCCCGCACGGCAAGACCTCCATGGCCCCGCAGCTCTTCGCACGCCAACTGACGCACGGCGCCTGGGGCATCACCGCGGCCGTCCCCCACCAGGCGCGCGTCTACCGCGACTTCGGCATCCAGCGGATCTTCCTCGCCAACGAGGTCGTCGACGCCGCCGGACTGCGCTGGCTGGCCGGCGAACTCGCCGCCGACCCCGACTTCCGCTTCATCTGCTACGTCGACTCGGTGCGCGGCATCGAGCTGATGGACACCGCCCTGCGCGCCGCCGAGGCGACCCGCCCGGTGGACGTCGTCATCGAACTGGGCGCCGGCGACGGGGCCCGCACCGGCGCCCGCACCGAGGCCGAGTGCCGCGAACTGGCCGATGCGATCGCCGGCGTGGACACCCTCCGCCTGGTCGGCGTGGCCGGCTACGAGGGCGAGGTGCCCGACGCGGACCACGAGCGGGTCACGGCGTGGCTGCGCCGGCTGGTCACGCTGGCCGCCGACCTCGACGCCGCCGGCCGCTTCGCCGACCTCGACGAGATCGTGGTCAGCGCCGGCGGCAGCGCGTGGTTCGACGCGGTCGCCGAGGTCTTCGCGGACCTCCCCGCGCTCTCCGCGCCCGTCCTGAAGCTGCTGCGCTCGGGCGCGTACGTCTCGCACGACGACGGGCACTACCGCCACCTCACGCCCTTCAACCGCGTCCCGGAAGAGGGCGCGCTGGAGCCGGCCTTCCGCCTCTGGGCGCAGGTCGTCTCCCGCCCCACCCCGGAGCAGGCGTTCCTCAACGCCGGCAAGCGGGACGCCGCGTACGACCTCCACCTGCCGCAGCCGCAGGCCGTGCGCTCCGGCCGGGACGGCACCCTGCGCCCGGCGGCCGGCCTCACCGTCACCGGCCTGTCCGACCAGCACGCCTGGGTGCGGACCGAGCACTCCGGGGACCTGGAGGTCGGCGACTGGGTCGCCCTCGGCCTGTCGCACCCCTGCACCTCCTTCGACAAGTGGCAGTTGATCCCGCTGGTCGAGCGGGACGGGACGGTCGTCGATTTCGTCCGCACGTTCTTCTGATGCCCACCGAGGGCGCGCCGCTCGCCCCGGAGCACCCCCCATCAATCCCCTGACCGCCCCCTGACCCACCCCTGATGCACCGCCCCGGACGGCCCGGACGGGGCGGACGGGGCGGCGGGGACCCGAGACCGCCGAGAGAGGCCAGCCCGCCCATGGACACCGTGTTCCGCGACGCACGCGTCATCGACGGGTCCGGCGGCCCCTCCTACCGCGCCGACGTCGCCCTGGCCGACGGCCGGATCGCCGCCGTCCACCGGGAGGCGGACGGCGGCCCCCGCCCGTCCGCCCCCCGCACCGTGGACGCCGCCGGCCTCGCCCTCGCCCCCGGCTTCATCGACATGCACGCGCACAGCGACCTGGCGCTGCTGCGCGACCCGGAGCACACCGCGAAGGCCGCCCAGGGCGTCACCCTCGAAGTCCTCGGCCAGGACGGCCTGTCCTACGCCCCGGTCGACGACCGCACGCTCGCCGCGGTCCGGGCCCAGATCGCCGGCTGGAACGGCGGCGGCCCCGACGACGACGCCCTCCCCTTCACCTGGCGCACCGTCGGTGAGTACCTCGACCGCCTGGACCACGGCTTCGACGGCGAGGGCATCGCGGTCAACGCCGCCTACCTCGTCCCCCAGGGCACCGTCCGGATGCTCGCCGTCGGCTGGGACGACCGCCCGGCCACCGACGCCGAACTCGACCGGATGCGGCAGCTCGTCGCCGCGGGCCTGGAGCAGGGCGCGGTGGGCCTCTCGTCCGGCCTGACCTACACCCCGGGCATGTACGCCTCCGACGCCGAACTGACCGCACTGTGCCGGGTGGTGGCCCACTACGACGGCTACTACTGCCCGCACCACCGCTCCTACGGCGCCGGCGCCCTGACCGCGTACGAGGAGATGATCGCCCTCACCCGCGAGGCCGGCTGCGCGCTGCACCTCGCCCACGCCACCATGAACTTCGGCGTCAACGAGGGCCGGGCGCCGGAACTCCTCGCCCTGTTGGACCAGGCCCTGGACGCCGGCGCCGACCTCACCCTGGACACCTATCCGTACACCCCCGGCTGCACCACGCTCGTGGCGATGCTGCCCAGCTGGGCCAGCGAGGGCGGCCCGGACGCGATCCTGGCCCGGTTGGCCGACGACACCACCGCCGCGGCCATCCGGCACGCCCTGGAGGTCGAGGGGTCGGACGGCTGCCACGGCGTCCCCATCGACTGGGACACCATCGAGATCTCCGGCGTCACCGACCCCGCACTGGACGGCTGGGTCGGCGCGACCGTCGCCCGCACCGCCGCCGTCCGCGGCGAGGACCCCTGGGACGCCGCCCGCCACCTGCTGCGCGCCGACCGGCTGGGCCCCACGATCCTCCAGCACGTCGGGCACGAGGACAACGTCCGGCAGATCATGCGGCACCGGGTCCACACCGGCGGCAGCGACGGCATCCTCCAGGGCGCCAAACCGCACCCGCGGGCGTACGGCACCTTCCCGCAGTACCTCGGCCGGTACGCCCGCGAGCTGGGCGTCCTGTCCCTGGAGGAGTGCGTGGCGCACCTGACGTCGCGCCCGGCCGCCCGGCTGCGGCTGCCCGACCGCGGCCTGGTCCGCGAGGGGTACCGCGCCGACCTGGTCCTCTTCGATCCGGAGACGGTCGCCGCCGGCTCCACCTTCGACGCCCCCCGCACCCCGCCCACCGGCATCCCGCACGTCCTGATCGACGGCCGGTTCGTCATCGAGGACGGCCGCCGCACCGACGTCCTGGCCGGCCGGGCGGTCCGCCGCACCCCGGGCCGGTCCCAGCCGCGCCCGTCGGGACGCCCGGGCCCGACCTCCCGCCACGAAATCAGCACCCGCCCCACCACTCACACTGGGTGAGCGCCCGCCCACCGTCCGCCGACCACGTGGCGAAAACCACCCGGCGCGCTGCCCTACGCCCCCGTAGAGTGGCCGTCATGCAGGTGATCCAGTCAACGAAGCTCGCCAACGTCTGCTATGAAATCCGCGGCCCCGTGCTTGAGGAGGCGATGCGGCTGGAGGCAGAGGGTCACCGCATCCTCAAGCTCAACACCGGCAACCCGGCGGCGTTCGGATTCGAGTGCCCGCCCGAGATCCTGGAGGACGTCCTCCGCTCGGTCGGCACCGCGCACGGCTACGGCGACGCCAAGGGCCTGCTCTCGGCCCGCCGGGCCGTGGTGCAGCACTACCAGACCAAGGGCATCGACCTCTCCGTCGACGACGTCTACCTCGGCAACGGCGTCTCCGAGCTGATCCAGATGTCGATGCAGGCGCTGCTGGACGACGGCGACGAGGTGCTGGTCCCGGCCCCCGACTACCCGCTGTGGACGGCGTCGGTCTCGCTCTCCGGCGGCACCGCCGTCCACTACCGCTGCGACGAGCAGGCCGACTGGATGCCGGACCTCGCCGACATCGAGCGCAAGATCACCGACCGCACCAAGGCCCTCGTCGTCATCAACCCCAACAACCCCACCGGCGCGGTCTACGACGACGAGCTGCTGCGCGGACTCGCCGAGATCGCCCGCCGGCACAACCTGATCGTCTGCGCCGACGAGATCTACGACAAGATCCTCTACGACGGCGTCACCCACACCCCGTTCGCCGCGCTCGCCCCGGACCTGCTGACGCTGACCTTCAACGGCCTGTCCAAGGCGTACCGGGTCGCCGGCTACCGCAGCGGCTGGCTGGCGGTCTGCGGCCCGAAGGCGCACGCCGCCTCGTACATCGAGGGACTGACGATCCTGGCGAACATGCGGCTGTGCGCCAACATGCCGGCGCAGCACGCGGTCGCCACCGCCCTCGGCGGCCGGCAGTCGATCAACGACCTGGTGCTCCCCGGCGGCCGGCTCCTGGAGCAGCGCGACACCGCCTACGAACTGCTCACGCGGATACCGGGCGTCAGCTGCGTCAAGCCGAAGGGCGCGCTCTACGCCTTCCCGCGACTGGACCCCGCGGTGTACAAGGTCAAGGACGACCGGCAGATGGTGCTGGACCTGCTGCGCGCCGAGAAGATCATGATCGTTCACGGCACCGGCTTCAACTGGCCCGAGCCGGACCACTTCCGCCTGGTCACGCTGCCGAACAAGGACGACCTGACGGACGCCGTCACCCGCATCGGCGCCTTCCTCGACGGTTACGGACAGTACTGAACCGCAGCAAGTTCTATACGAGACACAACTTTAGACAGGGTCTAAGCTAGGATGGCCTCCTAGACGTTTTCAGGAGGCCGTCCCATGTACGAACCGATCCGCACCAAGTCGGTCCACACCATGGCCGTCGCCCCGGGGATCCCGCACCGCTCCCGCGAAGAGGAGCTGGACATCCGGCTCGCCGGGCAGCTGACCGCGCTGCTCACCGTCACCGACGAGCTGCACGCCCTGACCGAGTGCGGCGCCGCGCGCACCGCCCTGGCCTCGGCGGCCGAGCGCATCGCCGCCGCGGTCGCCCGGCTGAGCGGCCAACTGCCGCTGCGCGCCGAACCGACCGGCGGCGACCCGACCCGGATCCCGGCCCTCCGGCAGCGCGCCCACACCCTCGCCGGAAACGCCCTCGCCGTCGCCACCTCGCGGGACGACGCCGAGGCCATCGCGCTGGCCGAGGAGCGGCTCTCCGCCCACCGCGCCGGCGAACGGGACCTCGCCACCACCTGACCGCACACTCCCGAGGACGCCGACCGGCGTCCGGCCGGTCGAAGGCCCCACAACGCACCCGCCCGGGGCCCGTACGCGCGTACGGGCCCCGGGCGGTCGTGCACACGGGCCGGGCGGGCGGTGCGCCGCCCGGCCGGCCGGGACTAGCCGAGCCGCTGCACCAGCGCGCGGTACTCGTCCCACAGTTCCTTCGGCGTGTGGTCGCCGAAGGTGTTGAGGTGCTCGGGGACCAGCGCCGCCTCCTCGCGCCAGACCTCCTTGTCGACGGTGAGCAGGAACTCCAGGTCCTTCTCGGAGAGTTCCAGGCCCTCGGTGTCCAGCGCGTCCTTGGTGGGCAGCACGCCGATCGGCGTCTCGACGCCCTCGGCCGTGCCCGCCAGCCGCTCGACGATCCACTTGAGCACCCGGCTGTTCTCGCCGAAGCCCGGCCACACGAAACGGCCCGCGTCGTCCTTGCGGAACCAGTTGACGTAGTAGATCTTCGGCAGCTTCGCCGGGTCCTTGTCGGCCCCGACCTTGAGCCAGTGCGCCATGTAGTCGCCCATGTTGTAGCCGCAGAACGGCAGCATGGCGAACGGGTCGCGACGCAGCTCCCCGACCTTGCCCTCGGCGGCGGCGGTCTTCTCGGACGCCACGTTGGCCCCGAGGAAGACACCGTGCTGCCAGCTGAGCGACTCGGTCACCAGCGGCACCGCGCTGGCCCGGCGACCACCGAACAGGATGGCCGAGATCGGCACGCCCTTGGGGTCCTCCCACTCGGGCGCGATGGTCGGGCACTGGGCGGCGGGCACGGTGAACCGCGCGTTGGGGTGCGCGGCCGGGACGCCGGAGGCGGGCGTCCAGTCGTTGCCCTTCCAGTCCGTCAGGTGGGCCGGGGTCTCCTCGGTCATGCCCTCCCACCACACGTCGCCGTCGTCAGTGAGGGCGACGTTGGTGAAGACGGAGTTGCCCCAGAGGGTCTTCATGGCGTTGGCGTTGGTGTGCTCGCCGGTGCCGGGCGCCACGCCGAAGAAGCCGGCTTCGGGGTTGATCGCGTAGAGCTGGCCGTCCTCGCCGAACCGCATCCAGGCGATGTCGTCGCCGATGGTCTCGACCGTCCAGCCGGGGATCGTCGGCTCCAGCATGGCCAGGTTGGTCTTGCCGCAGGCGCTCGGGAACGCCGCGGCGACGTACTTGGCCTCGCCCTGCGGCGGGGTCAGCTTGAGGACGAGCATGTGCTCGGCCAGCCAGCCCTCGTCGCGGGCCATGACGGAGGCGATCCGCAGCGCGTAGCACTTCTTGCCGAGCAGGGCGTTGCCGCCGTAGCCCGAGCCGTACGACCAGATCTCGCGGGCCTCGGGGAAGTGCGAGATGTACTTGGTGGAGTTGCACGGCCACGGCACGTCCTGCTCACCCTCGGCGAGCGGGGCGCCGAGGGTGTGCACGGCCTTGACGAAGAAGCCGTCGGTGCCGAGCTCGTCGAGGACCGCCTGGCCCATCCGCGTCATGGTGCGCATCGACACGGCGACGTACGCGGAGTCGGTGATCTCCACCCCGATGGCGGAGAGCGGGGAGCCGAGCGGGCCCATGCAGAACGGGACGACGTACATCGTCCGGCCCTTCATCGCGCCGCGGAAGATGCCCTTCTCCCCCGCGAAGATCTCCCGCATCTCGGCGGGGGCCTTCCAGTGGTTGGTCGGGCCGGCGTCCTCTTCCTTCTCCGAACAGATGAAGGTGCGGTCCTCGACACGCGCGACGTCCGTCGGGTCGGACGCGGCGTAGTACGAGTTGGGGCGCTTGATCGGGTCGAGCTTGCGGAACGTGCCCTTCTCGACGAGCTCCTCGGACAGCCGCTCGTACTCCGCTTCCGAGCCGTCGCACCAGACGACCCGGTCGGGCTGGGTGATCGCCGCTATTTCGTCGACCCAATCGAGCAGGGCCTGGTGCCGGGTCGGGGTGGGAGCCGCGTTGTCGCGCGCCACGATCGCTCCTAGATGAGGGGTTTTGGCCGGCTTCCTGCTCATAAGGCAAGGAAACCGCTGCTTTTACTTGTCTGCCCCTTGGGGGCCGCGACCCGGATGCTTCGTGACCGCTCATCCGGTGCCGACCGCACTCATTTGATCATCCGACCCTGAATCGGATCTGTCCAGGGGGCCCCGTGGTGACCGTCACCACTTCCGGACGAATCCGTAACTTACGGTTGCGTAGGTAGCATTGCGCCATGACTTCCGCGCCTGACGCCGCCGAGAGCCGCCCCCCTGCCGCGCCGTCCAGGACCGATACCGGGTCCCCGGTCACGGCGGTCGCCGCCACGGCCGGACCGCTCAAGCCGAAGCTGCGGGGCTGGCTGCACGCCGGGATGTTCCCGGCCGTCCTGCTCTCCGGCGTCGTCCTGACCGCGCTCGCCGACAGCCCCCGAGGCCGCCTGGCCTGCGCGATCTACACGATCAGCGCCTGCCTGCTGTTCGGCGTCAGCGCCCTTTACCACCGCGGCAATTGGAGCCCCCGGGTCGACGGGGTGCTGCGCCGGCTCGACCACGCCAACATCTTCCTGATCATTGCCGGCACCTACACCCCGCTGACGCTGCTGCTGGTGACGGGCACCCGCGGCCAGGTGCTGCTCTGGGCGGTATGGGCCGCCGCACTGGCGGGCATCGCCTTCCGGGTCTTCTGGGTCGGCGCGCCGCGCTGGCTCTACACCCCCTGCTACATCGCCATGGGCTGGGCCGCCGTCTTCTTCCTCCCCGACTTCCTGCGCACCGGCGGCATCGCCGTCCTCGTCCTCGTGATCGTCGGCGGGCTGCTCTACAGCGCGGGCGGCGTGATCTACGGCATCAAGCGCCCCAACCCGTCACCGCGGTGGTTCGGCTTCCATGAGGTCTTCCACTCCCTCACCCTCGCGGCCTTCGTCGTGCACTACGTGGGCATCTCGCTCGTCGCGTATTCGCACCGCTGAGGCGGGGCGGAGCCGGGTGGCCGACCCGCTGGGTCCGCCACCCGGTCTACCGCCCGGCCTGCCGCCCGATCTGCCGGCACCCGCCGCGCCCCACCCCGGCCGCGGCCGCGAGGCGGCGGCCACGCGCCACGTCAGGACCGCCAGACCGGCCAGCACCAGCGCCGTCACCAACAGGCCGCCCCCCACCAGGAAGCCGCCCACGCACAGCGCGGCGGCGAGCGCGGCGTACACATGAATCGCGGGTCGCATCGCGAACCTCCCCGTCCGATCACCCGATCGTCACTGACAGTAATCATGCCCGCTTCACAGCGTGACACACCCCACTGACAATCAGAGCGCCGTCAGGGCACCGTGCATCGGCCACGAGACGACCGGGACAATGAGCCGCATGGTCTGCGCACGCGTCTCCGCCGCCACGCCCGGCAAGCCGAAGCCCGGGCTGCGCGAGCGGAAGAAGCTCAAGACCCGGCAGGCGATCCGCCGGGCCGCCTTCCGGCTCTTCGCGGAGCGGGGCTACGACGCGACCCCCGTCGACCGGATCGCCGCGGCCGCGGAGGTCTCCCCCAGCACGGTCGTCCGCTACTTCCCCGCCAAGGAGGACATCGTGCTCACCGACGAGTACGACGCCCTGCTGGCCGCCGGGATCCGCGCCCGCCCGACCGGCGAAGCGTTCGTCGAGACCCTGCGGCACGTCACGGTCGGGATCATGCGCGACATCAGCGCGACCGACCGCGGAGAACTCGTCCAGCGCATCCGGCTGATCCGCGACGTGCCGGCCGTGCGGGGCCGCACCGCGGAACTCACCGCCCGGCACATCGAGACCGTCAGCACCGCGCTGGCCGAGCGCGCCGGTCGCCCGGCGGACGACCTGGCCATCCGCGTCGTCAGCGCGGCCGTCCTGGCCGCGCTCCAGGAGGCGATGCTGCGCTGGGCCGGGGACCACGAGGAGACCAGCCCGCAGGAACTCATCCAGCAGTCCATGGACGTCCTGGCCCGCGGGCTCACCCTCTGACCGCGCGGCCCCCCGCACCCGGACCGCCGGCCCCCGGGTCGCCCGGCTCCCCCAGGCGGGCCGCCAGGCGCGACCGCACCCGGGACAACCGCGCGATGTGGCCGTCCAGCTCGGCCAGCCGGCGGCGGGCCACCGCCTCGGCGGCCGCACAGCGCCCGGAGCCCGGATCCTGTACGAGCAGGTCCGGCACGCCCTCCGGCGGCAGGGACTGCAGCAGGTCCGCGAAGGCCCGCACGTCGCCGACGGTCAGCCCCGCCTCGCGCAGTTCGCGGACGGCCCGCAGCCGGCGGACGTCCTCCGCGTCGTACTCCCGGTGGCCCGACGGCATCCGCCGGGCCGTCACCAGACCCTGCTGTTCGTAGTAGCGCAGCGCCCGCGGCGTCAGCCCGGCGGCCGCCGCCGCGTCCCCGATTCGCATCCGTCTCCCCCTCGTCCCCCGTGGTGCGCGCGACGGCCTAGCGGCCGGCCGCAGAGGGATCCCCGAACGTCTCGTTCAGGACCCGTTCGACGTCGACGGCCCAGGTCAGCAGGGACTCGTCGGCCCCGGACCGGCCCACCAACTGGAGCCCCAGCGGCAGCCCGTTGACGGCCCGGCCGGCGGGCAGGCTCAGCGAGGGCAGCCCGGCGTTGCTCCACGGCAGGCACATGATCGCGCTGCCCGTGGTGGTGAGGTCGGGGGCCGCCGGACCGGTGGCCGCCGGAGCGATCCACAGGTCGATCCCGGCGGCGGCGCCGGCCGCCGCGAGCCGTTCGCGGAAGGCGGTGCGGCGCTCCGCGGCCGCCCCGTAGGCGGCGTCCCCGATCACCTGCCCCTCCTGGAGGGCGGCCGCGGTCTGCTCCCGGTAGAGGTCGGCGTGGCGGGCGAACCACGTGGTGTGGGCGCGGGCGACCTCGTAGCGGTTCATGGTGAAGAGGTCCGCCACGACCTGCGCGAAGTCGGCCATCACGGGCACCTCGCGGACCTCGTAGCCGGCCGCCGCCAGCACCTCCCGCTGGGCCGCGAAGGCGTGCAGTGCCTGGGTGTCGGCCCGCTCCAGATAGGGCCCGGCCGGTACGCCCAACACCGGTCGCCCGCAGGGCACTTCGGCGTCCGCGGTCCGCCAGTCGTCGCAGAGCACCGGCGCCGCCAGCGCGATCCCCGCCAGCTCCGCGGTGTAGCACCCGAGGGTGTCGAAGCTGAGCGCGTTCGGGATCACCCCGTCGAGCGGGATCCGCCCGTAGGTCGGCTTGAATCCGACCACTCCGCAGTAGGCGGCGGGCCGGATCATCGAGCCCACGGTCTGCGTCCCGATGGCCAGCGGGACCATCCCGGCGGCGACCGCCGCCGCCGAGCCGCTGCTCGAACCCCCGGGCGTGTGCACCGGGTTGTGCGGGTTGCGGGTCGGCCCCGGGGCGGTGACCGCGAACTCCGCGGTCACCGTCTTGCCGGCGATCAGCGCCCCGGCGAGCCGCAGCCGGTCCACGACGGCCGCCTGCGGGCCGGTCAACTCGTCGGCCGGCAGCGCCGAACCCGCCCGGGTGGGCAACCCGTCGACGTGCACGATGTCCTTGATCCCGACCGGGACGCCGTACAGGGCGGGGCGCCCGGCGGGGCCCGGTGGACCGGCCGAGGCCAACTCCCGGGCCGCGGCCGACAGCCGGTCGCGGCGCCGTGGTTCCGGCACGAAGGCCCGGATCCGGGGGTCCACGGCGTCGATGCGGTCGCAGGTGCGGCGCACCGCGTCGAGGGGAGCGTCCACGCCGGAGCGCAGCGCCGCGGCCCCCTGGACGAGCGAGCGGTACCCGAGCAAGGTCGTCACCCCCGCAGGCTACCTCCGGGACGGGGACGGCCCCGGAGGAACGACCGTCCGGGGCGCCTCCGGGCCACCCCGCGCGACCGCCCCGCCCGGGGGCGTGTCTTACAACTCCACCAGGACGGCGCCCAGATGGCGGCCCGCGATCAGCTCCTGCAGCGCCTGCGGGGCCTGCTCGATGCCGTGCAGACGGGCGTGCGGGAAGGTGAGGGTGCCCTCGCGCAGCCCCTGCCCGAACAGCCGGTGCCACGCCGGGATCAGGTCCAGGTGGTCGTAGAGCGGGACGCCGCGCAGGGTGATGCTGCGAGCCAGCAGCGACAGGGTGTCGATCGGGGTGGGAGCCGGCTTCCCGTCGGCCAGTTGGACGGAGAGCGCGCCCACCACGGCGAGCCGGGCGCCGCGGTTGGCGAGGGCGATCGCGGCCTGGAGCTGCTCGCCGCCCACGTTGTCGAAGAGCGCGTCGATGCCCTCCGGGGCGGCCGCCCGCAACTGCTCCTCGATGGGCCCGGCACCGCGGACGACCACCGCGTCGTAGCCGAACTCCTTGCGCAGCCGGTCGGCCTTCTCCGGCGAGCCGGTGCTGCCGATGACCCGGGCAGCGCCGCGCAGCTTGGCTATCTGGCCGGCCAGCGAGCCGACGCCGCCGGCCGCCCCGGTGACGAACACCGTGTCCCCGGGCCGGACTTCGGCGCCGCGGTCGATGCCCATCAGGGCGGTGGGGCCCTGGGAGAGGTAGCCGGCCGGGTCGGGCAGCAGCCCGGCGTCGAGGCGCTGGACGTCCCCGGCGTCCAACAGGGCGTACTCGCGCCAGCCGAGGCGGTGCGTCACCAGGTCGCCGGGGTCGAGGTCGGTCCCGGGGGCGGCGACCACCTCGCCGACGGCCGGCCCGTCGAGCGCCTTGCCGACCACGAAGGACGGCATCGGAAGGGTGGTGACCTCGTCCATCAGGGTGCGCATCACGGCGGCGACGCTCATCAGGGTGTTGCGTACCAGGACCTGACCCACCGCCGGCTCCGGGACGGGGACCTCCACGATCTCGAAGAGGTCGTCGGTGACCGGGCCGGTGGGTCGGGCGGCCAGGCGGACTTCGCGGTGCGTGCGGTTCGTCATGCGCCGAGGCTAGAACTTGACGCCCGCGTCAAGTTCAATCCGGTCGCTGGTCCTAGGACCTGGGGCGGGTGCCGGGTCGCCGGGCCCCGGAGGGAACCGGCGGGCCCGGCCGCCTACGGGCCGCCGGCCGGCCCCGCCGCACCACGTCAGGGCCGCAGCCGCTCCGCCAGCTCCTCCGGGTCCGTCGTCGGCCGCTCGCACGTGAAGTGCCGGCACACGTAGGCGGCCGGCTCGCCGTCGACCAGGGGGCGCGCCCTCAGCAGCGGCACCTCGGCGGTGTCCTCCCCCGGAGCACCCAGGGCCACCACCGCCCCGGGGGCGGTGCCCAGCAGCGCGGCCCGGTGCAGCGCCCGGGTGGCCGGGGCGTCCGACGGGCCGACCACTGCGACCTCGCGCGGCCCGTCCAACGCCGCCTCGGCGACCGCCAGCCCCCACCCGATGAAGCGCGGCGCCCGGCCGCCCAGGGCGGTGACGACGCCCAGGGCGCGCTCGGCGGCGTCCCGGTGCAGGGCGCTGCCGGTCAGCGCCGCGTACGACAGCAACGCCCCGGCCGCGGCGGTCCACCCGGAGGGCGTGGCGTTGTCGGTCGGGTCCTGGGGACGGCGGATCAGCCGCTCGGCGTCGGCTGCGGTGTCGTAGAGCGTGCCGTCCGGGGCGGCGAACTGGACCAGCACGGTGTCCAGGAAGAAGCCGGCGAACTCCACCCAGACGCCCTCCCCGGTGACCGACGCCAGCGTGAGGAACCCCTCGGCGACGTCCGCGTAGTCCTCCAGGACACCGGTGTGGGTGCCGGCCGCGCCGTCGCGGGAGGTGCGGTGCAGCCGGGCCTGCCAGTCCATGTGGACGCGGACCAACAGGTCGGCGGCGTCGGTGGCGGCCTGCACCAGGTCGGGCCGGTCGAAGAAGGCACCGGTCTCGGCGAGCGCGGCGACGGCCAGCCCGTTCCAGGAGGCGACGATCTTGTCGTCGCGCCCGGGGCGGGGGCGCTCGGCGCGGGCCGCGAGCAGCCGCTCCTTCACCGACGCCACCCGCTCCGCGTCCACCAGGTCCCCGGTGTCCGGGAGTTGCAGGACGGAGGCGCCCTCCTCGAAGGTGCCGTCCTCGGTGACGCCGAAGTACGTGGCGGCGAACTCGGCGTCCTTCTCGCCCAGGGCGGCGCGCAACTGCTCCGGCGTCCACACGTAGTACGCGCCCTCGGTGTGCCGGCCCGTGCCGTCGTCGCTGTCCGCGTCCAGTGCGGAGGCGAAGCCGCCCTGTTCGGTGCGGAGTTCGCGGACCATGAAGTCGGCGGTCTCCAGGGCGATCCGACGGGCCAGGTCGGAGCCGGTGGCGCGCCACAGGTGGGCGTAGGCGCGGCACAGCAGGGCGTTGTCGTACAGCATCTTCTCGAAGTGCGGAACGACCCATTCCCGGTCGACGGAGTAGCGGGCGAAGCCGCCGCCGAGCTGGTCGTAGATGCCGCCGCGGGCCATCGCGGCGCAGGTCGCCTCGACCATCTCCAGGGCGCCCGCGGACCCCGTCCGGGCGTGGTGGCGCAGCAGGAACTCCACGACCATGGACGGCGGGAACTTCGGCGCGCCGCCGAACCCGCCGTGCACCGCGTCGAACTCGCGGGTCAGCCCCATCAGGGCGGCCGCCAGCTCCTCGGGGCGCGGGGGCCGCTGGTCCCCCTCCGGCAGCGACTCGGCCAGCGAACGGCCCGCGAGGTCGGCGACGATCCGGCCGGCGACCTCGCCGACCTCCTCGCGCCGGTCCGCCCACGCCCCGCGGACCCCCTCGACGACCTGCCCGAACGACGGCATGCCGTGGCGCGGCTCGGGCGGGAAGTACGTCCCGAAGTAGAAGGGCTCGGCGTCGGGCGTGAGGAACACGGTCATCGGCCAACCGCCCTGACCGGTGGCGGCCTGGACGGCCTCCATGTAGACGGCGTCGACGTCCGGACGCTCCTCGCGGTCGACCTTGACGGCCACGAAGTGCTCGTTGAGCAGCGCGGCCACGGCCGGATCCTCGAAGCTCTCGTGCGCCATGACGTGGCACCAGTGGCACGAGCTGTAGCCGACGCTGAGCAGTACCGGGACGCCGCGCCGTCGGGCCTCCTCGAACGCTTCGGGGGACCACGGCCACCAGTCGACCGGATTGTCGGCGTGTTGGAGCAGGTACGGGGACGTCTCATGGGCCAGGCGGTTCGGCATGGGGCCATCCTCTCCCACTGGGGCCCCGGATTCCGGGAGAGGCAGGAGTTATCCACAGCCCTGCCGGAATCCGCCCGGACACGGAAGACTGTGTGCACGGCGGAGATCACGCCGGGCGAGCCGCACGGGTGCGGGGACGCGCCGGTGGGCAGGGGTGATCCGTCGACGACCGCTGGACCGCCAGGACTCCTGGCGACTGCTGGAGGGGGGACGGGCATGCCGGGCGAACTGGCTGGGCTGCGGGACGGCCACCGGAAGGAAGCGGACGGGCTGCTGACGCGGGCCGTCGAGGAGGAGGTGCGCCGATCCGGCGGCCGGCTCGACGGGCCGGCACTGCTCGGCAGGGCGCGGGCGGCGCTGGACGAGCTGGCCGCGCCCGCCGGGGAGGAGTACGCGGCGTACGTCCGTGCGCTGGACGAGGCGGCGGCCGGCCGGCGGCCGTTCGCGGAGCGGCTCTCGCGCAAGGAGCTGGGCACCCCGGTCGTGGCGTCGGCGGTCGCCGCGGTGGCCGCGTTCGGGGTGGACCTGGCGTACGGCACGGGTGGCGGGCCGGCGGTCGGGGCGGGCGCCGCCGCGCTGGTGGCCGGCGCGGCGGCCACGGTGGTGAAGCTGACGGCTGGTCACTTCCCGGCGGCGCACCGCCAGGCCGGGATGCGCGGCCAGCCCGGCGGGCCGGAGCAACTGCGGCTCCAGTGGTTGACGGCGCTGGAGGTGCGTGGCATCCGCCCGTTCCTGGACCAGCAGCGGATGGTGAGCGCGGCGGCCCGCAGCGGCGGCGGGTCCGCGGCCCGGCCGGCGGGGAAGGCGAAGGGCGCGCGGGGGCCGCAGTTGCGCGGCGCGGACCGTAGCGCGGCGGCCCGCCAGCGGTCGGTCCTGGAGCGGTCGTTCACGCAACTCCCCCGCCCTGACGGCCCGTTCGCCGGGCGGCGGGCAGAGCTGACGCAGATCGTCCAGTGGGTACAGGCCGGCCGGGCGAGCACGGAGACCCGGCCGATCGTGGTGGTGCTGCACGGCGAGTCCGGCGCGGGGCGGACGGCGCTGGCCGTGCGGGCCGCCCACCAACTGCGCGATCAGTTCCGCGGCGCGTGTCTGGTGGACCTGCGCGGCGACACCCCCGGCGAGGTGCCCCTGCCGACCCGGGACGCGCTGTTGCACCTGCTGAACCGTCTGGGCGCGCCGCGCGAGCAGCTGCTGTTCCGCGAGCGTCCCTCGCAGGAGCAGCACGTCAGGCGGCTCACCGAGCTCTACCACCAGCACCTGTCCGGACTTCCCGTGACGGTGCTGCTCGACGACGCCTCGGACGCCGAGCAGGTGCGGGCCCTGGTCCCGGACCGTTCCGAGAGCCTGGTCCTGGTCACCTCCCGCACACCGCTGGAGCTGCCCGCCGACCTGGCGGCCCGGGTGCACCACCTGCCGGTGGCGGCGCTGGACGCGGCGGGCACCGAGGAGTTGCTGCGCTCGGCGGCGGCCGGTGCGGAGCCGGCGGACGACGCCGCCCCGTACGACGCGCGGGCGATCGACCGGATCGCGGAGCTGTGCGCCGGCCTGCCCCTGGCGCTGCGGGTCGTCGGCTCCGCGCTGGGCGAGCGCTCCCCCGCCGCGCTGGCCGAGGAGCTGGCGGAGGCCGGCGGGGCGGCACCGGTGGAGCGGGCCCTGGCGCTGCGCTACGCCGACCAGCCGCCGCAGGCCCGGCAGTTGCTGCGCCGGCTGGCCCTGGTGGGCCGGGCGAGCCTGGGGGTGGCCGCCGCGGCCGCGCTGCTGGGCGTCGCGGACACGGAGGCCAAGCAGCGGCTGACCGCGTTGGCCGGGGCGGGGTTGATCGAGCACGTCCGCGGCGAGCGGTACCGCCTGCACCCCCTGGTGCACCGGTTCGCGCACGCCCGGCTGGCCGAGGAGGAGGAGCCGGCCGAGCGCGCCGCGGCCCAGGAGCGGCTGATCCGCGGCTACGCGGAGCTGGCCGACGCGGTGATCCGGCTCGTCGACGGCAACACCTCCACCCGCGCCGACCGCTTCGGCCCGCACGGCTTCGCGTCCCTGGACGCGGCCCTGCAGTGGTTGGACGACGAGACCAGCTTCATCACCGCCGCCCTGCGCCACGCCGATCAGGAGGTGGACCAGGACACCGTCTCGCACCTGCTGGGCGCGCTGTGCGACTACTGCCTGCTGCGCGGCGACCTCTACCGCCTGGGCGAGCTGAGCGAGCTGACCCGGGCGGCCGGCCAGGGGATGCTGGTCCGCTCGGTGCAGTGGCGCACCGGCGTCGCGGCCCGCCAGCTGGGCGAGCTGGACCGCGCCCGGACGACGCTGTCGTCGGTGGTCGACCTCTACTTCGAGGCACAGCACCCGGTGGGTGCGGCCCGTGCGCTGCGCGACCTGGGCATCACGCTCCAGCAGCAGGGCAGTCTCACCGAGGCGGCGGCCAAGCTGCGCGAGGCGCTGGACCTCCAGGCCGGCCCCGACATGCGCGGCGACCGGGCGTGGACGCTGCACGCCCTGGCGGCGGTCGAGCGGGACCGGGCGCGGCTCGCCGAGGCGTTGGAGCTGCTGAGCGAGTCCGTGGCGCTCCACGAGGAGAGCGAGAGCCTGCACGGCCAGGCGTGGGCGCACTTCCAGCTCGGTCAGGTCCACCTGCGGCGGGGCGACGTCCCGGCCGCCGAGGCCGCCCTGCACGCCGCCCTGGAGCTGTACGGACGCACGCACGACGACCGCGGCACGGCCTGGGCGATGACCCAGCTGGCGCGGGCCCGCCTGGTAGCCGGCGACCCCGGCCCCGCGGTGGACCAGCTGCGCCAGGCACTGCCGCTGCACCGCCAGCACGAGGACGCCCGCGGCGAGGCGTGGACGATGTACTACCTCGGCCAGGCGCTGGAGGAGCGCGGGGAGCGCGACGAGGCCCTGCGGCAGCTGGAGCGCTCGCGGAACATGTTCAGTCGCATGCAGGACGGCTACGGCCTGGCCTGTGCCCGGCACCACGCGGGGCGGGTGACCCGGGACCTGCGGGCCGAGCAGACCGGTTCGCTGCGCAACAGCGGCTTCGCCCGGCAGCTGCTCCAGGACGCCCGGAAGGACTTCCAGCGGATCGGGGTGGCGCACGGCGAGGCGTGGTCGGTGCTGGAGCTGGTGATCGTCGACGCCGGCAACGGCCGCACGGCCCAGGCGCTGGAGCTGGCCGACGAGGCCGGGCGGCTCTTCGCCGGGTACGGCGACCGCCGCGGGGCGGACTGGGCGCGGTTCCTGCGGTGCACGCTGCTGCCGTTCGCCTCGCCCGGCGGTTCGGTGGTCGGCGCGGCGGTGGCGCAGGAGGAGCTGGCGCAGTTGGTCCGGGAGCGGCACGACGGGCGGGACGCGAAGCTGGAGGACTGCGCCCAGACCTTCGGGCTGCTGCTGGAGCGCGGGGTGGAGCCCGAGACGGGGTGGCAGGCGTGGCGCCTGGGCATGGTGCCGGACCGGCACGCCCGGGAGGTCATGGGCGTGCCGAAGGAGCCGGCCGCCGCCGAGTGACGGTGCCGGCGTGCGCCGCCCGTGCGGAGGCGGGGCGTCCGGTCGCGGGCACGGCTCGCTGACCTCTTGGATCAGCGAGCCGCCGGGCCGGTCGACCGGCCGCTGCCAGACGGCCGGCGCGCGGACCGGCACCGGGTCCATGGACCGGCGACGCGGTGCGCACGCCCCACGCCGGGCCCGCGGGCCCGGCGCCGGGCGGTCAGCTGGTCTTCGGCTCCGCAGCCGCGGCGGCCGCCGGGGCGGCAGTGCCCTGGCCGTCCTCCGCGGGCTCCTCGAAGTCCACCTTGCGCATGTGCTTGTTCATGGACTTCATCAGCAGCCACACGGCGCCGCCGATGACCGCGAAAACGATGAAGCCGAGGACGCCGGGGGTCACCTTGTCCTTGTCGAAGCTGTCGGCAAGGGTGACGAAGTGCGTCAGGGCGAGGGTGCTGGTCGCGCTCATCATGGGCTCAATTGTTGCGGATGCCCGCGAAGAGGTCGTCCTCGGGGAGCGAAGTGTCCACGAGCGACTTCGCGAGCTCGTACTCCTCCGTCGGCCAGACCTCGCGCTGGACGTCCATCGGCACCCGGAACCACCCGCCGTCGGGGTCGATCTGGGTGGCGTGGGCGATCAACGCCTTGTCGCGGATCTCGAAGAAGTCGGCGCACGGGATGTAGGTGGTCAGCGTCCGCTCGCGCCGCTCGAACTGCTTCCACCGCTCCAGCCACTCGCCGTAGGGCGACTCCATGCCGCGCTCCAGCAGCGCCTCGTGCAGCGCGATGGTGCGGGGCTTGTTGAAGCCCTGGTTGTAGTAGAGCTTCTGCGGCTGCCAGGGCTCGCCGGCCTCCGGGTACCTCTCCGGGTCGCCGGCCGCCTCGAAGGCCACCATCGTGATCTTGTGGGTCATGATGTGGTCCGGGTGCGGGTAGCCGCCGTTCTCGTCGTAGGTCGTGATGACCTGCGGCTTGAACTCCCGGATCAGCTTGACCAGGCGCCCGGCCGCGACCTCGACGTCCTCCAGGGCGAAGCAGCCCTCGGGCAGCGGCGGCAGCGGGTCGCCCTCGGGGAGCCCCGAGTCGACGAAGCCCAGCCATTCCTGCTTGACGCCCAGGATCTCCCGGGCCTCGTCCATTTCCTTCTTGCGCACCTCGTGGATGTGCTCCTCGATGTACGGGTCGCCCTGGAGCTTGGGGTTGAGGATGGAGCCTCGCTCGCCGCCTGTGCAGGTGGCGACCAGTACGTCCACCCCCTCGGACACGTACTTGGCCATGGTGGCCGCACCCTTGCTCGACTCGTCGTCGGGGTGGGCGTGGACCGCCATCAATCGCAGCTGCTCGGTCAAGACTCGATCCTCAGTGAAAAGCCGGAGAAGATGCCTCCTATAGTGACCGAAGCGAGGGGGCGCTGTATTCCCTGGGGCGGGGACCCCCCGGGGGTCCGTCGGTTCCCGGTCCCCTATCAGGAGGATGGATCATGGCTGCGGTGCGCGAAGGGCTCCCGGACGGACGCTACGGCCGTTCCGCTGACCAGCGCGCGGACCGCAAGCTGAAGATCATCGGGGCGGTGCTCGGTGCGGCACTGCTCGGCGTGGTGGGCTGGCTCGGCGTCTCGTACATCTCCGGGCAGGACCTCAGCGGCCGGATCATCACCTGGGAAGCCGTCTCCGACCACGCGGTCAAGGTCCACCTCGAAGTCGTCAAGGACAAGGACGACACGGGGGTGTGCACGCTGCGTTCGCAGGCCACCGACGGTTCCGAGGTCGGCCGCAAGGACGTCGCCATCGACCAGCGCGCCGGCCAGGTCGACACCGAGGTCACGGTGCGGACGACGAAGCGCGCGACCAACGCGGTCCTGGTCGGCTGCACGGGCGCGCCGGCCGGCAACGGCTGACCGCACGACGCCCCTGCGGGATCCGGCGCCGACGGAGCGGAGCGGGCCGGTGACCCGTTCGGCCGACGTCCGCGCGCCGGCCGAACGACTCTGATCTGCGGCGATGCATTCCTGTGCGACCACTGTGAAATTCCTCTTCCCCCTTTTGTGCCGGAATTGTTAGGCTCGTGGTTTCGCCCACCTGTGAAGGCGCAAACCTTCCTGGTAGGGCGTTTGATTTATCCCCAGTACCGACGAGGAGCACCTGTGACCCAGACCAGCGAGAACGTCACCTGGCTGACCCAGGAGGCGTATGACCAGCTCAAGGCCGAGCTGGAGTACCTGTCTGGTCCCGCACGCGCCGAGATCACCGAGAAGATCCAGGCGGCCCGCGAGGAAGGTGACCTGAAGGAGAACGCCGGGTACCACGCGGCCAAGGAGGAGCAGGGCAAGCAGGAACTCCGCGTCCGCCAGCTGAAGCAGCTGCTGGAGGCCGCGAAGGTGGGCGAGGCTCCCGCGGCCGACGGCACGGTCGCCCCCGGCATGGTCGTCACCATCGCGTTCGACGGGGACCCGGACGACACGCTGTCGTTCCTCCTGGCTTCGCGGGAGTACGCGAGCGGGGACGTCGAGACCTACTCCCCGCAGTCGCCGCTGGGGTCGGGCGTGAACGGCAAGCGGATCGGTGCCGACGCGGAGTACGAGCTCCCGAACGGCAAGAAGGCGTCGGTGAAGATCCTCGACGCCAAGCCGTACAACGGCTGAGCCGCGCACCACGTCACACACGACGCAGGCGGCCCGGAGCTGAGCGCTCCGGGCCGCCTTCCGCGTGCGGGGGGCGGCCGGCTCAGGCGGTCGCCGAGCGGTACTTGCGGACCGCCAGGGTCCGGAAGACCACGATGATCAGGACCGACCAGATCACCGAGGCCAGCACGGGGTGCTCCATCGGCCAGGCCCCGGTCACCGACTGCGGCACGCCCTCGATGGTGTTGCCGAACAGCTGCCGGGCGCCGGCGACGGTGGCGCTGAACGGGTTCCACTCCGCGACGTGCTGGAGGAACGCCGGCATGCCGTTGACCGGGACGAAGGCGTTGGAGATGAACGTCAGCGGGAAGAGCCAGAGCAGTCCGCCGGAGGTGGCCGCCTCGGGGGTGCGGACCGAGAGGCCGATGAGTGCGCCGATCCAGGAGAAGGCGTAGCCGAGCAGGAGCAGCAGGGCGAAGCCGGCCAGCACGCTCGCCGGGTTCTCGTGGCTGCGCCAGCCGATGAGCAGCGCGACCACGGCCAGCACCACCAGGGTCAGTGCGGTCTGCACCAGGTCGGCGAGGGTCCGGCCGGTGAGCACCGCGCCGCGGGACATCGGCAGCGAGCGGAACCGGTCGATCAGCCCCTTGTGCATGTCGTCCGCGATGCCCGCGCCGGCACCGGCGGTGGCGAAGGTGACGGTCTGCGCGAAGATCCCGGCCATCAGGAACTCGCGGTACGCCTGGGCGTCGCCGGCCGGGGCGCCGGGGACGGCGATGGATCCGCCGAAGACGTAGGTGAACAGCACCACGAACATGATCGGCTGGATCAGCCCGAAGATCACGACCTCGGGGATCCGCAGCATCCGGATCAAGTTGCGTTGGGCCACCACCAGTGCGTCGCGGACGGATCGCACGAGGCCGCCGCGGGGCTGCGGGTTGCGGGCGGCGGCCGCGCCGGCCGCCTGGTCGAACGCGCTCATCGCACGCCCTCCTTGGTGGTGGCCGCGCCGGCCCGGTCGCCGTCGGCGGGGGTGTCGACGCCGTCCCGTGCCGCCTCGGCGGTGTGTCCGGTCAGTGCGATGAAGACGTCGTCGAGGGTGGGGCGGCGCAGCCCGATGTCGTCGATCTCCACGCCGCGGGAGTCCAGTTCGCGGATGACCTCGGCGAGCAGCTTGGCGCCGCCGGTCACCGGGAACGTCAGCCTCCGGGTGTGGGGCTCGACCGCACCGTCGCCCTTGGCGACCGCGCGCAGGACACCCTCGGCCACCGGGAGGTGCTCGGGGGCGTGCACCACGACCTCGATCCGTTCGCCGCCGGTGCGCGCCTTGAGCTGGTCGGAGGTGCCGCGGGCGATGACCCGGCCGTGGTCGACGACGCAGATGTCGTGCGCGAGCCGGTCGGCCTCCTCCAGGTACTGGGTGGTGAGCAGCAGGGTGGTGCCGCCGGCGACGAGTTCCTGGATGACGTCCCACAGCGCCTGGCGGTTGCGCGGGTCCAGGCCGGTGGTGGGCTCGTCCATGAACATCACCGGCGGGCTGACGACCAGGGCGGCGGCGAGGTCGAGCCGGCGGCGCATCCCGCCGGAGTAGGTCTTGGCGGTGCGGTCGGCGGCGTCGCCGAGGTTGAAGCGCTCCAGCAGTTCGGCGGCCCGGCGCTTGGCGTCGCGTCCGCTCATCTGGTAGAGCCGCCCGACCATCACGAGGTTCTCCCGGCCGGTCAAGTACTCGTCGACGGCGGCGAACTGGCCGGAGAGGCCGATGGCGCGGCGCACCGCGTCGGGATGTGCGACGACGTCGACGCCGGCCACCCGCGCGGTCCCCCGGTCGGGCCGGAGCAGGGTCGTCAGGACCCTGACGGCGGTGGTCTTGCCGGCACCGTTCGGGCCGAGCATTCCGAGGACGGTTCCTTCGGGAACGTCGAGATCGACGCCGTCCAGTGCCCTCACCTCACCGAAGGTCTTCACCAGACCTTCGGCGTAAATGGCGCCTGGCATGTGGGTACCCCCATGGCTTGGATCAGTTCCAGGTCGAATACGACAGATAAGCCGAATAGTACGTTTTCGGGCGTGCGGCGGCCCTGCTTCCGGTGCCGATGCCCCACGGTTCCGCAGGGGGGCCGGCGCACTCCAGGGCGTGCGGGTGACTGACGGGCGCTCGTCCGCGGCGGACGCCATGCCGCGGCACCCCCGCTCGCGCCGATCGTAGCGCAAACGCGATACATCGCGATACGGGTGCGTGAGCGGTCTTCCGTCGCGGCGCGGAACCGGCCCGACGGGGACCCGACGGCGACCCGACGGAGCAGCGACGGCCGGGCCCCGAACGCCGCGGGGCGGTGGCTGCCCGCCACCGCCCCGCCCGCGCACCGCCCCGCGTCAGACCGCGACCACGTCGTAGCCCGCCCCGCGCAGCGCCGCGGTGACCTCGGCGCAGTGCTCCGGGCCCTTCGTCTCCAGGTGCAGTTCGACCTCGACCTCGGTGAGCCCGAGACGGGGGTCGATGCGCACGTGCCCGACATCGAGGACGTTGGCGTCCACCACCGTCAGGACTCCGAGGAGATTGGCCAGCGCCCCCGGGCGGTCGGTCAGCCGGACCCGGAAGGACAGGTAGCGGCCGGCGGCGGCCATGCCGTGCCGGAGGATCCGCTGCATCACCAGCGGATCGACGTTGCCCCCGGAGAGCACCGCGACCACCGGCCCCTCGAAGGAGCCGGGCGACGACAGCAGCGCCGCCACCGGGCTCGCCCCGGCCGGCTCCACCACCAGTTTCGCCCGCTCCAGGCACAGCAGCAGGGCGGCGGACAACTCGTCCTCGGTGACCGTGCGGACCTCGTCCACCAGCTCCCGCACGATGCCGAACGGCACGTCGCCGGGGCGCCCCACCTTGATGCCGTCCGCCATCGTGGCCAGCGGCTCGATCGCCACCGGGCGCCCCACCGCCAGCGACGGCGGGTAGCAGGCGGCGGCCGCCGCCTGCACCCCGACCACCCGCACGTCCGGCCGCAGCGCCTTGACCGCGAGGGCGACGCCCGCGGCGAACCCGCCGCCGCCCACCCCGACCACGACGGTGCGCACCTCCGGGCACTGTTCGAGGATCTCCAGGCCGACCGTGCCCTGGCCCGCGATGATGTCGCGGTGGTCGAAGGGGTGGATGAAGACCGCACCGGTCTGCCGCGCGTACTCCTGGGCGGCGGCCAGCGTCTCGTCCACCACCTGGCCGTGCAGCCGCACCTCGGCGCCGTACTCGCGGGTCGCGGCGACCTTCGGCAGCGGCGCGCCGACCGGCATGAACACCGTCGAGGCCACGCCCAGCAGGGACGCCGCGAGGGCCACCCCCTGGGCGTGGTTGCCGGCACTGGCCGCCACCACGCCGGCGGCCCGCTCCTGCGCCGAGAGACCGGCGATCCGCACGTACGCGCCGCGGATCTTGAACGAGCCGGTGCGCTGGAGGTTCTCGCACTTGAGGTGGACCGGGGCGCCCACCAGCGCCGACAGGTAGCGGCTGCCCTCCAGTGCGGTGGTCCGCGCCACCCCGGACAGCAGCTTCTGCGCCTCGCGCACGTCGTCGACCGTGATCCCCGCCGGCACGGCCGGAGCGGTGCTCGCGGGGGCCGCGGACTGATGCGGCGGATGCGGCGGACGCGACGTGTGGTCGACCATGCGGCCAGTTTCGCAGTTCGGCCACGAACGGGCCCTTTCCGGCCGGATGCCGGACACCCGCGGATCGACGGGGCCGCCCGCCAGGGCCGTCAGGGTCGTACGCGGCAGCGCCGGCACGGCCCGCGCCGGCGCCGCGTACGCTGTTTCCCCGTCCGTACCCACCCCGATTAAGCGAGCCCCGGCCATGCCCACCTCTCCGGACATGACGACCCACCCCGACTCCGCTCTCCTCGACGCGCTGCAGCACCAAGTGGCCGTCTTCGCCCGGCGCGCCGAACAGAGCCGGCTCGGCGGCGTCGGGCAGGCGCGCAACTCCATGGACCGCGCCGCCTATCTGCTCCTCAACCGCCTGGACCAGGAAGGCCCGATGGGCGTCAAGGCCCTGGCCTGCGGGATGGGGATCGACTCCTCCACGGTGACCCGGCAGGTCGCCCCGCTGGTCGACGCCGGCCTGGTCAGCCGCGCCACCCACCCCGAGGACGGCCGCGCCGTGGTCCTGGAACTGTCCGAGCGCGGCCACGCCCGGCTCGACGAGGTCCGGGCGTCGCGGCGGGCCCTGATGGCCATGGTCACCGAGAAGTGGACCGCGGAGGAGCGCGACGCCTTCACCACGCTCCTGACGCGCTTCAACACCTCGCTCGCCGACATCACCGCCCTCGCGCCGGGCGGGCCCGCCCCGTCCTGACGGCACCGGTCGGACCACGGCCGACCGCCGGCCCGGACCGGGGCGTCGTACGGGACGGGGGATCCGGACCGGCGCCGCGCCGGCGGGGTGCGCACCGCGCCCCGCCGTGACCGGGCGCGCCGGGACGTACCCAGGGCGATGCCCGCGTCACGCCTCTTGACCCCGTCCCCCCAACTGCCGTGCCATGGAGGGCCAAGGGCTGTCCGACGGGCCGGGGCGTCACCGTAGGGGCGGGGGGTGCCGGCCGCCCGTCATCCGGGAGGCGCGGTGGGAGAGCGGCGACGGGCTCGGGAGCGGCGCCGGGCCCGGGAGTTCGAGGCGTTCACCGCGGCCGCGGCGGGACGGCTGCTGCACGCCGCCGCCCTGCTCACCGGGGAGCCGGCGGACCGACCGGCGCCGGTGGCCGAGGAGTTGCTGCTCCGCGCGCTGGCCAGGACGTACGCCGGCTGGGACGGGAAGCACGGCGCGGACCCCTACGAGCGGGCCCGCCGGGAACTGACCGCGGCGTTCGCCCGCGCCGCGTGGCGCCACCGCCGGCCGCGCGGCGGTCTGCTCGACCGGCTGCCCCCGCGCGAGCGCCTGGTGCTGGTGCTCCGCCTGCACGAGGAGGTGGCCGAGGAGCAGACCGCGGCCCAACTGGGGCTGCCCGCCGATCGGGTGCGCACGCTGTGCCGGCACGCCGTCGCCGAACTCCGCAGCCGCCGCCCGCCGCCGGCCGTCGCACCGCCGTGATCCCGCCCGAGGGGCGCCCGCCCGACCGCAAGGAGACCGAGGCCCGGCGGATGCTGCGGGCCGGCCCGCAGCCACCGGTGCCGCCGGACCTGCCCGCCCGCGCCGCCGCCCGCGGCCGCCGCCTGCTGGCCCGGCGCCGCCTGCTGCACCGCACCGGAACGCTGCTGGCGGTCCTGGCGCTGCTGACCCTGGCCCTGTGGGCGGGGGTCGCACAGCCCTGGCGCCCGCCGCCGGCCCGCACCACCCCTCCCGTGGCGGGGTACTGAGGGGTGCGGAACGGACCGGGGTGGGCGCGCGTCGCCCCGGGGGCCGAGGGTCAGCCCAGCGCCTGCGTGAGGTCGGCCAGCAGGTCGTCGGCGGACTCGATGCCGACCGAGAGGCGCACGAGGTCGGCGGGGACCTCCAGCGCGGAACCAGCGGTCGAGGCGTGCGTCATCCGCCCCGGGTGCTCGATCAGCGACTCCACGCCGCCCAGCGACTCCCCGAGGGTGAACAGCCGGGCGCGGTTGCAGACCTCCACCGCCGCCTCTTCGCCGCCCGCCACCTGGAACGACACCATGCCGCCGAAGGCCCGCATCTGCTTGGCGGCGACCTCGTGGCCGGGGTGCTCGGCCAGCCCCGGGTAGTAGACCCGGGTGACCTTCTGGTGGGAGACCAGCAGCTCCGCGACGCGCGCCGCGTTGGCGCTGTGCCGGTCCATGCGGACGGCCAGCGTCTTGATGCCGCGCATCACCAGCCAGGCGTCGAACGGCCCGGCGATCGCGCCCATGGCGTTCTGGTGGTAGGCCAGCTCCTCGCCGAGCGCGTCGTCGTTCACGACCAGCGCGCCGCCGACGACGTCCGAGTGCCCGCCCATGTACTTGGTCGTGGAGTACACCACCACGTCCGCCCCGAGGGCGAGCGGCTGCTGGAGGTAGGGGCTGGCGAAGGTGTTGTCGACGACCAGGCGGGCGCCGGCTTCGCGGGCCACCCCGGCGAGCGCCGCGATGTCGCTGATGCCCAGCATCGGGTTGCTGGGCGTCTCCACCCAGATCACCTTCGTACGGGGGCGCAGCGCGGCCCGCACGGCCTGCGGGTCGGAGGTGTCGGCCACCGACCACTCCACGCCCCACCGCTCGACGACCTTCGCGAACAGGCGGAAGGTGCCGCCGTAGGCGTCGTTGGGGATCACCACGTGGTCGCCCGGGGCGAGCAGGGTGCGCAGCAGGCAGTCCTCGGCGGCGAGGCCGGAGGCGAAGGCGAGGCCGCGACGGCCGCCGTCGAGGGCCGCGAGGTTCTCCTCCAGGGCGGTGCGGGTCGGATTGGCGCTGCGGCTGTACTCGTAGCCGCCGCGAAGCCCACCCACGCCGTCCTGCTTGTAAGTGGACACCTGGTAGATGGGCGGTACCACCGCGCCGGTCGCCTGGTCGGGCTCCTGGCCTGCGTGGATGGCAAGGGTTTCGAAGTGCTGGTGGCGCTCGTCGCGCTGTTCGCTCATGCCTGCCGAGGGTAGTCGGCCACCGGACCGAACTTTCCGGAACTTTCTGGTTCGCTGGATAGTGGATACATACGAAAGCTCGGGAGATCGCGCGGCGACCGGCGCCGGGGCCGCACTGCGGGCCCGCGCACCCGCCGCCGCGGTCCCCCTCCCCACCGACCGCCACCCCAGCCCCAGCCCCTCCGACCGGGACACACCACATGGACGTTCTGCTGCTCCTCTTCGCCGCGATCGCGCTCGGCGGTCTGGTCTTCCTGCCCTGGATGCGGCGCCGGAAGGCCGTACAGCACGCCGAGCGGGGCCTGACGGTGGCCGCCGACCCGATGGCCGGCTACGGCTTCGTCCCCCTGGAAGAGCTCGACGTACGACTGCCCGGCCCCGACGAGGACCTGGCCGACGCGCTCGCCGAGATGCACCGCACGCACGACTGGCGGCCGGCCGCCGAACTCCTGCGGTCCACCGGCGACGACTGGGAGCTGCGCTGGCAGCGGGTGCAGACGCTGGCCGGCGCGGCCGCGTTCGAGCTGGCACAGACGCCGCCGGACCCCGCCACCCCCACCGGCACCCGGGCCGGCGGCATCTGGCTGCGCACCTGGCGCGCCGAGGCCCCCAAGGACCCCGGCGGCGCCCAGACGCACGCCCAGTTCCTGGTCGTCCAGGCGCTGCGCGACCCCGGTTCGCAGGACTTCCGGATGATCCTGGAGGAGGCCCGCACGGTCTGCCACGAGGCGGCGCTGCTGGCACCGGGCAGCCCGATCCCGTACATCACCGAGCTGGCCGTCGCCCGCGGCCTGGGCGAGCGCCCCGCCGACTACGAAGAGCTCTGGTCCAAGGTCCGCCAGCGGGCACCGCACCACATGGGCGCGCACCTGGCGGCGCTGCCGTACTGGTCGGAGCAGTGGCAGGGCTCCCGGGAGCAGGCCGAGGGCTTCGCCGGGCGCGCCGCCGCCGGGGCGCCCGCGAAGAGCCTGCTGCCGGCCCTGCCGCTGTTCGCGGTCTACGCGCACCTGCCCGAGGCCAACATGGTCCGCAGCCTCTTCCAGAGCGCCGTCGTCGAACGCGCCATAGAGGGCGCCCACTTCGCCCTCCGGGAGGCCCCCGCCGACCACCCGATGGCACCGCACATCCGCCACCTGCTGGTCTGGTTCCTGGTCCGCGCGGAGCGCTACGCCGAGGCGATGGAACAACTGCGCCTCGTCGACGGCCACGTGGGCGCCGTCCCCTGGTCCTACGGGCGCAGCCCGGCCGCCGAGTACGCCGCGTACCGCGCCCTGGCGATCGCCGGCTGGGAACAGCTCGGCGGCACCTCGACGGGCTTCCGGGCCTAGTCACCGACCCGGCCGTCACGGGACGTCGCCCTCCGCTCGCGCCGGGCAGGGGGCTCACCGGTCCCGGAATGCCCGGGGCCCCCGGAACGTTCCCCCAACGGAAGCGACACCCCAGCCCGCCCCCGCCCGTCCCCCTTCCCCCGCCGGCCCTCTCCTCTGGAGCACGATCCCGATGCTGTTCTCCCGCTTCAAGAACCATCTCCCCACCCCCGAGGAAGCGCTGAAGGGACGCCCCGAGCCGGACTTCACCGTCCCCGACCGGCACACCGTCCTGGGCAACCCGCTGCTCGGCCCCTATCCGGAGGGACTGGAGGTCGCCGACTTCGGGCTGGGCTGCTTCTGGGGCGCCGAGCGGAAGTTCTGGCAGGCCGAGGGCGTGTGGACCACCCTCGTCGGCTACCAGGGCGGTCACACCCCGCACCCCACCTACGAGGAGGTGTGCAGCGGCCACACCGGCCACACCGAGGCCGTCCGCGTCGTCTACGACCCGAAGGTCGTCTCGTACGCGTCCCTGCTGAAGCTGTTCTGGGAGTCCCACGACCCCACCCAGGGCTTCCGCCAGGGCAACGACGCCGGCACCCAGTACCGTTCGGCGCTCTACACCCACTCGCCCGCCCAACAACAGGCCGCCGAAGCCTCCCGCGACGCCTACCAGCAGGTCCTCAACTCCTCCGGCTACGGCGCCATCACCACCGAGATCCTCCCCGCCGACACCCGCCCCTTCTACCCGGCGGAGGCGTATCACCAGCAGTACCTCGACAAGAACCCCGCCGGATACTGCGGGATCGGCGGCACGGGCGTCTCCTGCCCCGTGGGCGTGGCCAAGACCGACGGCTGACGTCGCCGGGTGGGCTTCCAGACCTACGCGCGCCGGGTGCGCGACGAACAGTTGCCACTCACCCGACGGCACACGGCCCTGGGGTGTGCCGTCGGGCACTACTGCCCGCTTGGCTTCAACGCGACCTGGGCATAGCTGGCTGCGACGTCACGCCCTTCCCCTGAGCTCCGTAGGGACCCGGCGGCCCTGCTGCGCGCGCTGGAAACTCTGGAAGTCAGCCGAACGGTACGGCTCAACGAGATCGCCGCCATCGCCGCCCGACGCCACGCGGAGAAAGCCGCCGGCCGACGAACGCGCCGCCGTCCACGTTCACGCCCTGATCCGCCTCGACGGCTCGAACGGACCGGGCGATCTGCCTCCCGCCTGGGCGACAGCGGAAGACCTCACCGCCATCGTGCGGACCGCTGCCGCAGCCGTCCACCTGCGCACTCCGCACAGCCGGGCACTGGGGGAACACCAACTGCGCTGGGGCCCCCAGCTCCGTTCGGGCACTGATGCGGGCCTGCTGGCGACTCGGCGGACTGGCCGAGTTCGAACCACTGCGGCTTCGGGCCTGGGCGCACGCCCTCGGCTACCGAGGCCACATCCTCACCAAATCCCGCGTCTACTGCACGACTTACGCGGCCCTGCGCTCCGAACGCGTCGAGCACCAAGGCGCCACCGCCGGGGTCGACGTCGCCAGCGGTCCCGACTGTGACACCGAAGCGCACTGGCGCTACCTCGGTTCCGGGCACACGCCCGGCGCCGCCCTCATCGCCACTGACATCGCCGAAGACCTCACGATGAACCGCGAACTGGCCAGGGAGACCAGGAAGCCTCACGCCAACCGAAGGGCTGGCGAATGAGCTGTCCGAGCGCTCGCGAGTGGGGACGAGCACAGGCGGCCAAGGCTCCCTTCTGAGGCGAAGCACGCTGGCAACGAACATCAAGGATCCTCGGCGTCGATCTAGTCGAACCCGACGGAGAGAAGCAACCATCGAGGTCGAACCAACATGCTGACGTGACCGAACGGAAGTCGTAATGGAGGAGGCATGTGACTGCCTCCTCCATCCTGTCGCGCAGAACTAATACTCCAGTTGCAGTTCGCTATTACCGCTGTTCAGGAGCATCTTTTTGCGTGTAGTGAATTGACGTACTGTCATGTGGCGGTTGTTCGTGACCGTTCGTGCGGCGTTTGTGTTGGCAGTGTCTGGCGGTGGCCTGATGACGGCGGCGCCAGTAGGACATGTCAGTGTCTGGTCGGCGCGACAGCGGCCAGGCTGTCCCGCGCGTGGCCCGCAAGCAGCCATGGTCCTGTTGACCTGCTGTGATTTCGCGACTGCCCGGACGTATCCGAGCTCGGCTTCTTCGAGCATGCGGCGGAAGTGCCCGTCCTGGCCGTAGAGCGCGTCCGCAGTCACCCAGGGAAAGGGCAGCGGCGAGGACCGTGCTCTGGCAACCAGCACCCGAGCCAGCTCGGCCTTGGTGGCGAAACCACGCCCGACAGGCACCTTCGCTGCCTGGCATCGCTCCCGGTCAGACGTCCACGACTTCGGTAGATACACCTCCCGGTCTACCAACGTCCGGCCCCGCGAAGACGCGCAGGCGGCAAAAACCCCTACTTGGCAGTTCTTGGCACGGCCGACTGTGCCTGAGTACTGCCGTTGCGCCCCGGCCGAGGTCTCCCTCTGCTTGAGGAACCCCGACACATGACAGTGCGTCAGTTCACTACACTCAAAAAGTCGCTCCTGACCAGCGGCAATAGCGAACTGCAACTGGAGTACTAAGTCGTGCCGTGCAAGTGAACGTGCATCATACGTCCCCGCATTGATATCTTCGTGCGAGCCTTTCACTCGGACGTGAAGGGTCGTGTAAGAACGAAGAGCGGGGGGGCTACGTGCCGGGCAAGATGAATGTTGATCCTGCGGAACTGCGATCTGCTGCACATGCCGAAGACGCCATCGCGGACGACATGAAGGGCCAGAACAGCAAAGCCCTCTCCGACAACCAGGCAGCCGCGGAGTCGTTGGAGGGCTGGCCGATCGCTGCCGCACTGCACTCCATCGGCGAAACCTGGCGGCCATCCCTGGACGGCATGCATGAGCGGGCAAAGGCCGGCGCCGCGAATCTTCGCGCCTCCGCCGACGGACATGAATGGAACGACGACCTCGTGTCACGCGACTTCGAGAAGGCGCCTAGCGCCGCGATGGCCGCCATGTCCACACCTGCGGGGACCGATGTGACCGGAGCCGTGGGCTTGATCCGGCTTCCTTCGTCAAACAACCGCACTTTGCCAGACCCCGGCTTCGCTTCCCCCACGCCCGTCTTCACCCCAGGCGGCGAGTACCAGCCTCCCGCACCCGGCAGTAAAGCTCTCTCCACGGACGACATGCTCAATGCCAAACCGGCAATGCCCGTGTACGAGTCAGAGGCCGGGAGCGGTGCAGCGCACCATCCGAACAAGCCGAGTCCGGACCACTCTGATTCACCCTTCGGATAGCCAACCGCGCGAGCACCGCGCACCGCAATCCTTAACGCATCAACGGGGGTCAAGGATATGTCTTCTTACTATGCACGTCTGTTGAAGCAGGACTTCTCTGACAGTGAAGCCGCCGAGAAAGCATGGCACCGGCTCTCCACGACCATGGACGAACTCGGGGCACGCCACAGGGCCAAAGTGACCGGCCCTCTACATGCACACTGGCAGGGCGATGACGCTGACGCCGCTCTCTACTACCTGGAGAACCTCGAATCTCGCTTCGGAATTGCGCGGACCGAGACGATGGCCATCTCTGAAGCGCTGGGCATCGCCCGGGCCAAGATGTTCCTGGCCCAGGACCGACTCCGAATGGTCGTAAAGGAGTTGGAGTCCGAACGCTTTTATGTCGACGACGAAGGCTGCGTCCACCCGCCGAAAGACCGCGAGGAGCCACAGGAGGGCGAGAGTAGGCAGGACCGGTTCGACCTGTTCGCAAAGATCGAGACCTACCAGGGGAAGGTTAACGATGCAATAGATAAAGCCTACAAGGCTAGCGAGGAGGGGAGCAAAGCCCTGTACGAGCTGACCGGTGAAATTCTACAAGGCAACATCGATGACGCGGCGGGCGAGGCGCGCGACGATGTGCAGCAGGCGTCGAAAGACATGCACACGGAGCTTGGTAAGCCGTACCCGCCAGGCGACCCGAAGGATGCCGCCGAGTGGTGGAAGAATTTGCCGGAGGGCCAACGTGAGGCTTATGCGGCACTGCACCCTGAGATCATCGGCCGGACTGACGGGTTACCCTCCACCGTGCGCGACGACGCCAACCGGCTCGCTCTGGAACAGGAGTTGAGCGCGATGGAGAACTACGAGTACCACGACAAGTACTCCACCGATGACTACAACAAGCGGCTCAACAATATGCTCACGCTCCAACGGGCGTTGGAAAAGCACGACGGCGCCGAGGGTAACAAGAAGCTTTACGTTCTCAACTACGACTCCGAGGGTGACGGCAAGGCTGTCATCGCCATGGGAAACCCTGACACGGCCGACAACGTCGGCGTCCAGGTCCCAGGAACCGCCACGACGATGGACTCCACCAGCGGACAGCTCGGGAGAATCGAAAAGCTGCAGCGCTCGGCAGAAAATGCCGATCCAACAGCGAAGACCTCGATGGTCTATTGGCTTGGCTATGACGCCCCGGAGATCCCGGTAGCCGAGGCGGGCAATCTTGACGTCGCAGGCAAGGGGCGTGCGGAAGATGCCGGCCCGGACCTGCGCAACTTCACGCACGGCCTGCGTGCCTCTCACGAAGGCAGCGACCGCGCCAACTTGACCGTGATCGGACACAGTTACGGGACTACGGTCGTAGGCATCTCCGCATCGAAGAACGGTGGCCTAGATGCCGACAACATCTGCGTCGTCGGCAGCCCTGGCATGGGCGTGGATCACGCCAAAGATCTCAACATCGACCCGGATCATTTCTACACCGGCGTTGCTGAAGACGATCCGATCCACAACGTTACGGACATGTCTCTGGGGACCACCCCGAACAAAAGCGACTTCGGTGGAACTCGCTTCAAGGTCGACACGCACGGCCACAGCGGCTACTGGAACGACGGCAGCGACAGCCTCGACAACCAAGGAAAGATCATTGCTGGTCAGCAACCCTCCAAACGGCATGACAAGCCGGTGACTCCCGTCGTGCCCGTCGGCCCCGGCGGACCCGCCCTCCAGCAGTAAGAGCTATATGCCTAAGACACGCCTTTCCCTGGTCCGCCCAACCATCCTGGCCGCCCTGGCCGTTCTCCTCACTGGAGGCTGCATGTCCCAGCAGAGCAACGACGACCTTAACAAGCCCCTGCCCCGCCAGAGCCGCGCGAACGCACTGACCTGGGCCAAGCAGTACACCACGACCATGGCCCACTACGCCGGGGTCAAGATCTCCAGGGATCCCGCCCCCCGTGAGTCATTCGAAGAATGCGTCGGCCGCAACGACGAGGTCGCCGATGATGGCCGCTTCACTCTCACCTACGCTGTCTACGCGCACCTCGATCAGGACCGGCACATCGAGGCCATACGCAAGGTGCGCCAGGCCCTAGAGCAACATGCAGTGAAGATCACCAGCTACGAGGAGCGGACTGCCCGGCCTGAGGTAATGCTCTATGGCTACCACGAGAAGGAGCACTTCAGCCTCATCGCGGACTCGGTGAAACCGCCCAACCTCCTACGGTTTTCCGTCAGCACACCCTGCTTCCTGCCGCCGGGTGCCGAGCAACAACGATTCTGACCCTCAAGCGGGCATGCAACTCGCCCACTTCCCACTCTCGCCCAAGGGACGAACCCAGACGGGCGCCAGTCGGAGGCGCACTGTGCCGGGCGCAGGGCTCTGTGAGGTTGCGTTCCGCCTGGGGTAGCCAGGTCCCGCCGCGTTCGGCTTGCCTGCGAGGAAGACGCATGCCAGCTCCGTGGCTTCAACGTCAACCAGGGTTCGCTGTCGTGAGTCTCGGGGACAGGTAGCGGGCCGCCGGCGATGACGATCACGCACGTCAATGCTCATACTGGAGCGATAGAGGGGAAAGAAGAGCATCCACACGTGACCAGTTGACGAGGTGGGGCGGGGCGGAATACGGGGCATTGCCGCCCATGCGGGCCCCTGCACCCGAAATGTCACCCCTCTCTGATGCCTTGAGCCAGACGGCGAAGCAGCCCCCACCCGCCCCCGGCCCCCGCTCCCCGTTCAGGCCAAGTACCCCCCATCGATGTCGAGGACGGCGCCGGTGATGAAGGAGGCGGTTGGGCCGGCGAGGAAGGCGATGCCGGCTGCTATTTCGTCGGGGTGGCCGAAGCGGCCCATGGGGTTGGCCGCGCGCTGGGCGTCCGCGAAGGCGCCTTGCGGGGGGTTCATGTCGGTGGCCACGCTGCCGGGTTGGACGACGTTGACCGTGATGCCCCGCGGGGCGAGGTCGCGGGCCGCGCCCTTGCTGTAGCCGACGATGGCGGCCTTGGTCGCGGCGTAGTCGGCGACGCCCGGGAAGCCGGCGCGGGCGGCCAGGGACGAGCCGACGGTGATGATCCGCCCGCCCTCCCCCAGGACGGCGGCGGCGGCCCGGACGGCCGAGGCGACGCCGCCCACGTTGACCGCCAACTGCCGGTCGAACGCCGCGGGGTCGTCAGCGGGGGCGTCCACGGCGCCGTTGACGGAGACGGCCGCGTTGTTCACCAGGATGTCCAACCGGCCGAAGTCGGTGGCCACCGCGGCCACCAGGTCGGCGACTTGCTGCCGGTCGGCCTGGTCGGCGCGGTAGGCGGCGGCCCGGACGCCGGTGCCGGTCAGCTCGGCCACGACGGCGGCGGCCCGTGCTTCGGACGCCGTGTAGCTGATCGCCACCGCGGCCCCCTCGGCGGCCAGCGCCCGGGCCGCCGCCGCTCCGATTCCCCGCGAACCGCCGGTCACCAGGGCGACCTTGCCCGCCAGCGCCCCGCGCGCGGTCCCGTCCGTGGTCATCTCGACTCCCCTCCTCGGCTTCCGCCGGGCTTGTTTTGGACTGATCGATACGGAACGCTACCATGAGTTTTGAATCGATTGGTTCATAATGGGGGATCGCGGGATCGGGGAGAACCGGGGGCCTGCCCCGGTTCTCGGTTCCGACGTCGTCAGGTGGGGGTGTCGCCCTCGGGGCGGCCCAGGTGGGCGCGGTCGGCGGCGGCGGTGCCCTGGTGCCAGCCGGCGGCGTCGCGGATGCCGCGGAGGCGGACCGGTGCGGTGTCGGGGAAGAGCGTGCCGGTGGTCTCCTGGACGGCGAGTTCGCGGGCGGCGAGGACGGGCAGGAGCCGGTCCGGGGCGGTGGATTCGGCGGTGGCCGCGGCGGTCGCGGCGGCGGTGGCCGCGCCCAGGCGGGTGCGGATGCGGTCCGCGTAGGCCACGAGGAACGTCTGGCGGAAGTCGCGGGTGCGGCGGGAGCGACCGCGGGCGTGGTGTGCGTCGCCCGCGCGGTTCATCGCCGACGTCGCCTGGAGCAGCAGCGAGGTGTAGAGGAGTTCGGTCGCCTCCAGGTCGGGCGGGAAGCCGACGACGGTGGAGAAGGCCAGTTCACCGGCCCAGACGGCTTGGCAGCGGTTGGCGGCCGCGACGGCGTCGAGGAGCAGCGCCTTGCCCTGTTCGTAGGGGCCCTCGATGCCGATGCGGAACGCCGCGGGGCCGTCGGCGGGCCCACTGGTGCCCGGGCCGTGGGCGTGCGCGAGGAGCGCCTCGTCGATGCTGTGACGGGCCATCAACTCCTGGGCCTTGGCGGAGAGTGCCTCGGCCTCCTCCGGGAAGCCGGTCGCCTCCGCCTTGGCGAGCAGGGCGCGGATCCGGCCGAGGGCGCGGGTGGCGGACGCGCCGCCGGGTCCGCCGGCGCCGGACGACGGCCGGGGCGCGCCAGCCGGATCGGGCGCGCCGGGCGGGGGCGGCAGCGGGGTGATCCGGGGCAGCCGGGAGAGCAGGCGCAGCGCGGTCAGCACGTCGTACGCGGTCTCGAAGCGGGAGGTGCGGCGCCGGGCCGCGACCGCGTCCAGGTAGCCGGGGTCGGCGTCCCACCAGACGCGGGCGTCCAGGTCGGTCAACTGGGCGCGCCAGCGCGGGTCGCGAGCGGCGTCGGACGACCGCGGGCGGCGGGCCTCCTCGGCGGCGACGGCGTCGAGGACCAGGGCCGGCGACGCGGCGTCGGGAGCCTCCCGGCGGACGATCCGCAGCAGGTCGGCGGGGTACCAGCCGCCCGCCCAACAGCGCCGGACGGCCTCCACGGCGGCCGTGACCGCGGCCGCGCTGATCGCTTCCCAGCCGGGCGCCGCGGCGGTCAGCGTCGAGGCGCCCGCTTCGATGGCGTCCTCGGCGGCCGCCCCGTCCGCCGCGTACCGGACCCGGCCCAGGACGGTGCCGAGCAGGTCGGCGGCCTGGCGGGCCCGGTCGGCGGGCCGCTGCCCGCTGTCGCCACCGGCCCGGGCGCTCCGTCCTCCGTCGCCGCGCCCGGGGCCCCGCCCGCCGCGCTTCCCGCCGCCGTTTCTCTCGCGCTCGCTCACTCGGCCACTGTACGGACGGCCGGCGGGGCGGCCGCGGGGTGCGGGGCACGGAGCGGGCGGCCGTCCGCGTCGTGCGCCGCGGCGGACGACGAGCGGCGCCCGGGAACCCGCGGAGGATGCGGGTTCCCGGGCGTCGGACGTCGGTCATCGCCGTGGGGCGTCGCCCCGGATCAGCTCGCGCTGCCGGCGACCCACTGGGACCAGGACATGTTCCAGCCGTTGAGGCCGTTGTCCGGCTTGATGGTCTGGTCCGGGGAGTTGACCACCTTGACGACGTCGCCGATCTGCGAGTGGTTGAAGAACCACGCGCCGTCGGTGGACGGGTCGCCCGCGCCCTTGACGTCCGGCAGGCCGATGCAGCCGTGGCTGGTGTTGGTCTTGCCGAAGATGCCCTTGCCCCAGTAGTTGCCGTGGATGAAGGTGCCGGAGTTCGACAGCCGCATGGCGTGCGGGACGTCGGGGATGTCGTACTCGCCCTTGCCGTCGTTGTTGGTGAAGCCGACGGTGGAGCCGTCCATGCGGGTCTGCTTGAACTTCTCGGAGATGACCATCTGACCGTTGTAGGTCGGGTGGTCGTCGCTGCCCGAGGAGATCGGGATGGTCTTGACCGTCCGGCCGTCGCGCACCACGGTCATCAGGTGGGTCTTGGTGTCGACGGTGCTGACCTGGGAGTGGCCGACGGTGAAGTGGACGGTCTTGTTCTGTATGCCCTTCACGCCCGGCGACGCCTCGACGCCGTCCAAGGCGAGCTTCAGGGTGACCTGGGAGTTCGGCTTCCAGTAGTCCTTGGGCCGGAAGTCCAGCCGCTTGTTGCCGAACCAGTGGCCGACGACCTGCTGGTTGCTGCTGGACGCGACCGAGATCGCGGACTGGACGGCCTGGCGGTTCTTGACCGGCTTGTCGAAGTTGATCGACACGGGCATGCCGACGCCGACCGTCGAGCCGTCCTCGGGGGTGAAGTTCCCGAGGAAGCTGTTGGTCGGGGAGACCGTGGTGAAGGTGGAGTTCTCCACCGCCGTGCGGCCCTGGGCGTCCACCCCGTGCGCGGTGATCTTGTAGGTGGTCGCGCGGGACAGCGCCTGCTTGGGCTTCCAGGAGGTGCCGTCGGCGGAGAGGGTGCCCGCGACGGTCTTCTGCTGGGACTGCGGGCCCTGGTGCGCGACGACCGTGGTCATGGTGACGTCGGTGAGCTTGCCGCCGCTGGCGGTCACCTTGGCGTCGTTGAGACCGGCGTCCGTCGAGCCGTCCCTCGGCGTGATGGTGATCTTCGCCTGCGAGGCGTCCTGCGCTGCTGCCTCGTCCACCTGCTGGGTGCTCTCGTGCTGGGAGCCGTCCTGCCGCCCCGCGTTCGCACCGCCGCCGTGACCGGTGGCGTTGCTGGCACCACACGCAGCGACCGTGAGCACTCCCCCGAGCAGCGCGGCACTGGCTATGAGGCCCTTGCGGCGCTTGCGGTCCGTCATCACACGCTTCTCCATTGCTAACGATTTCGCGAAAAATCCCCGAGCGAGCCGCCGAATGAACGCAGGCATATCTGGACGCAGGCATTCCGGCCGACTTCATTGGTACGCCTTATCCCTTTCATCCGCTTCATTCACGGCAGAAGTGTGGGGAAGGACACGCAATGCCAGCAAAACGCCCATCAGCTAAACAATGGCGTAGATCACGCACAGGGCAGCGGAGTGCCGCCGGCCGTGCGGCGTGCGTGAGGAGGGATGACGCACGGCGCGGGGCGCGCGACGCGGGGTGAGGGCGCCGGTCGGCGCGGGGAGCGGCTCCGCAACCCCGCCGACGCCGCGAACGAGCGGTGGACGCGTCGCCCCCGTGCGCGACGTCGACCCCCGTGCGACACGGCGTCGCACGGGGGTCGCGGTGGGTGGCCGACGGGGCGGGGAGACGGCGGATCCGCGGTCAGCCCTCCTCGTCCGCGTCGTCCGCCAGGTCCCACTCGGCGGCGTCCCACTCGGCGTCCGGGTCGTAGTCGGTCATCTCCTCGCTGCTCCAGGACGCCTGGGCGAGTTCGGTGCCGGGGACCTCGTTGACCAGGTCGAAGGGATCGATGAGGTGGGCCAGCGCCTCCGCTGGATCGTCTCTGACCGTTTCCAGGGACTGCCTGCGCTCGTCGTCGGGGAGCGCGGTGTCGGCGTCGATCCGGCCGACGGCGGCGCCGGTCAGCTCGGCGGCGTCGGTGACCTCCATGACCAGTTCGACGTGAAGCCGTACAAAGCGTGATGTCTCGCCATTGCTCATGAACGGAGGGTAAGCACCAGCGGGTCCCGACTACCGCACGACCCGCGGCGGTCACTAACATCTGCGATCAACGGCCAATTCGCCGAACCCACAAGGGGGATTGCTTTCGTGACCGCACGACGACCGCTGCTGACCGCCACTGCCGCGGGATCGGTGCTGTTCGCCCTGTGGTTCGTACCGTCCGCGAATGCGATCGTGGGGGACGGCGAAGCCCCGCATTCCGACCTCCGGACGGATTCCGCACCGGCGGTTCCGGGGCGCGCGAAGGTCTCGGACCCGGCGGGCACCGAGCGTCACGCCGGTGCGCGGCAGTCCGACAGCGGTTCGACCACGACCCGGCCGGGCGGCGCGCCGGTCGGGAGCGCCGGGCCGGCCCACTACCTCGCCGACACCGGCAGCCCGAACACCGCGCCGTACGTGGTCGGCGGCGCGGCCTGCCTGGCGCTCGGCGCCGCCCTGGTCGGCTACTCCGTGCACCGCACCCGCGACGAATCCGCCTGAGCCCGGGGCCGTCCCGCCACCGGCCGGGCCGGGAACGGCCGGGCGCCGGCGGCCCCGGTGCGGGGGCCGCCGGCGCGGATTGATGTCGCGTCAGGCCAGTTCGCCGGTGACCGACTCCGCCGCCGTCACCAGCGCGCCGTCCCGGACGAAGGCGTACGCCGCCTCCAGGTCCGGCGCCAGGAAACGGTCCTCGCCCGGGCCCTGGACGCCCGCGGCGCGCAGGGCGTCCAGCACCGCACGGGTCGCCGGGGCGGGCGTCAGCCCCTCGCGCAGTTCGACGGCGCGGGTCGCGGCGTAGAGCTCGACGGCGATGACCCGGGTGAGGTTGTCCACCGCGGTGCGCAGCTTGCGCGCCGCCGACCACCCCATCGAGACGTGGTCCTCCTGCATGGCGGAGGACGGGATGGAGTCCACCGACGCCGGGGCGGCCAGCCGCTTCAACTCGCTGACCAGCGCGGCCTGGGTGTACTGGGCGATCATCAGGCCCGAGTCGACGCCCGGGTCCCCGGCGAGGAAGGCGGGCAGCCCGTGCGAGCGGTTCTTGTCCAGGAGCCGGTCGGTGCGGCGCTCGGCGATCGAGGCCAGGTCGGCCGCGGCGATGGCCAGGAAGTCCAGGACGTAGGCGACCGGTGCGCCGTGGAAGTTGCCGTTGGACTCCACCCGGCCATCGGACAGCACGACGGGGTTGTCGACGGCGGCGGCCAGCTCCCGGTCGGCGACCAGGCGGGCGTGCGCGAGGGTGTCCCGGCCGGCGCCGGCGACCTGCGGGGCGCAGCGGATGGAGTAGGCGTCCTGCACGCGCGGGGCGTCGTCCTGGTGGTGGCCGGTGAGGCCGGAACCGTCCAGGAACGCCAGCATGTTGGCGGCGGAGGCGGCCTGCCCCGGGTGCGGCCGGATGGCGTGCAGTTCGGGCGCGAGGACCTTGTCGGTGCCGAGCAGCGCCTCCATGGAGAGCGCGGCGGTGACGTCCGCCGAGGTGAACAGCCGGGCCAGGTCGGCGCAGGCCATCACCAGCATGCCGAGCATGCCGTCGGTGCCGTTGAGGAGCGCCAGCCCCTCCTTCTCGCGCAGTTCGACGGGCTCGATGCCGTGCGCGGCCAGCAGCTCGCCGGACGGTCGGACGACGCCGTCCGGGCCCTGGGCCTCGCCCTCGCCCATCAGCGTCAGGGCGCAGTGCGAGAGCGGGGCCAGGTCGCCGGAGCAGCCGAGCGAGCCGTACTCGTGGACGACGGGGGTGATGCCGGCGTTCAGGAGCGCGGTCATGGTCTCGACGACCACCGGGCGGACGCCGGTGTGTCCCGAGGCGAGGGTCTTCAGCCGCAGGAACATCAGGGCGCGGACCACCTCGCGCTCGACGGCCGGGCCCATGCCGGCCGCGTGCGAGCGCACGATGTTGCGCTGGAGCTGGGCGCGCAGCTCCGGGCTGATGTGGCGTACGGCGAGGGCGCCGAAGCCGGTGGAGACGCCGTAGACCGGCTCCGGCTTGGCGGCGAGCTCGTCGATGAAGGCGCGGGAGGTGGCGACGGCGGAGCGGGCCTCCTCGGACAGCTCGATCCGGGCCGCGCCGCGGGCCACCGCGATGACGTCCTGTGCGGTGGTGCCGGACGTCCCCAGCACCACAGTGTGCATATCCATATTCAGGCACCCTAGAGACTGAATCGCCGGATGTCACCACCGGATTTCGGGATCACCCCTTACCGATCATCGTCCGACACCACCGCCGCTCCTCACCCGGACCGCCCGCACCCCGCGCCCCGGCCCCCGCTCACCTGCGGAACCTCCGCCGCTCCGGCCCCTGCGACGGCTCGGGCGCGTCCGCCAGCCGCACGACCGGATCGTCCGCCCCGCCATGCCGCCCGGCCACCACGGGACCGCCGGACTTCGCCGCCTTGGCGCGGTACTGGGCGGCGTCCGCCAACCGGAACAGCCGCCGGGCGGTGTGCACCGGGCCGATCGGATCGCCGGTCGAGGCGACCCCCACGGCCACCCCCTCGCCGAGGTCCAACTCCGCGGCCCGGCCGCACAGCTCGCCGGCCACCTTGACCACCTCGTCGGAGTCCGGGCCGACCGCCAGCAGGCAGAACTCGTCCCCGCCCAGCCGCGCCGCGAGGGTCCCCGGCACCATCGCGCCGCACAGCGACAGCACCGAACCGAAGCGCTCCAACAGCCGGTCGCCGACCGCGTGCCCCCGCGAGTCGTTCACCTGCTTCAGCCCGTTCAGATCGCACACCACCAGGCTCACCACCACCCCGTCGGCGCGGTGCTGCTCCAACGCCTCGTCCAGCCGCATGTCCACGGCCCGGCGGTTGGCCAGACCGGTCAGCGCGTCGGTGAACGCCAGCCGGCGGGCCTCCGCCAGCCGCTCGGTCTGGGCGATCCCCGCGGCCGTGACCGCGGCCAGCACGGTCGCGAAATCGGCGTCCGCCCGCCCGAACACCGGCTCCCCCGGCCGTCGCGCCACGTACAACTCGCCCCAGGCCCGACCGTGCAGCACGAGCGGCGCCACCACGCAGCAGCCCCGGCCCCGCCGACGCAGCGCGGCCACCCGCCCCGGACTGCCGGGCGGCACCAGCGGACCGTCGGCGGCGTCACCGCCCGGCTCCCCCGCAGCCACCTCCACCCAGGCGCTCGGCTCCCCGCCACCGGCCCACTGCTCGTGCAGGAACCCGACGATCTCCGCGAACGCGTGCACCGGATACGTCTCGTCGTCCGGGAACTCCCGCTCCCCCGGGGCGAGTTCGCCGACGTTGACCAGTACCCGCAGCCGCCCCCGCTCGCGCTCCCACTTGCAGATCGCCGCGAAGGAACCGCCCAGCGCCTGCCGCGCCCCCTGGGCCGCGGCCCGGGCGGAGTCGCGCAGCGCCGGCGCGGCCGCCATCGCCTGCGCCAGCTCCACCACGGCCCGCAGCCTCGCGTCACCCTCGCCCGTCACCGGATCCTCACATTCCGTAGCCGTGCGCACGCTCTGTATTACAGCGTAGGAATGATTGACCCGAACCGCCCCTTCCGCTGGTCAAGGACCACCGGAAGGGGCGGACCGGGCGGTCACTCCCCCGGCCAGTCGGGGTCCCGCTTCTCGTTGAAGGCCGCGACGCCCTCGGCCCGGTCCCCGGAGAACGCCACGCTCCGCCACGCACCGTCCTCCACCTCCAGTCCGGCCCGCAGGTCCAGTCCCTGCCCGAGCCGCAGGGCGCGCTTGGCCGCGCGCAGGCCGACCGGCGAATTGCGGGCGATCGCGGCGGCCAGCGCCAGCGCCTCCGCCCGGTCCTGCCCGTCCGCCACGACCCGGTCCACCAGGCCCAGCTCGCCCGCCTCCGCCGCCGGCACCCGACGCGCGGTGAACACCAACTCGGCGGCGCGCGCCGCCCCCACCCGGCGCGGCAGCAGCTGCGTCCCGCCCCCGCCGGGGATGACGCCCACCGACACCTCCGGCAGGCCGACCACCGCAGTCCCGTCCGCGACGATCAGATCGCAGGCCAGCGCCAACTCGTAGCCACCGCCGAGCGCGAACCCGTGCACCGCGGCCACCGTCGGCACCGGCAGCTCCAACACCCCGGTGTACGCGGCCCGGGTGCGCGGACGCTGCCGCATCAGGTCCGCGTCCGTGAAGGAGTTCCGCTCCTTGAGGTCGGCGCCCACGCAGAACGCCCGCTCATGGGTGGAGGTGAGCACCACCGCCCGCACGGTCCGGTCGGCGGCCAGCTCGGCGCACGCCTGCGTCAGCGCGTCGGCCATCGCCGTCGACACGGCGTTCATCGCCTTCGGCCGGTCCAGGACCAACTCCGCCACGAAGCCGTGGCGCGCCACGCCCACCCATTCCTGTGCACCGAACCGCCGCATGCCGCCCTCCCGATCACCGGTTAACGCTCGTTGACCTGACGACGAGGATCATGTCAGCTCACGGCCGGTTCCGGCAGGGCTACCGCGCTCGCGCCCGGGTCACCCGCGCCGGGTCAGCATCCACGGCTCGACGACGCCGAGCCCGCGGACCGGCCGCTGCCACATCGGCTGCAACGCGAAGCGGTACGGGGGCGGCGGACTGCCGGTGCCCTCCTGGGCCGCCTTCTCCGCTGCCGCGGCGTCCGCCTCGGAGACCGGGGCGTCGCCGGTGCGCCCCAGCTCCACCGCGAACGCCTCGTCCACCAGCACGGTGTCCTTCGGCGCTATCGAGGTCAGCCGGCTCGCCAGATTGACGGTCGTGCCGAAGACGTCGCCCATCCTGGTCGTGACCGTGCCGAACGCGATGCCCACCCGCAGCTCGGGCATCGTCTCGTCGTGGCCCATGGTCTCGATCAGGCGCAGCCCGATCTCGGCGGCGACACCCGCGTCGTCCGCCGCGAAGAGCACTTCGTCGCCCAGGGTCTTGATGAGCCGGCCCCCGTGCGCGGCGACCAGATCGGCGGCGGTGGTCTCGAACGCCTCGACCAGCTCGCCCAGTTCCTCCTCCTCCAGCCGCCGCGTCAGCCGGGTGAAGCCGACCAGGTCGGCGAACCCGACGGACAACCGCCGGTCCACCATCTCCGCGTCGTCCTGCGCCTGGACCACCCGCCCGGTGGCCGCGGCCAGCTGCCGCCGCCACACGTAGACCAAGAACTCCTCCAGCTCCGGGAGCAACAGCTCGACCAGCGGGTAGGTGATCTCGGTGCGGGTCAGGCCGGAGTCCTGGGGCTCGGTCAGCCCCTCCAGGAAGGAGTCGATCTGCCAGTCGGCGAGGCGGGCCGTGGTCTGGCCCGTGGACCGGGCGACCTGCACCGCCATGGCCTCGCTCAGCAGCCCCGCCTCGACGAGGCCGGCGAGCCGCCGCAGGGCCAGTACGTCGGCCTCGGTGAGGGCCTTGACCTGGCCGATGTCCGCGAAGCCCATGGCCCGCCAGAAGCGGGCGGCCAGGTCCATCGAGACGCCGGCGCTGCGGGCCGCCTGGAACGGCGTGTAGCGGCGCTCGGCACCGAGGATGAGCTGTTCGAGCTTGACGGCGATGTTGTTCTCGCCGTTGTTCTCGCCGTCGTTCTCGCCGTTGGCGCCGGCGGCCGCTTCGGGGCCGTCGTCGGTCCGTGCGGGGTCGCCCGCGGGGTCGCCCGCGGACGCCTCACCCACCGCCTCGCCCTCGGCGTCCGCGCCGCGCGGGGTGGCCCCCGACTCGTCGGCGGTCACCGACCGCTCCCTGTCCGTTCCCTGCGCACGGCCCTTCCGATCTCGCTGCTCGCCCATGATCCGCTCCCTGCCGGCGGACCGCCCCAACGATACGGCAGGTGTGCTCTGCCTCACGTCGTCGCGGCGTCGGGGTCGCGGAGCCGCGTCCGGCCGGTGCGGCCGGGTCGCGGTGCGGGCGGCCCCGCCCGCCGTCCGGCACGTGCGGGCCGCAGGGGCCGCCGCCACCTGGCCCGACGCACCCGGCACCCCACCGGCGAGGCCCGCGCGGCAGGCCCCTTCGCTACGTGTAGCCGTCCCCCGTCGACGGGCGGAGGTGGACGATGTCGCCGGCGCCCACCGGCTGTTGGACGCCGTCGGAGGTGGCGAGCACCAGCCGGCCGTCGGCGTCGAGCGCGACCGCTTCGCCCTCGACGGACCGGTCGCCCGGGAGTTCCGCGCGCACGTGCCGGCCCAGCGTGGCGCAGCCCGCCACGTACGCGGCCTGGAGGTCGCAGGCGCCCGGGTCGCCGTCGGCCGCCTGCCATGCGCCGTACCAGTGCTCCAGCGAGCGGAGCACGGCCCGCAGCAGGGGGTCCCGGTCGATGTGGGGGGCGCCGGCGAGGGCGAGGGAGCCGGCGGTGGGGACGGGGAGCTCGTCGGCGGTGAGGGAGACGTTGAGGCCGATGCCGATGACGACGCCGTCGCCGGCGCGTTCGGCGAGGATGCCGCCCGTCTTGCGCTCCGCGCCGTCCACGGTGACCAGCAGGTCGTTGGGCCACTTGAGTGCGGTGTCGACGCCGGCGGTGCGGGCGATCGCGGTGGCCGTGGCCACGCCGGCCAGGAGCGGCAGCCAACCCCAGCGGGCGAGCGGCACGGTCGGCGTGAGGTAGGCGGAGACGAAGAGGCCGGAGCGCGGCGGCGCCGACCAGCGGCGGTCCAGGCGCCCGCGGGCGGCCGACTGCTCCTCGGCGACGAGGACGGTCCCCTCGCGCAGGTCACCGGCGGCCGCGCGATCGGCGAGGTCGGTGTTGGTGGAGCCGGTGGCGGGAACGACGTCCAGCGCGGACCAGAGCGAGTCGGGCCGGACGAGGGCCCGGCGCAGCGCGACGGCGTTCAGCGGCGGGCGGCTCAGATCGCTCCAGCGACCGGCGTCTTTGTCCCGGTTTTCCGGTGGTTGAGGCGTCATGGCCCCAGCCTAGGTGTGGTCAACGACGCAGTGCCGCAGAGCAGTCCCGCCGATACGCTACGAATCGGTAGCCACACCCGTACCTCCCCCCGTACGAGTGCCAGTCCAGGACGAGCAGGAGCCGCATCCCGATGTCCGAACCGGAAGCAAACATCCACACCACCGCGGGCAAATTGGCGGATCTGCAACGGCGGGTCGAGGAGGCCACTCACGCCGGCTCCGCCCGTGCAGTGGAAAAGCAGCACGCCAAAGGGAAGTTGACGGCGCGTGAGCGCATCGACCTCCTTTTGGACGACGGCTCGTTCGTCGAGCTCGACGAGTTCGCCCGGCACCGGTCGACGAATTTCGGGATCGAGAAGAACCGGCCGTACGGCGACGGCGTCGTCACCGGCTACGGCACGGTCGACGGCCGTCCGGTGTGCGTGTATTCGCAGGACTTCACGATCTTCGGCGGATCGCTCGGCGAGGTCTACGGCGAGAAGATCGTCAAGGTGATGGACTTCGCGCTGAAGAACGGCTGCCCGGTCATCGGGATCAACGACGGCGGCGGTGCCCGGATTCAGGAGGGCGTGGCCGCGCTCGGGCTGTTCGCGGAGATTTTCCGACGCAATGTGCATGCGTCGGGTGTGGTGCCGCAGATTTCCCTGATCGTGGGTCCGTGCGCGGGTGGTGCGGTGTATTCGCCGGCCATAACGGATTTCACGGTGATGGTCGACCAGACGTCGCACATGTTCATCACCGGGCCGGACGTCATCAAGACGGTCACGGGTGAGGACGTCGGCTTCGAGGAGCTGGGCGGGGCCCGTACGCACAACACCACCTCCGGCGTGGCGCACCACATGGCGGGCGACGAGAAGGACGCCATCGAGTACGTCAAGGGGCTGCTGTCGTACCTGCCGTCCAACAACCTCTCGGACCCGCCGGCCTTCCCCGAGGAGGCGGACCTGGCGGTCTCCGACGCGGACCGCGAGCTGGACGCGCTGATCCCGGACTCGGCCAACCAGCCGTACGACATGCACACGGCGATCGAGCACGTGCTGGACGACGGCGAATTCCTGGAGACCCAGGCGCTGTTCGCGCCGAACATCCTCACCGGGTACGGGCGGGTCGAGGGCCATTCGGTCGGCGTGGTGGCCAACCAGCCGATGCAGTTCGCGGGGTGCCTGGACATCAACGCGAGCGAGAAGGCCGCGCGGTTCGTGCGCACCTGCGACGCGTTCAACATCCCGGTGCTGACGTTCGTGGACGTCCCGGGCTTCCTGCCGGGGACGGACCAGGAGTACGACGGGATCATCCGGCGCGGCGCCAAGCTGATCTACGCGTACGCGGAGGCGACGGTCCCGCTGATCACCGTGATCACGCGGAAGGCGTTCGGCGGGGCGTACGACGTCATGGGCTCCAAGCACCTGGGTGCGGACCTGAACCTCGCGTGGCCGACCGCGCAGATCGCGGTGATGGGCGCGCAGGGCGCGGTGAACATCCTGCACCGCCGCACGCTGGCCGCGATCGAGGACCCGGCCGAGCAGGACACCCGGCGCCAGGAGCTGATCCAGGAGTACGAGGACGCGCTGCTGAATCCTTACGTCGCGGCCGAGCGGGGCTACGTCGACGCGGTGATCATGCCCTCCGAGACCCGGCGGCACATCGTCCGCGGGTTGCGCACGCTGCGCAACAAGCGCGAGGCGCTGCCGCCGAAGAAGCACGGCAACATCCCGCTGTAGTCCCCGCCGGAGGAGGTCGGTTGACGATGATCAAGGTCGTACGGGGCAATCCCACGCCCGAGGAGTTGGCCGCCGCACTGGCGGTGGTGCAGGCCCGCGCGGCGGCGGTGGCCGCCGGTGGCGCCGCCGAGGAGGGCGGGCCGCGCAGTCAGTGGTCGGATCCGGCGGCGACGGTTCCGGCCCGGTCCCATGTGCCCCATCCGGGACCGCGGGCCTGGCGGACCAGCTTCTGGCCGCGGTGAGCTGGCCGAACGCGGTCGGTGCAGGGTGCACTGACTAGTCCTTCGCGGTGCGGCGCCTGAGTACGCGTACTCAGGCGCCGTCGTCGTGGGGGGCGGGAGGATCGAGGTCATGCTGTGGTCCGATCCGCCCGACGAACCGCCCGAGGAGCTGCGCGAAGTGCAGGAGAAGCTCCGTCGGATGGGCTTCGTGCTGGCCACGGCGATCATGGTGGGAACGCTGGTGCTCCTGGTGCGCTGACGGCACGTGTGGACCGCCCGGTTCCGCGGACCGGGACACGGACGGGGAGCGCATCGAACGCCCCACCGGCCACAGGGGCCTCGTCGCTCCCTGCAACCGCAGAGCCCGTAAATGCATCTTTCTCTCTCGACAGTGCAATTCGGGCATGCGGCCGCATGGTGATCGGCTGGCCGCCCCCCGGGCCGGAGGGAGACCATGAACAGGCCGCTCAGACACATAGCCGTCTTCTGCGGGGCGTTGGTGCTGGCCCTGCTGGTCCGGGCGACCTGGGTGCAGTTCGTACAGGCCGACCAGCTCGCCAACGACGACAACAACCGGCGGGTCAAGATCGAGGCGTACTCGTACCCGCTCGGCAACATCATCGTGGGCGGCAAGCCCATCACCGGGTCGACCCAGACCAGCGGCGACTTCAAGTACAAGCGCACCTACACCGACGGCGCGATGTACGCCCCGGTCACCGGCTACGCCCGGCAGGCGGCGGGCGAGACCATGCTGGAGGGCGTCTACCGCAAGGTGCTCAACGGCAAGGACGACCGGCTGTTCTTCAACCGGGCGCGGGGGATGCTGACGGGCGAGAAGCCGCGCGGCGGCGACGTCCTGACGACCATCAGCGAGAAGGCACAGAAGGCCGCGTACAAGGGCCTGACCGACCTGCACGCCAACGGCGCGGTGGTCGCCCTCGACCCGCGGTCCGGCAAGATCCTGGCGATGGCCAGCACGCCGTCGTACGACCCGTCGACCTTCGCGGGGCTGTCGGACGCGGAGGGCAAGAAGTACCTGGCGCTCGAAGCCGACAAGGGCAAGCCGATGAACAACCGGGCGCTGCGCGAGATCTACCCGCCGGGGTCCACCTTCAAGGTGCTCACCGCGGCCGCGGCACTGGAGCACGGCACGGTCGGCGACATCAACGCCTCCTCCGGCGCCCCGGCCCCGTACACGCTCCCGCAGACCCGCACCCAGGTCGGCAACGACGTCGAGGGGGCGCCGTGCGACAAGGCGTCGCTGAAGACCGGCATGCAGTGGTCCTGCAACAACGTCTTCCTGGACGCCGCGCACAAGCTCGGCACGGACAAGATGCGCGAGACCGCGGAGAAGTTCGGCTTCAACGCCGAGCAGTTCATTCCGGTGCGTTCCGCGGTGAGCGGTTATCCGAGCAAGCTGGACCAGCCGCAGACCGCGCTGACCGGCATGGGGCAGGGCAGCGTGACCAGCACGCCGTTGCAGATGGCGATGGTCGCCGCCGGAATCGCCAACAACGGCAAGGTGATGAAGCCGTACATGGTCGAGGAGCTGCGCGGTCCGGACCTTTCCACGATCGAGAAGTTCGACCCGGCGCCGCTGAATCCGAAGGACCCGCAGGCGGTTTCCAAGGACACCGCACTGAAGGTGCAGGAAATGATGGAGTACACCGTTTCGGACGGCACCGCCTCGAAGGCGAAGATCGACGGCGTGACGGTCGGCGGCAAGACCGGTACGGCCCAGCACGGTGCGAATGTGAACGACGAGCGGCCGTACGCCTGGTTCGTCTCCTACGCGAAGCTGCCCGACGGCAGTTCGCCGGTGGCGGTGGCGGTCTTCGTCGACCCGAAGGACATGGACATCCCGCGTTCGGAGATCGCCGGCGGAAAGCTGGGCGGGCCGATCGCGAAGTCGGTGATGCAGGCCGTGCTGAACCAGTAGGCAATTCCGGGACGCGGAATACGGCGGGCCGGGCGGCCGGGAAATAGGGGGAAATGATCTCCCTTGAGCACCGGGGCCCGGCCCGTTTCCTGTGGGCTTCCTGTGGCGCCGGCTGTGCGTTTCCTGTGACCGTCGGCAATGTTTATGGAGGATTTACCGTAGCCGCCCCTACCGTCGTCTAATGGTCACCATTAATAAGCTTCCGGGACGGCGGTCGGTGCGCCGGCTCGTCGTCGCGGCCACCGGTCTCGGTGTCCTCGCCACCGGCGCCGTCGGCTGCTCGGCACGCCCCGCCCAGGACCCCGCGGGCGGCGGGTCGGGCAGCACCGCCCGGGCCGCCGCCACCGCCCCCGTGCCCCGGTCGATGGGACTGCGGGACGCCCCCAACGCCCGCGACCTCGGCGGCTACCGGACCGCCGACGGCCACGAGGTCCGCCACGGCGTCGTCTACCGCGCCGACGCGCTGAACCACCTCACCCCCGCCGAGCAGCGGACCCTCACCGAGGACGGCGTCACCGAAGACCTCGACTTCCGCTCCCCGGCCGAGGTGGCGACCGCCCGGGACGCGCTGCCGAGCGGGGTCCACCGCACCGCCCTGCCCGTCTACGACCCCAAGGCCGACCTGTCCCGGACGATGGCCACACTGATCGCGGGCGGCCCGGCGGCGCAGCAGCGGGCACTCGGGGCCGGCAAGGCGGTGCGGATGATGGACGCGTACTACGCCTGGCTGGTCAGCGACCCGGCGGCCGGCAAGGCGTTCGGGGCGGCGGCCCGGGCGGTCGCCGACGGCCGGACGCCGGTGCTCTTCCACTGCACCCAGGGCAAGGACCGCACCGGCTGGATGAGCGCCGTCCTGCTGACCGCGGCGGGGGTGCCGCGGAACGCCGTCGACCAGGACTACCTGGCGTCCAACCACTACCTCCAGTCCGCCAACGACCGTCAGGTGGCGCAGCTCCAGGCCGCCGGCAAGCTCAAGGACCCGGCGCTGCTGGAGCCGGTGCTGGGGGTCCGGGAGAGCTATCTGGACGCGGCGTTCCACGAGGTCGAGGCCAAGTACGGCTCGTTCGACGGCTATCTGAGCAAGGGGCTCGGACTGGACCGGGCCACCGAGCGCAAGCTGCGGCAACGACTGATCGCCGCCTGACGGGGGAGCGCCGATGTCGCCGAAGCCGCACGCCCTGGTGATGGCCGCGCTGAGCGCGGCACTGGTCCTGGTCGCCCTGCTGGCGTGGCGGCCGCTCGTCCGGCACCGCGGTTGGCCGCGCGTCCCGACCCTGCTGTTCCTCGTGACCTACGGCCTGTGCGTCGGGATCACCCTGCCCGACCAGATCGCGCCGGGCGTCCTCGGGCGGCTGCACGCGTGCGTCGTGGAGGGCGGGGCGGGGGTGCGGACGCTGGGTGCGGGTGCCGGGCACCAGTGGGTCAACGTCCTGCTGTGGATCCCGCCGGCGCTCTGCGGGGTGCTGGCGACCCGGCGGGCGCTGCTGGTGCCGCTCGGCATCTCCGCCACCTGGGCCGCCGTCGAACTCCTGCAGACCCTCGACCCGGTGCGCGACTGCCAGCCAGCGGACTGGGCGCACAACACCCTGGGGGCCGCGCTGGGCGCCCTCGCGGGGTGGCTGGTGCTGTGGGCCGGGCGGCGCCGGGCCCCGGCCCACTGACCGCCGCCGGCTCCGTACGATGGCGGGCATGACCGAAGCTGCCCGCCCCCGCCGTCTCGTCCTCGCCTCCCAGTCCCCGGCCCGGCTCGGCCTGCTCCGGCAGGCCGGGTTGGCGCCCGAGGTCGTGGTCAGCGGGGTCGACGAGGACGCGCTGACCGCCGCCACCCCCGAGGAGCTGGCCCGGGTGCTGGCCGAGGCGAAGGCCGTCGCGGTCGCGGCCCGGCCGGAGGCCGCCGGTGCGCTGGTCGTCGGCTGCGACTCGGTCCTGGAGCTGGACGGGCGGCCGCTGGGCAAGCCCGCGGACGCCGAGGACGCCACCGCCCGCTGGAAGTCCATGCGCGGCCGGTCCGGGGTCCTGCGCACCGGCCACTGCGTGATCGACACCGCGACCGGCCGGCAGGTCTCGGCCACCGCGTCCACCACGGTCCGCTTCGGCGAGCCCAGCGACGCCGAGGTCGCCGCGTACGTGGCCAGCGGTGAACCGCTGTACGTGGCGGGCGCGTTCACCCTCGACGGCCGCTCGGCGCCGTTCATCGACGGGATCGACGGCGACCCGGGCAACGTCATCGGCCTGTCGCTCCCGCTGTTCCGCCGGCTGCTGGCCGACCTGGGCGTCGCGATCACCGACCTGTGGACCTGAGCGGTCCGGATCCCGTCCGCGACGGGTGTTTTCCGGCCAGCCGGTGAGTGGTGCGCGTCGCCGGGGAACCGATGGTTCCCGAAGCGACCGACACCGCGAGGAGTGTTCCCCATGGCCAAGATCCTGATCGTCGCCGGCGACGCCAGCGAGGACCTGGAGTTCTTCTACCCGTACCAGCGGCTGCTGGAGGAGGGGTACGAGGTCCACGTCGCGGCGCCGTCGCGCAAGAAGCTGCGGTTCGTCACGCACGACTTCGTCGAGGGCTACGACACCTACACCGAGTCGGCGGGCCACTCCTGGCCGGCCGACCTGGCGCTGTCCGAGGTCGATCCCGCCGGGTACGCGGCGCTGGTCCTCCCGGGCGGCCGGGCCCCCGAATACCTGCGGCACGACCCGGACTTCGGGCCGGTGGTGCGGCACTTCTTCGACGCGGACAAGCCGGTCGCGCACATCTGCCACGCGGCCCTGGCCCTGGCCCCACTCGGTGTGCTGAAGGGCCGCCGCACCTCGGCCTACCCGGCCTGCTCGCCGGAGGTGGAGCTGGGCGGCGGGGTCTTCGTGGACGGCCCGGCGGTGGTGGACGGCAAGGTCGTCTCGGCCCGCGCCTGGCCGGACCAGCCGGAGTGGATGCGGGCGTTCGTCACGATCCTGCGCGCGCACGCGCCGGCGGACGGGCCCGCCGGCAGCTGACCGGGCGGGGCGGCCCGGGGAGGCGCCCCGGTCCGGGCCGCCGCCCCGGGGGACGCGCCTCCCCCGGGCGGGCTTCAGGCGGGTGCGCCGCCCGCGGCCGGCTCCTCGACCCCTGCCGCCCGCGGGCGCGCCTCGCCGTAGGCCACCAGCGTCAGCACGAGCAGCGCCAGCACCACCATCGCGGCGGCGAACGCCGGCCAGCCGAGCAGTCCGACGGCGAGCGCCCCGAGGACGCCGTGCACCACCGCGCAGCAGATCAGCGCGATGCGCGCCAGGCGCCCGGGGCCGCGGTCCCGGAGCGCGCCGCGCAGCAGCACCGCGGCGCAGCCGAGCAGGAAGAGGGCGAAGGCCGCGCCGCCGGCCCAGGCGCCGACGGACATGGCGCCCGGCCGCAGGCCGGCCAGGGACATCTGCTGCCGGTCGACCACGATGCTCAGGATCCAGTTGAGCAGCAGCATCCCGGCCGCTTCGAGGATCAGGACCACCGCCGCCGCCAGGGCCACCGGTCTGCGGGCCGCCACCACCTCGCCCACCCCACTTCCACCGTCATGCACCGTCGCCGCGCTGTCCGCGCCGCCGTGTGCCGTCGTCACGAGCCGTTACCAGGAGTACAGAAGGCATCACGCAGGCTACTAATGGGTAACACCTGCGGCAAGGGGTCTACATCACCGCGCACGCCCTCCTTCCGCATGCCCCCGCCCGGCGCGCCCACCCGAAAACTTTCACTCGCCCATTCGTAGGGACTCCACAAAGAATTGACGGTTCGCCGGGCGTCCACAGTTCGAGACCTAGACCACACCGCGCCGCGGACCAGAGCCCGGGAATCCGGCTCTACCCTGGGATTCCAAAGGACTTCACCCCCTCACCCTCGCCGCGCGCACGCTCCGTGTGGGCAAGCTCACCCCAGAGAACGGGTCGGCACGCGGTGTCGCCAGTCCCTAAACTCGCTGCGTTCAGTGTGTTGCGGCGTAGCGCCCAGGAAGGACCCATCGTGCGCAAGGTGCTCATCGCCAACCGTGGCGAAATCGCTGTCCGCGTTGCCCGTGCATGCCGGGACGCCGGAATCGGGAGCGTAGCCGTCTACGCCGACCCGGACCGGGACGCCCTGCACGTCCGTGCCGCGGACGAGGCTTTTGCCTTGGGCGGTGACACCCCTGCCACCAGCTACCTCGACTTCGCCAAGGTCCTCCAGGCCGCCGCCGATTCCGGTGCGGACGCGATCCACCCCGGCTACGGCTTCCTCTCCGAGAACGCCGAGTTCGCGCAGGCGGTGCTCGACGCCGGGCTGACCTGGATCGGCCCGCCGCCGCACGCCATCCGCGACCTCGGCGACAAGGTCGCGGCCCGGCACATCGCGCAGCGTGCCGGCGCCCCCCTGGTCGCCGGCACCTCGGACCCGGTCTCCGGTGCCGACGAGGTCGTCGCGTTCGCCAAGGAGCACGGGCTGCCCATCGCCATCAAGGCGGCGTTCGGCGGCGGCGGCCGCGGCCTGAAGGTCGCCCGCACCCTCGAAGAGGTTCCCGAGCTGTACGACTCGGCGGTGCGCGAGGCGGTCGCCGCGTTCGGCCGCGGTGAGTGCTTCGTCGAGCGCTACCTCGACCGCCCCCGGCACGTCGAGACCCAGTGCCTGGCCGACAAGCACGGCAACGTCGTCGTCGTCTCCACCCGTGACTGCTCGCTCCAGCGCCGCCACCAGAAGCTCGTCGAGGAGGCCCCCGCGCCGTTCCTGAGCGAGGCGCAGAACGCCGAGCTGTACCGCGCCTCCAAGGCCATCCTCAAGGAGGCCGGCTACGAGGGCGCCGGCACCTGCGAGTTCCTCGTCGGCCAGGACGGCACCATCTCCTTCCTGGAGGTCAACACCCGTCTCCAGGTGGAGCACCCGGTCACCGAGGAGGTCACCGGCCTGGACCTGGTCCGCGAGATGTTCCGGATCGCCGACGGCGAGGAACTGGGCTACGACGACCCGGCGCTGCGCGGCCACTCGTTCGAGTTCCGGATCAACGGCGAGGACCCGGGCCGCAACTTCCTCCCCGCGCCCGGCACGGTCACCCGCTTCGACGCGCCGTCGGGCCCGGGCGTCCGCATGGACGCCGGCGTCGAGGCCGGCTCGGTCATCGGCCCCGCCTGGGACTCCCTGCTCGCCAAGCTGATCGTCACCGGCGCCACCCGCGAGCAGGCCCTCCAGCGGGCCGCCCGGGCGCTCAACGAGTTCCAGGTGGACGGGATGGCCACCGCCCTCACCTTCCACCGCGTGGTCGTCAAGGACCCGGCGTTCGCCCCCGAACTCACCGGTTCCACCGCGCCGTTCACGGTCCACACCCGCTGGATCGAGACCGAGTTCGTCAACGAGATCCCCCCGTTCGCCGCGCCCGGTGCGGAGGAGGCCGAGGCCGACACCCGCGAGACGGTCGTGGTCGAGGTCGGCGGCAAGCGGCTGGAGGTCTCCCTGCCGGCGTCGCTCGGCATGCCGCTGGCCCGCGCCGCGGTCGCCGGGGGCGCCAAGCCCAAGCGGAAGGCCACCAAGAAGAGCGGCAGCGCCGCCTCCGGTGACACCCTGGCCTCCCCGATGCAGGGCACCATCGTCAAGGTCGCCGTGGAGGAGGGCCAGCAGGTCGCCGAGGGCGAGCTGGTCATCGTCCTGGAGGCGATGAAGATGGAGCAGCCGATCAACGCGCACCGCGCGGGCACCGTCAAGGGCCTGACCGCCGAGGTGGGCTCCGCCCTCACCTCCGGCGCCGTGATCTGCGAGATCAAGGACTGACCGGTCCCCGCACCGCCACGAGGGGCGGGCTCCCGGTACCTCGGTACCAGGAGCCCGCCCCTCGTCGTTGTCGCCGCCGGCGGCTACGACTTCCCCACGACCTCCTCCGGGAAGACCAGCGTCCGGCTCATCCACTGGAGCGCGGCGGGCAGTTCGCGGCGCCAGGTGGCGAAGTTGTGGCTGCCGTGGTCGAGCACGATCGAGTCCGCCTTCATGGGCGGGCGGACCGCGGCCAGGAACGCCCGCGCCGCCGGGTAGTTCTTCTCCCCGCTGCGGCTGGTGCCGATCAGCACGTTGACGTCGGGCGACGGCAGGTGCGCCAGCCGCCACATCAGGTCGTGCTCCGCGCGGCGCTTGCCGCGGTCCTTGCCGTCGCCGAAGAGGTTGCCGGTGGTGGGGTCGTTGGCGACCTTGTAGTCGGGCGAGAGGGCGGCCGCCGCGGTGTAGGTGCGGGGGTGGCGCATGGCGAGTTGCAGGGCGCAGCTCCCCCCGGAGGAGTAGCCGAGCAGGCCCCAGGCGCCCGGGTCGTGCCCCACCCGGTAGTGCGACTTGAGGGCCTCGGGCACGTCCTGGGCGAAGAACGTCTCGGCCTGCGGGCCACCGGGGACGTCGACGCACTGGGTGTCCCGCGGCGGCGCGATGGTGGGGCGCAGCATCACGATGACGGTCGGCTGGAGGGTGCCGTTGCGGACCAGCTTCGCCGCGGTCTCCGGCATCCGCAGATGCTGTCCCAGCAGGAATATCCCGCCCGGGTAGCCGCTGAGCGCGACGACGACCGGGAAGCGCTGACGGGCGTACTGCTTCTGGAAGTACTGCGGCGGCAGGTAGACGTACGCCGGGTCCACCACCCGGGTCCGCTTGCCCACGATCCGGACCGTCTCGACCTTGCCGTTCTTCTCCGGCGGCCCCGTGGGCAGCCCGTGCACCTTGTCCAGCCCCTCCGGGCCGGAGGGCTGCACCAGGCCCTTGGTCGGGTCGCCGGCGGGCCCCGCGGCGCCCTCGTCGCCCCACTTGCCGACCGCGGCGGGGGCCCCGTCGTACAGGCCGAGCAGTTCGTGCCAGGAGGCGTAGAACTGGAAGTTGGTGTTCACCACCAGGCCGAGCGCGGCCACGATCGCCAACTGGGTCGCGGCGATCACCCCCAGCCGCCCGAGCACCGCCCGCGGCCCGCGCCCGGCGAACCGCGGCCAGAGCCAGACGGTGAGCCCCACGCAGGCCGCGGAAAGGGCGATCATGGCGTACAACAGTGGCCGGCTGGTCAGTCCCATCGATGTTCCCCAGACTTCCTGGACGGCCCCCGGACGTCCCCGGAAGCCCTCTTTGCGCCTGGTTTGATGGCCCTTGGCAGGGTGACGTTGCCGCCTTCGCGAGGTGTTCGCCGGCCCGACGGCCCCGGTACGCCGGAACATCACCGGTCGTCCGCCGGGCGTCCACCTGCGGCATCGGCATCCGGCCGCGGGCCCTGGACGGCCCTTTCTGAGCGGCGTTCAGCCCCGGCCCGCCCGGGCCGACGACGCTCCCGGCGGCCCCCGCCGACCACGCCGGAACACCCGTCCGGCGGGCAATGGCATCCTGGAGCCACCGGCCGCAACCGGCCGGTGTGAGGAAGGACGGCGATGGCGACCGACACGGCAGGGCAGCGGCGGGTGGAGCGGGCCGCGGCGGCGCACGCGGCCGGGGGGACGTCCGCGGTGCGTCCCATGCGGGCCGACGCCCGGCGGAACTACGAGCGGCTGCTGACCGAGGCGCGGACGGCGTTCACCGAGCACGGCACGGACACCTCGCTGGAGGACATCGCGCGGCGCGCCGGCGTCGGCATCGGCACGCTGTACCGGCACTTCCCCAACCGCACCGCCCTGATGGGCGCGGTCTTCCAGGGCGAGGTGCACGCCCTGGTCGGCTACGCGCGGGAGTTGGCCGACGCGCCGCAGCCGTGCACCGCGCTGGTCGACTGGCTGCGCGCGCTGATCACGCACGCCAGCACCTACCGGGGCCTGTCCCGGGCGATGATGACCGCGTCGGCGGACGAGAGTTCGGGCATGGCGCGGTGCAGCGTGCCGCTGGGCGAGGCGGGCGCCGCGCTGCTGAGCCGGGCCCAGCAGGCCGGGGCGGTGCGCCGGGACGTCGTCATCGGCGACCTGCTCCAGCTCACCAACGGCATCGCGCTGGCCGCCGAGGAGTCCCCGGACGATCCGGAGCTGGCCGACCGGCTGCTGACGCTGACCCTGCGCGGGCTGAAGGCGGGCGGGACGGGCCGGGAGGCCGGGGCGTAGCCCGCCGCCCGGTGGACCGGGGCGGGCCCCGGCGTCCCGGGCCGGACTCTCCGGCCCGCCCGACGCCCGCCGTCCCGCCGGTTCAGCGCCGTCGGGGCGCCAGATCCGCCACCCGGCCGTCGCCGAGCGCGCCCGCCGAGCGCAGCTGCGGCGCCCCGGGCGCGCCGCCCGGGTGACTGCGCCGCTGGCCCGGCAGCGGCACGTCCCGCCGCGGGCCCCGGCGCTCCGGCGGGGCGGTCTCCAGGCCCGGCTGGGCGGGTGCCTGTCCGGGGAGCGAGTTGCTGGCGACGGCGATCTGGACGCCCTGGTCGGCCAGTGCCTGCAACTCGGTGGCGGCCCGGTCGTCGTGGGCCGGCGGCTCGTCCGTCACGAGTCGGGTGATGACGTCCGTCGGCACGGTCTGGAACATGGTGTCGGAGCCGAGCTTGGTGTGGTCGGCGAGCACCACCACCTCCCCCGCCGCCTGCACCAGCGCCCGGTCGACACTGGCGGAGAGCATGTTGGAGGTGGACAGCCCGCGCTCGGCGGTCAGGCCGCTGCCCGACAGGAAGGCGCGGGAGACCCGCAGTCCCTGGAGCGACTGCTCGGCACCGCTGCCGACCAGCGCGTAGTTGGAACCGCGCAGGGTGCCGCCGGTCATCACCACCTCGACGCGGTTGGCGTGGGCCAGCGCCTGGGCGACCAGCAGGGAGTTGGTGACGACGGTCAGGCCGGGGACCCGGGCGAGCCGGCGGGCCAGCTCCTGGGTGGTGGTCCCGGCGCCGACGACGATGGCCTCGCCCTCCTCGACGAAACCGGCGGCGAGGTCGGCGATCGCCGTCTTCTCCGCGGTGGCGAGGTGGGACTTCTGCGGGAAGCCGGACTCGCGGGTGAAACCTCCTGGTAGGACCGCCCCGCCGTGCCGGCGGTCGAGCAGTCCCTCTGCCTCCAGCGCCCGCACGTCGCGCCGTACGGTCACTTCGGAGGTCTGGACGACGCGGGCGAGCTCCCGGAGCGATACCGCTCCGTTCGCGCGCACCATTTCTAGGATCAATTGGCGACGTTCTGCAGCGAACACGAAACTGACAGTAACGCCAACGACCGTCTGTTTTCAGCAGGTTGCACCAATTAACGGAAGTTGTTCACACGGCATCACTTCACGTGGTATGCGGCATGCACATGCCCCGATTCCCGTCACCGTGCGTGCACAAATCCGCCCGCTGCCTGGTCAGTTGTGCTCTTCGAGCGGAGGGCGACGGGCCGCGGGGAGAGGTGTCCGGTCCCGACCGTGCAGGACCGTTTCACCCCAAGTGCCCATAGTGGGCACAAATATTCCATCGGCCCGCTTGCGGGGCAGCGGTCAGTCGCCGGCCGTCTTGCGGGTGTGCAGTTGGCGGGCGACCTCGGCGATCGAGCCGGACAGCGACGGGTAGACGGTGAAGGCGCTGGCGATCTGTTCGACCGTCAGGTTGTTGTCGACCGCGATCGAGATCGGGTGGATCAGCTCGCTGGCCCGCGGCGAGACCACCACGCCGCCGACGACGATGCCGGTGCCGGGGCGGCAGAACAGCTTCACGAAGCCGTCGCGGATGCCCTGCATCTTGGCGCGCGGGTTGCGCAGCAGCGGGAGCTTGACCGCCCGGGCGTCGATCACGCCGTTGTCGACGTCGGCCTGGGAGTAGCCGACGGTGGCGATCTCGGGGTCGGTGAAGACGTTCGCGGAGACCGTCTTGAGGTTGAGCGGGGTGACCGCGTCGCCCAGGAAGTGGTACATCGCGATCCGGCCCTGCATGGCGGCGACCGAGGCCAGCGCGAACACGCCCGTGCAGTCGCCGGCCGCGTAGACGCCGGGGGCGGTGGTGCGGGAGACCTTGTCGGTCCAGATGTGGCCGGAGTCCTTCAGGCGGACGCCGGCGCCCTCCAGGCCGATCCCCTCGGTGTTGGGGATGGAGCCGACCGCCATCAGGCAGTGCGTGCCGGAGATGGTGCGGCCGTCGGCGAGGGTCACCTCGACCCGGTCGCCCACCCGCTTGGCGGACTGCGCCCGCGAGCGCGCCATGACGTTCATCCCGCGGCGGCGGAAGACGTCCTCCAGTACGGCGGCGGCGTCCGGGTCCTCGCCCGGCAGCACCCGGTCGCGCGAGGAGACCAGGGTGACCCGGGAGCCGAGCGCCTGGTAGGCACCGGCGAACTCGGCACCGGTGACGCCGGAGCCGACCACGATGAGTTCCTCGGGCAGCTCGGTGAGGTCGTAGACCTGCGTCCAGTTCAGGATCCGCTCGCCGTCCGGCTTGGCGTCCGGGATCTCGCGCGGGTGGGCGCCGGTGGCGACCAGCACGGCGTCGGCGATCAGGGCCTCGGTCGAGCCGTCGGCGGCGGTCACGGTGACCTTGCGCGAACCGTCCGGCGCCTGGCCCGGCTCCAGCCGGCCGCGGCCGCGCAGCACCCGGCCGCCGGCGCGGGTGACCGAGGCGGTGATGTCGTGGGACTGGGCCAGCGCCAGCCGCTTGACCCGTCGGTTGACCTTGCCGAGGTCGACGCCAACCACCCGCGCGGGGCGCTCGTTGTACGGGGTGTCGTCCTCGACGATGATGCCGAGCTCCTCGTAGGAGGAGTCGAAGGTCGTCATCACCTCGGCGGTGGCGATGAGGGTCTTCGACGGGACGCAGTCGGTCAGCACCGACGCACCCCCCAGACCGTCGCAATCGACGACGGTCACCTCCGCGCCGAGCGAAGCCGCCACGAGGGCCGCTTCGTATCCGCCGGGTCCACCACCGATGATCACGATCCGAGTCACGTACTCCATTGTCCCGCACGCCCGACCGCGACTCTCCCCCGGGGGCGCGGATGCCGCCGGGTGGGCGCCGGCCGTGTGCTCTCGCCAGCCGGTTGTGCGAATCTCCGGTACCACGAGCCCAACGGGGAACCTCCCGTACCCTCGGAAGCATGTCGCTCTACGCCGCGTACGCCGGCAACCTCGACGCGCGGCTGATGTCCCGCCGCGCACCGCACTCCCCGCTGCGCGGCACCGGCTGGCTGAACGGCTGGCGGCTCACCTTCGGCGGCGAGCAGATGGGGTGGGAGGGCGCCCTGGCGACGGTCGTCGAGGACCCGGCCTCCCAGCTCTTCGTCGCGCTCTACGACATCGCTCCGATGGACGAGGAGTCCATGGACCGCTGGGAGGGCGTCGGCCTGGAGATCTACCGGCGGATGCGGGTCCGGGTGCACACCCTCGACGGTGACGAGGCCGCCTGGATCTACGTCCTCAACGGCTACGAGGGCGGTCTGCCCTCGGCCCGCTACCTGGGCGAGATCGCCGACGCCGCCGAGTCCGCCGGCGCACCGCACGACTACGTCATGGAGATCCGCAAGCGCCCCTGCTGACCGGTTCGCCCCCGACCGGCCCGCCGCGCCCCCGGAACCCTTTGGCAGATGCCACAAACCGGCGCCCGCAGGGCCGTGGGCAGCGACATCTACGCGCGTAGGGCATTACCGGCTACCCTCGTCCGCGTGAACGCATCTGTTACCCCCGACATCGACCCGAAGGGGGCCGCGGACGCCGCGGCCGCCCGCCTGCGCGAACTCACCGGTGCCGAGAGCCACGACGTGGCCCTGGTCATGGGTTCCGGCTGGGCCCCGGCCGCCGAGGCCCTGGGCGCGCCCGAGCACGAGTTCCCCGTCACCGAGCTGCCCGGCTTCCCGGCGCCGGCCGTCGCCGGCCACGGCGGCAAGATCCGCTCGTACCGGATCGGCGAGAAGCGCGCCCTGGTCTTCCTGGGCCGCACCCACTACTACGAGGGCCGCGGCGTCGCCTCGGTCTCGCACGGCGTGCGCACCGCCGTCGCCGCCGGCTGCAAGACCGTGGTGCTCACCAACGGCTGCGGCGGCCTGCGCGACGGCATGCGCCCCGGCCAGCCGGTGCTCATCAGCGACCACCTCAACCTCACCGCCACCTCCCCCATCGCCGGCGCCAACTTCGTCGACCTGACCGACCTGTACTCGCCGCGGCTGCGCGCGCTGTGCAAGGAGGTCGACGCGACCCTGGAGGAGGGCGTCTACGCCCAGCTCCCCGGCCCGCACTACGAGACCCCGGCCGAGATCCGGATGCTCCGCACCATGGGCGCCGACCTGGTCGGCATGTCCACCGTCCTGGAGGCGATCGCCGCCCGCGAGGCCGGCGCCGAGGTGCTGGGCCTGTCGCTGGTGACCAACCTCGCCGCCGGCATGACGGGCGAGCCGCTGAACCACGAGGAGGTGCTCCAGGCGGGCCGCGACTCCGCGATCGCGATGGGCACGCTGCTCGGCCAGGTCCTCAGCAAGATCTAGCCGGTACCGGCGCCCGGGCCGGCCCAGGCCCGTCCCGGGCGGCAGGCCCCCGCTGCCGGCGCGCGCGGCGGACGGGACCGGCGGACCCCGCCGCGCCCCGCCGCCCGGCCGCGCGTCCCGTTAGGCATCCCCCACATCGCATCCACAGGCAGGAGCATCACGTGGCTACCGTTCCCGCGGAGCTGATCGGCCGGGCCCAGGCGTGGCTGGCCGAGGACCCCGACCCGGAGACCCGGGATGAGCTGGCCAAGCTCATCGAGGCGGACCAGCACGAGGAGCTGGCGGCGCGGTTCGCCGGCACCCTCCAGTTCGGCACCGCCGGTCTGCGCGGCGAGCTGGGCGCCGGCCCGATGCGGATGAACCGCGCGGTGGTCATCCGGGCCGCGGCCGGCCTCGCCGCGTACCTGAAGGACAGCGGCCAGGGGGACGGGCTGGTGGTCGTCGGCTACGACGCCCGCTACAAGAGCGCCGACTTCGCGCGGGACACCGCCGCGGTCATGGTCGGTGCCGGCCTGCGCGCCGCGGTCCTGCCCCGCCCGCTGCCCACCCCCGTGCTGGCCTTCGCCATCCGGCACCTGGGCGCGGTGGCCGGCATCGAGGTGACCGCCAGCCACAACCCGCCGCGGGACAACGGCTACAAGGTCTACCTGGGCGACGGCTCGCAGATCGTGCCGCCCGCGGACGGCCAGATCGCCGACCGGATCGCCGCGGTGCGGTCGCTGGCCGACGTGCCCCGCCCCGAGTCCGGCTGGGACGTCCTGGACGACGCGGTCCTCGCCGCCTACCTGGAGCGCACCGACGCGGTGCTGACCCCTGGTTCCGCGCGGGACGTGGGCGTCGTCTACACGCCGATGCACGGCGTCGGCCGGGACACCCTCGTCGCCGCCTTCGCGCGGGCCGGCTTCCCGGCCCCGACGGTCGTCGCCGAACAGGCCGAGCCGGACCCGGACTTCCCGACGGTGGCCTTCCCCAACCCGGAGGAGCCGGGCGCGATGGACCTCGCGTTCGCCACCGCCCGGGCCCAGGCCCCCGGCAGCGTCGACATCGTGATCGCCAACGACCCCGACGCGGACCGCTGCGCCGTCGCCGTCCCCGCCCCCGGCACCCCCGAGGGCTGGCGGATGCTGCGCGGCGACGAGGTCGGCGCGCTGCTCGCCGCGCACCTCGTCCGCAAGGGCGCCGCCGGGACGTTCACCACGACGATCGTCTCCTCGCAGCTGATGTCCCGCATCGCGGCCGGCGCCACGCTCCCCTACGAGGAGACGCTGACCGGCTTCAAGTGGCTGGCCCGGGTCGACGGCCTGCGCTACGCCTACGAGGAGGCGCTGGGCTACTGCGTCGACCCCGAGGGCGTCCGCGACAAGGACGGCGTCACCGCCGCCCTGCTGATCACCGAACTGGCCGCCGAGCTGAAGCGGGCCGGCCGCGGCCTGGCCGACCTCCTCGACGACCTGGCCGTGGACTTCGGCCTGCACGCCACCGACCAGCTCTCGGTGCGCGTCGAGGACCTGTCGCTGATCGCCGACGCGATGCGCCGGCTGCGCGCCGAGCCCCCGACGGCCCTGGCGGGCCTGACGGTCACCCGCGCCGACGACCTCAACGAGGGCAGCGCCGCCCTCCCGCCCACCGACGGCCTGCGCTACTACCTCGCGGGCGCCCCGGCGGACGGCATCGAGGCGGCCCGCGTCGTGGTCCGCCCCAGCGGCACCGAGCCCAAGCTCAAGTGCTACCTGGAGGTCGTGGTGCCGGTGGCCGACCGCGACGGCCTGCCCGCGGCGCGGGCCAAGGCGGCGGCGGCCCTGGCGTCGATCAAGTCGGACGTGGCGACGGCAGCCGGGATCTGACGTTCCCCAGGCGCGGCTTCGTGCCTCTGCGGCGTGCCTCTCTGGCGTGCCGCTGCGTCGACGGGCCGGGCTCCCCGCGAGCCCGGCCCGTACGCTTTCCGTCCCCGGCCGCACCCGGCGCGGCGGGCCGTGGTTTCGCACCACGCACTGAACGCGCCGGCCGGCGTCAGCCCAGCCCTTGGCGGGCGTGGCGGGCGTAGCGACCGTGTTGAACTAAGTCCCGTCAGCTCAGCGATTCCTCGATGGCGGCGAAGACGGCGACGTCCGTCTTCCTCTGCCACTCGGGCAAGTCCGCCCAGTCCGCGACGTATCCGGGCTTCGGGTCCGCAAAGTGCCGGAACATCTGGGCAGTCCAGCAGGTCGCCACGAAGCGGCCCTTCTGCTCACTGCTGAGCCGTGCCGCCCTGCCCCCGCTGACGTCGAACAACTGACGCACTTGTTCGTACACCGCTCCCGCCGCCTCGCGTTCCCAAGCCGGCGTGTCCTCCCAGGGAGCCACATAGCCGGGCTTCGGCTCACCCGGAAAATGCGCGTGCACACCCGCGATCCACGCCTCGCGGAACAGCCGTGCACCCTCGTGGTCCGCCATAGGTACCCCTCTCTCGATTTCCTTCAGTGCGTGCTCAGTGCGCCGATTTCTGCTTCCAGGGCGATGATGCGGGCGTGGCCGGCCGGGGAGAAACTCTGCCTCGTGCGGTCCACTCGAAAGCATTCCCCGACGCAGCCGCAACCCGGCCGAGCACTCCGAACTCTCCCCGCCTCGCGGCCCGTTCCTCGACCAACTGTGACTCGTGGGAGAAGGGCTGCACCACGTACGGCTGAATGCGGTTCCCCGGTTGTTCCGTACACCCTGGGCACCGCGGCAACGGCGCCTACCATCGAAGGAGCCGCTTGAGCCTGAGCAACCCACCGAGGTGATCGTGAGCAACTGGGCCGACCTTACGACTGGCAAGCGCATCAAACATCTACGGGGCTCCGACCTGACGCAGCAGGCGCTCGCCGAGGCGGCGGGCGTCTCGCTCGCCCTCGTGCAGAAGGCCGAACAGGACCGCGGAGACCTCTCCGTCGGCTCGCTGCTGAAGCTCGCCAATACGCTCAAGACCGACGTTGCGGTGATCCTGGGGCAGCAGGCGCCGCGCCAAGGGATGAGCCGGGACACCAGGGTCGCCATGCGGCGGATTTCCGACGCGGTGCACGAGAGTGCGCTCGGGGACTGGGAAGGTCTGGGTGAGCCGAGCACGCTCGCCGAACTAGAGACTGTCCTCGATCGCATGTGGGCCACCTACTGGCGGGGGGAATACGCGGAGTTGGGCGAACTCATCGCCAAGGTGCTGCTCGAAGGAAGCGCTCGGTATCGGCAAGCGGTGGGACATGAACGCGAACGGCTGGCCTCGGTCCTTGCGAGCACTTACCAGACCTCGGCCTCGACGGCGGTCCTGCTCGGTCAGCGCGACCTCGCGTTCGGTGCGATCACCTCCGCGCGTCACCTGGCGGAACAGTCCGGTGATCCCGTGCAGGCTGCGCTCGTCGAGTCGACGCTGTCGTGGATTCACCTGCGAAGCGCGAAGGTCCCCCGGGCGGTAGCCGTCGCGGAACGCGCTGCCGCGCAGATCGAGCCGTCGTTCAGCAAAGCCCCCCGTCCTCGGTTGCTCGCGTACGGACGACTGATGATCGCTGCGGCCGTCGCAGCCTCGCGTCGAGGAGACGCCGCGTCCGCGGATGAGTACCTGTCGCAGGCGCAGGCGGCGGCCGCCCGCTTCGGTAGCGACGAAGTGCTGTACGGCACGTACTTCGGCCCCACCACGGCGAGCACCGAGGCCGTGGGAATCGCCGTGGCACTCGGGAACCACGGAAGGGCGCTGAAGCTGGCCGAGCGCACGGAGCTTCCCCGTTCCATGCTGAAAATCCCCCGCAACCGCTACAAGCTCGATGTCGCCCTGGCCCAGTGCGAGTCGAGGTTGTACGACCGAGCCGCAGACACCCTGATCGAAGTCGGACTCGACGCCCCGCAGTGGGTCAAGCACCAGGCGCTGCCCGGTGTCATCGGAAAGCGTCTCGCCAAGGTCTCCACGGCACGGGTGCGGAACATCAGCGAGCTGATCGGCGTGCCACTGATCTCGTAACTCCTACGAAGCATGTGAGTAGGGGTTGGACGTACTCGCCCGGCCCTACATTCCGTCACTTCACCATGCGTGACGACTCGTACACGATTGACGCATGGCCAGTACCGAACGCGGGCAGCGGCAGGAGCCGACCAAGGCCCGGCGAACCGAGAGCGACTTACGGCGGCGACGGACTCTCGCGGACGCGGCAGCGGGCGTCCCGCCGGGTGACGCGGGTGCGTCCGGCAAAGCCACGCGCAGAGGACGGTTCCGCTGCGTGATCTACCTGTGTGGTGACCCGCACGCCGACACCGCCGAACTCCGCAGGGACTGCACGGAGTACGCCGAGGCGTTCTGCTGGGAGATCACCGCCGTGATCGAGGACGGTGCGGGTGCACCGCCGCCTCCGGACCGCACCGGGCTCAGGCAAGCGATCGAGCATGTCAGGTCCGGTGGGGCCGGTGCGGTGGTCACGGCACGCCGTTCGATGATCTCGCCCGTGGCGCGGGAGTACGACCAGGTGACCCGCGAGATCGAGAAGGCCGGCGGATTCCTGCACGTCATGGCCGCCGCGTCGGGCAGGCCGCACACCGAGCCCGCCTGACGGCCACTCAGGAACGTGCACGACAAGAGGAGTACCCCCGCGACCGTGGCGACGGCCCGGGGGCGTGGCCATCAACTAACAAGGAGTTGACGACATGACCAACGCTATCGCGGGATGCTTACTCCCGCTGCTGCGACGGGTGTTCCCCGCGCGAGGCCGCCGTCGGTCGGCCGGTTCGCCGCCCGTCGCGCGGCGGGTGCACGCCCCGATGGCCCGACGGGAGCACGTGGCCGCCCCCGTGTTGCGGGGCGAGGACGTCGCCTTGGTCCGCCCGTACGTGCTCACGCCCGAGGAACGGCGGGAGCGTCGCGCGCAACGGGAACGGCGCCGGACCCTCTGGCTGGCCGTCCACGGCATCGACATGGGGCCCCGCTGGATCCACGGAGTGGAGGTGGCCGCGTGACGCACCCCATGGGCACCGCCAGGCTGTTGCCGTGGACCAGTTGGGACGGGAAGCCGTGCTACCTCCTCGGCGGGACCGGCACCGGATACGTCTCGCGCCTCGCCGACCGGGTCGAGGCGGAGCAGATGGCCTCGGCCGCCGACCTCATCGAGGACGCGGCCGGCATCCTCGCCGCCCGGTCCTGGACCCCCGGGGAGATCCACCTCCTGGCCGTCGAACTGAACACTCAACTGACCAAGGTCCACCGGGTGTCGGAGAGTCGGGGCGCCCGCTTGGTCCAGTGGGAGGGAGATCTCGACGAGGAGGCTGCGGACGACGCAGACGGCGGGGACGGCGACGACGCGCCGGAGCCCGCACACGACTCCCCCGACCGGACGGGCCCCGAGCACGGGCCGCACGGGTCCCGTAAGGCCCCATCGGCTCGGCTCGCGACCCCGGTCCGCCCTGCGGGGAGTGCCCCGGGCGCTCCCCTGAAGGGTGCTGCGCGGATCCCGCCCGCACGGTGAGGGAGAACGGCCCCGCCTTCCCCGTTGGCCAGGGAGGGCGGGGCCGCCCCCACGCCGGCTACAGCGCCACCATCACCGCCAGCCCCACCGCCCCCACGACACTCGGGGCGAGGATCGCGTACGACCAGCGGACCTCGGGGTCGCCCTGGGCGGTCTCGCGGTGGGTCGCGCGGTCCTTGATCTCGTGGAGTTCGGCGAGGGTCTGGTCGGCCATCGCCTTGGGGACCGGGCCGGCGTCGGCGTTGAGGCCGAAGCGGGGGCGGCCGGTGCCGCGCGCGGCCTGGCGGGCGACCTTCTTGCGTTGGCGGAGGGAGACCGGAATGGCCCAGAGCTGGTACTTGGCGCCGGCGCCGGTGAAGACCTCGGCGGAGAACGTCGCCCGCAGGTCCTCGACGGCCGCCCAGGGCAGCGTGATGGTGCGGAACGGGTTGCGCACCAGCAGCCGGTCCTCGTTCGCCCGGACCAGCGGTCGCAGCGAGAAGGCGGCGACCAGCGGCACCCCGAGGAGCAGCGCGAAGAGCGCGGTGAGCTTGGTGGCGGGGGTGCCGCGCAGCAGCGCGTCGGCGCCGAGCCAGAGGCCGAGCGCGATGAGCAGTGCGCCGCCGACCAGGGCCGCCGGCGAGCGGTAGCTGCGTTCCGCGTACTGCTGCGGAGGCGAGGTGGACCGTTCCGGGCTCGTCATGCCGCCGATTCTGCCTGACCGTCCGGATGCCGGACATTGCGTTACGGCATCAATGCGGACGCCGTGCGCATCCGGCCGTTCCCGGGCGGTTCCGGCCGGGGGGTGGCATGTCGCTACGCGCGTAGATATGCTCCCCTCGTGACCATGCCCACCACTGTTCCCGCATACGGCAATGAGGCCGCGGGGCGCCTGGCGTCGATGGCGGACGTGACCGCCTCGAACGGAGCGCTGCGCCGCTTCCTGCACGGACTCCCCGGCGTCGACGCGGTAGGGCTCCAGGCCCGCGCCGCCACGCTCGGCACCCGCTCGATCAAGACCACGGCGAAGGCGTACGCCATCGACCTGGCCATCTCGATGATCGACCTGACGACGCTCGAAGGCGCGGACACCCCCGGCAAGGTCCGGGCGCTGTGCGCCAAGGGCGTCCACCCCGATCCCACCGACCGCACCGCCCCCAAGGTCGCCGCGATCTGCGTCTACCCGGACATGGTGGCGACCGCCAAGGAGGCGCTGGGCGACTCCGGCATCCATGTCGCCTCCGTCGCCACCGCCTTCCCGGCGGGCCGGGCCGCACTGCCGGTGAAGCTGGCCGACACCCGGGACGCGGTGGCCGCCGGCGCCGACGAGATCGACATGGTGATCGACCGGGGCGCCTTCCTCTCCGGCCGCTACCTGGAGGTCTTCGAGGAGATCAAGGCCGTGAAGGAGGCGTGCGCGCGTCCCGACGGCTCGGCCGCCCACCTGAAGGTCATCTTCGAGACCGGCGAGCTCCAGACGTACGACAACGTGCGGCGGGTCTCCTGGCTGGCGATGCTGGCCGGCGCGGACTTCATCAAGACCTCGACGGGCAAGGTGGCGGTGAACGCCACTCCCCCGGTCACGCTGCTGATGCTGGAGGCGGTGCGTGACTTCGCCGCGGCGACCGGCGTGCAGGTCGGCGTGAAGCCGGCCGGCGGCATCCGGACGACCAAGGACGCGGTCAAGTACCTGGTGATGGTCAACGAGACGCTGGGCGAAGCGTGGCTGACCGCCGACTGGTTCCGCTTCGGCGCGTCCAGCCTCCTCAACGACCTGCTGATGCAGCGTCAGAAGCTCAGCACCGGCCGCTACTCCGGCCCCGACTACGTCACGGTGGACTGACCATGACCTTTGACTACGCACCGGCGCCCGAGTCGCGCGCCGTGGTGGACCTCGCGTCCTCCTACGGGCTGTTCATCGACGGCGAGTTCACCGAGGGCGCGGGCGGCGGCCTGCGCAAGACCGTCTCGCCCGCCACCGAGGAGGTGCTGGCCGAGTACACCCAGGGCACCGCCGACGACGTCGACCGCGCGGTCAAGGCGGCCCGTGCGGCGTTCGAGAAGTGGTCGGCGCTGCCGGGCGCCGAGCGCGCCAAGTACCTCTTCCGGATCGCCCGGATCATCCAGGAGCGCTCGCGCGAGCTGGCCGTCCTGGAGACCCTGGACAACGGCAAGCCGATCCGCGAGGCGCGGGACGCCGACCTGCCGCTGGTGGCCGCGCACTTCTTCTACTACGCGGGCTGGGCGGACAAGCTCGACCACGCGGGCCTCGGCCCGAACCCGCGCCCGCTGGGCGTGGCCGGCCAGGTCATCCCGTGGAACTTCCCGCTGCTGATGCTGGCGTGGAAGGTCGCGCCGGCGCTGGCCTGCGGCAACACCGTCGTCCTCAAGCCGGCCGAGACCACCCCGCTGTCCGCGCTGTTCTTCGCGGACATCTGCCGCCAGGCCGGGCTGCCCAAGGGCGTCGTCAACATCGTCACCGGTGACGGCTCGACCGGCGCGGCGCTGGTGGCCCACCCGGGCATCGACAAGGTCGCGTTCACCGGCTCCACCGAGGTGGGCAAGGCGATCGCCCGTACGGTCGCCGGCACGGACAAGAAGCTCACCCTCGAACTGGGCGGCAAGGCGGCCAACATCGTCTTCGACGACGCCCCGATCGACCAGGCCGTCGAGGGGATCGTCAACGGGATCTTCTTCAACCAGGGGCACGTGTGCTGCGCCGGCTCCCGGCTGCTGGTCCAGGAGTCGATCCAGGACGAGTTGCTGGACGCGCTCAAGCGGCGGATGGCCACCCTCCGGGTCGGCGACCCGCTGGACAAGAACACCGACATCGGCGCGATCAACTCCGCCGAGCAGCTGGCCCGGATCACCGAGCTGGCCGACGCGGGCGAGGCCGAGGGCGCCGAGCGCTGGGCCCCGGCGTGCGAACTGCCCGGCGCCGGCTACTGGTTCGCGCCGACGCTGTTCACCGGCGTCACCCAGGCCCACCGGATCGCCCGCGAGGAGGTCTTCGGCCCGGTGCTGTCCGTGCTGACCTTCCGCACCCCGGAGGAGGCGGTGGCCAAGGCCAACAACACGCCCTACGGCCTGTCGGCGGGCATCTGGACCGAGAAGGGCTCGCGCATGCTGTGGATGGCGAGCAAGCTGCGGGCCGGCGTCATCTGGTCCAACACGTTCAACAAGTTCGACCCGACCTCGCCGTTCGGCGGCTACAAGGAGTCGGGCTTCGGCCGCGAGGGCGGCCGGCACGGTCTGGAGGCGTACCTCAATGTCTGAGCGGCTGGCTGTCTTCAAGACCTACAAGCTGTACGTCGGGGGCAAGTTCCCCCGGTCCGAGAGCGGGCGGGTGTACGAGGTGACCGACGCAAAGGGCAGCTGGCTGGCCAACGCCCCGCTGGCCTCCCGCAAGGACGCGCGGGACGCGGTGGTCGCCGCCCGCAAGGCGTTCGGCGGCTGGTCGGGCGCGACGGCGTACAACCGGGGCCAGATCCTGTACCGCGTCGCGGAGATGCTGGAGGGCCGCCGGGACCAGTTCGTCGCCGAGGTGGCGGACGCCGAGGGGCTGTCGAAGGCCAAGGCCGCGGCGCAGGTGGACGCGGCGGTCGACCGCTGGGTCTGGTACGCGGGCTGGTCCGACAAGGTCGCCCAGATCGCCGGGTCGTCGAACCCGGTGGCGGGCCCGTACTTCAACCTCTCCGCCCCGGAGCCGACCGGCGTGGTGGCCGTGGTGGCGCCGCAGGAGTCGTCGTTCCTGGGTCTGGTCTCGGTGCTCGCCCCGGTGATCGTCACGGGCAACACCGCCGTGGTCGTGGCCGCGGAGCGGGCCCCGCTGCCGGCGCTGTCCCTGGCCGAGGTGCTGGCCACCTCCGACCTGCCGGGCGGGGTGGTCAACCTCCTCTCGGGCCGGACCGCGGAACTGTCCGCTCCGCTCGCCGCCCACCAGGACGTCAACGCCCTGGACCTGGCCGGTGCCGACGCCGAACTGGCGACGGAGCTGGAGACCGCGGCGGCGGACAACCTCAAGCGGGTGCTGCGCCCGCGGGCCACGGACTGGACCGCCGACCCGGGCACCGACCGGCTGCTGTCCTTCCTGGAGACCAAGACGGTGTGGCACCCGATGGGCGTCTGATCCGCAGCCGTGCCGGATCCGTCCCGGGGCCGGCACGGACGAACGGCGCGGGACCCGGCCCCTGGTGGGCGGGGTCCCGCGCCGTCGCGTTGCGGGGCGGGGCCGGCCGGTCAGCCGGGCAGCAGCCGCATCGCCGTGCCGGTCACCGGCAGGTCCCGCAGCGAACCGCCCTTCGTCACCGGGTCCGTCACCTGCGTGGTGCTCACCGGCTTGAAGTCCGCGACCTGGGTACCGAGGCCGTTCGCCAGCGGATCGACGCCGGTGTTGGCCATCGGGTCCAGCTTGAGGTCCTTGACGGGGCCGAGGCCACGGCCGGTGGAGCCCGTCACCGAGCGCGTCAGCGCCTGCCCCACCAGCCCTTCGTCCGAGGTCCGTTGCGGGGCCGTGTCGCCGGCCGCGGGGGCGGCGGCGCCCGCCACCGCCGCGCCGCCCGTGAGCGCGACGCCGGCCGCGGAGACCACCAGACCGGCGCGCAACAGGCCGCGGGGGACGCGGCTGGTCTTGGGACGTGCGTGGGAGGGCATGTGAGCCACCTGCCTGTGGATCGGAGCGGAGCGGAATCGCGGTGGTGCCACCGGTCTCGCGGACGCCTCACGAACCCTCCGCGTAACCGATTGACTGCGAAGCGTAGTTGAGGGGCGGCCGGGCGTTCCACCTCGCGCGCCAGGGGTACCCCCCACGGCGCAATGCCCGACAATGAGTGCCCGTGAACTCCCATTCGCCCGCCCGGCCGCGCGCCCGCGTCCTGTTGCTGACCGGCCCCTCCGGCTCCGGGAAGACGTCCCTGGCCGCCCTGTCCGGTCTGCCCGTCCTCAACCTCGACGACTTCTACAAGGAGTGCACGGACCCCTCGCTCCCGCAGTTGCCGGACGGCGGCGGCGCGGACTGGGACTCGCCGCTCTCCTGGGACGCGGACACCGCGGTCGCGGCCATCGAGGAGCTGTGCCGCACCGGCCGCACCGCGGTCCCGGTGTACGACATCGCGACCAGCTCCCGGACCGGCGCCACGGGCCTGGCCCTGGACGGGGCGCCGCTGTTCATCGCGGAGGGCATCTTCGCCGCCGACGTCATCGACCGGTGCCGGGCGGCGGGGCTGCTGGCCGACGCGCTGTGCCTGCGCGGGCGGCCCGCCACCACCTTCCGGCGGCGGCTGGCCCGGGACCTGCGCGAGGGCCGCAAGCCCGCGGTGTACCTGGTGCGGCGGGGGCTGCGGCTGCTGCGCAACGAGCGGACGATCGTGGCCCGGCACACCGCGCTCGGCGCCCACCCGTGCGCCAAGCCGGAGGCGCTGACCCGGATAGCGGCGGCGCGCGAGGGCGCGCCGTCCGGTGTGCACGGGGTCGCGGGCGCGGGGGACGATCCGGCGCGGGCCGCGACCCGGCGCTGACGCGCCTCCCGCCGCGCGGCGGGACGCTCCCGGCACGCACGAAGGAGCGGGTTCGGACGCACCCCCCGGCCGCCCGAACCCGCTCGTCTCCCCCGTGTTCCCCGTTGTTCCCCCGTGTCCCCCCTCGGGCTCTCCCCCCGGATCCCCCTCGGGCCCTACCCCCCGTCCTCAGGCGACCAGTGCGCCGAAGGACTCCTGCTCGTCACGGCCGAAGCTGAGGACCTCGTCCTCGCGCAGCCGGCGCAGCGAGCGCCAGATGCTGGACTTCACCGTGCCGACACTGATGTTGAGGATGTCCGCGATCTCCGGGTCCGTGCGGCCCTCGTAGTAGCGCAGCACCAGCATGGTGCGCTGCGCCTCGGGCAGCCGGGCCAGCGCCTGCCACAGGACGGCGCGCAGCTCGGTGCCGCGCATGGCGTCCGCGTCGGCGGCGGTCTCGGGCAGTTCCTCGGTCGGGTACTCGTTGAGCCTGCGGCGGCGCCAGGCGCTGATGTGCAGGTTCGTCATGGTGCGGCGCAGGTAGCCGCCGAGCGCCGCCTTGTCGCTGATCCGGTCCCAGGCCCGGTAGGTCGAGAACAGTGCGCTCTGCAGCAGATCCTCGGCCTCGTAGCGGTCGCCGGTCAGGTGGTAGGCGGTGGCGTACAGGGAGGCGCGGCGCTCCTGGACGTAGGCGGTGAAGGCCGCTTCGGCCTCCGCCGCGTCCGCCGCGGTGCGCCGGTCCCCCGTCTCCCCGTACTGCGCTCCCCCGTCGGTGTCCCCGCGGCCCGCGGTCCCCCCGTTGGGCCCCTGGGACACCATCGTCGCGTCGATGGCCACCATGTACGGCGGCCGGTGACGCCCGGTGCCGCGAGCGCACCCCCGTCCTCCGCCAAGCCCTCGGCTTCGCTCGGGCAGGGAGGTGCCCCCCTCCGCACCGGACTTCTCACGCCCGATGTCGTGGAGGCGCGTGACGACCGCACTGGAAGTCGTGCCGTGCAGGGTGTTCTTCATCGCGCTGCCCCCCGTCGATCGAGCCAGTTCGTTCGGTGTGTCCCGGTCGAGATCCTCCGCTGCGGAGTTGATCTCTCCCGGCTGCCAAAAGACTGCCAACCCAGTTTCATCGCGTTGTCCGCCGTCTGTCACAGGCGTGTCACAGGGCCGGGGGCGGTGCGGCGTGGCTCCGTCACGACCGGCGGTCGGGCCCGGTGGACGGCGCCGGACCGCCGGCGGTCGATCTACCGGCGCCCCATGCGCCAGAATGGCGAGCGTGCCTTTCCTGTTGCTGATCGAGGACGACGACGCCATCCGCACGGCCCTCGAACTCTCGCTGTCCCGCCAGGGTCACCGCGTGATGACCGCGGCGACGGGCGAGGACGGCCTGAAGTTGCTGCGCGAGCAGCGGCCGGACCTGATCGTGCTGGACGTGATGCTGCCGGGCATCGACGGCTTCGAGGTGTGCCGGCGGATCCGGCGCACGGACCAACTGCCGATCATCCTGCTCACCGCGCGCAGCGACGACATCGACGTGGTCGTGGGCCTGGAGTCCGGCGCCGACGACTACGTCGTCAAGCCCGTGCAGGGCCGGGTGCTGGACGCCCGGATCCGCGCGGTGCTGCGGCGCGGGGAGCGGGAGTCCAGCGATTCGGCGACGTTCGGCTCGCTGGTGATCGACCGGTCCGCGATGACCGTCACCAAGAACGGCCAGGACCTGCAACTGACCCCGACCGAGCTGCGCCTGCTGCTGGAGCTGAGCCGTCGCCCCGGGCAGGCGCTGTCCCGGCAGCAGCTGCTGCGGCTGGTGTGGGAGCACGACTACCTGGGCGACTCGCGGCTGGTGGACGCCTGTGTGCAGCGGCTGCGCGCGAAGGTGGAGGACGTCCCGTCCTCGCCGACGCTGATCCGCACCGTCCGCGGCGTCGGCTACCGGCTGGACGCGCCGCAGTGACGACGGCCACCCCGCACGACGGCGGGGCCGGGGAGGGGACGCGGGAGGCCGGGGACGGCGACGCGCCGGGCGGCCGGCTGGTGCGGCTGCTGCGCCGGGCCGCGGGCCTGCTGCGGCTGACGAGCCTGCGGCTGCGGCTGGTCGTGGTGTTCGCCCTGGTCGCGCTGACCGCGGCGGTCTCGGCGTCCGGCATCGCGTACTGGCTCAACCGCAACACGGTCCTGGACCGGACGCAGAACGCCGCCCTACAGGACTTCCGCAAGTCGCTGGAGGACAACACCCGCTCGCTGCCGCTGCGCCCGCGCTGCTCCGAACTCCAGGACACCGCGCGCCAGATGGCGGCCGGCCCGCAGAACTACGCGGTGCTGCTGATCGGGGTGGACCGCGAGGGCAAGGAGTGCGCGGCCACCACCGACAAGGACCTGCTGACGCCGGCGAACGTCCCGCAGGCGCTGCGCAGCGCCGTCGACCAGGTGCGCCCGGTCGACGAGAACAACCAGGCCGCGCACCACCTGTACTGGCAGCGCAAGCAGGTCGGGGACGTCCCGTACCTGGTCGCCGGGGCGAAGGTGATCGGCGGCGGACCGACCGGCTACATGATGAAGTCGCTGGCCACCGAGCGGCAGGACCTGACGTCGCTGGGCTGGTCGCTGGGGATCGCCACCGCGCTGGCGCTGGTCGGCTCGGCGCTGTTGGCGCAGGCCGCGGCGACGACCGTGCTGCGGCCGGTGCAGCGGCTCGGCCACGCGGCCCGGCAGCTGGGCGAGGGGCGGTTGGACACCCGGCTGCGGGTGACCGGCACCGACGAACTGGCCGACCTGTCGCGGACCTTCAACCGCACCGCGGAGCGGCTCCAGCAGCGGGTCGAGGAGCTGAGCGGCCGGGAGGCGGCCTCGCGGCGGTTCGTCGCCGACATGTCGCACGAGCTGCGGACGCCGCTGACCGCGATCACCGCGGTCACCGAGGTGCTGGAGGAGGAGGCCGACTCCTTCGACCCGATGATCGCGCCGGCCGTGCAGCTGGTGGTCAGCGAGACCCGGCGGCTGAACGACCTCGTGGAGAACTTGATGGAGGTCACCCGCTTCGACGCGGGGACCGCGCGGCTGGTGCTGGACGCCGTCGACGTCGCCGACCAGGTCACCGCCTGCATCGACGCCCGGGCCTGGCTGGACGCGGTGGAGCTGGACGCGGACCGCGGCACGGTGGCCCGTCTGGACCCGCGGCGGCTGGACGTGATCCTGGCGAACCTGATCGGCAACGCCCTCAAGCACGGCGGTTCGCCGGTGCGGGTGTCGGTCCGCACCGAGCCGGCGGAGCCCGCGGCGGCCGAGTCGGCGGCGGGCGGTGCGGAGCCGGCGGACGGCGCGGCGGCGGAGCCCCGGCCCGCCACCGACGCCGCCCCGTTCGAGCAGGGCGGGGAGATCCCCGGCGGCCAGTTGGTGATCCGGGTGCGGGACCACGGGCCGGGCATCCCGGAGGAGGTGCTGCCGCACGTCTTCGACCGCTTCTACAAGGCGAGCGCATCCCGGCCGCGGTCCGAGGGCAGCGGTCTGGGCCTGTCGATCGCCCAGGAGAACGCGCACATCCACGGCGGCCGGATCAGCGCCGCCAACCATCCCGAGGGCGGCGCGGTGTTCACCCTGCGGCTGCCGATGGACGCCTCCCGGCTGACCGACGACGCGTCGGCGGACGGCGGCGAGCGGCCGGCCGGCGGGGGCGCGGAGGGCGGCCGGTGATCCGGCGCGGGCGGCGGGCGGCGGTGCGGTGCGCCGTGCCGGCGGCGGTGCTGGCGCTGGCCGCCGCGGGCTGCGGGATCCGCGGCACGTCGGTCCCGGTCGACGCGGGCGGCGCCCCGTCCCGGGTGAGCTGCCACGCGCCGGGACCGGGTGCGGTCACGGCGGCGGGGGCGGAACGGGTCGCGGTGTATTTGGTGTGCGGGTCGGCGCTGGTGTCCGTGGAGCGGCAGGTGGCCCGGCCGCAGGCCGCTCCGGGGGCGGCGGTGCGGCTGCCGGTGGCCCGGGTGCTCCTGGCGGAGCTCCAGAAGCCGCCGACGCCGGACGAGACCCGGGCCGGGTTCAGCACCGCGATGCCCGGCACGCTGCGGGTGGACGGGCCGCACGCCGGTGACGCCCCCGAGGCGCTGCGGCTGTCGGCCGAGCCGGACGACCTGCCGTCGTTCGCGTTGGCCCAGTTGGTGTGCACCTACGGCCGCAGCGCCGCGCTGGGGCGTACCGGCGGCGCGCTGCTGGGCGGCCCGGGGCCGGCGGCGGCGCACCGCTACGACTGCTCGCCGGACGTGCAGGCCAACCCGGACGCCGCGCAGCACGCGGGCTGGGGCGACCCGCAGTCCGAGGAGAGCTGAGCGGTACCGTCCAAGACGGGCACAACGGGGCGGAACCGCGCCCCCCGGTACCGGCGTCCTGGCCTGTGTGCAGCGTCATGGCCCCGGCAACACCGTCGCCCCCCGTTTGCGCGCCACCGGGTTTCTCCTCCTCGTGGCGCATCTGCTGATCGTCGGCTGGCTGATGTTGCGCCCCCGTACGGTGCCGTGGGTGCCGGCGGCGAACCTCCAGCCGCTGGCGTCGATCCACGCCGAGCTGGCGCGGGGCGGCTGGGCCGCGGTGTGGCACCTCGGCGCGCCGGTGCTGCTGCTGGCGCCCCTCGGGGTGCTGCTGCCGTTGGTCGGCGGCCGACTGAACGTTTCGCCTTGGGGCTCGATGACGCGCACGGTCTTCGCCGGCGTCATGATCTCGTTGACGATCGAGCTGCTTCAGACGTCGGTGCCGGGTCAGGTGCCGGACGTCGACACGGTGCTCCTGAACGCACTCGGGGTCGCACTGGCGCACCTGGTGGTCGTCCCCGGGGCCCGGTCCCGACTCCGCCGGCGGGACGAGCGGAGCCAGGGTGCGACCCCGAGAATCCCCAGGGTCAATCTGGCCCCGCAGGCTGACGTCTTCTCCGGCGGCCGGACCTACTTTTGAGACATCGGGGCAACCGCCCCGGATCGTCGACAAGGAGTAGCCCGTCATGGCCGCCGCACTGGTCCGACCCGCCAACAACCGCATGATCGCCGGTGTCTGCGCCGGCCTCGCCCGCCGCTTCGGGACGTCCCGGGCGACGATGCGGGTGCTCTTCCTGCTCTCCTGCCTGCTGCCCGGTCCGCAGTTCGTCGCGTACCTGGCCCTGTGGGTCCTCCTCCCCTCGGAGGACTCGGCGCGCGACGCCGCGGCCTGGTGACCGCCCGCGCCCCGGACACGACGGTGCCCCGGTCCGCACGGGATACCGCGTGCGGACCGGGGCGTCCCGGGGCCGTCCCCTAGGGGACGGCGGAGCCGGTTCAGCCGCCGAGGGGGAGGTTCTTGGTGACCGTGCCGGCGGGGATGCCGCCGAGCAGCTGGTTGCCCTTGGAGGTGACGGGAGCCTTGACGTCGCTGCCGCCGCCCTTGGTCGCTCCGGAGAGCGTGCTGGTGGCGTCCTTCACCGGCAGGCTGTGCAGCACGCGGTTGGTGTCGATCGAGTTGCCGGCCGGGGCGGCGTTGGCCGCGCCTGCGGCGGTGGCGGCGATGGCGGCGCCGAGCGCGACGGCACCGAGAGTCTTGACCGTTCCCTGCTTCATTGCTTTACGTCCTCGTGATGGGGGCTTGACCGGCTAGGAAACCTAGTAAGGCGGCCGGCGCCCCCGCAAACACCTGGGGCGAACGGAAAAACGGCCGGTGGACAATCCACCGGCCGTTGCGCTAGGCGCCTTTTCGGGCGCTCACTCTGCGTCAGAACCGCTGCTGGGCGCGGTGGTCGCGGCCGACTGACGGAAGAGCCATTCCGAGCGCAATTCCGCGTATCCGGGCTTGATGACGTCGTTGATCATGGCCAGACGTTCATCGAAAGGAAGGAAAGCAGACTTCATACCATTGACCGTGAACCACTGGAGGTCGTCGAGTGTGTAGCGGAACGTCTTCACCAGGTGCTCGAATTCCCGGGTCATGCTCGTGTCGCTCATGAGCCGGTTGTCGGTGTTGACCGTGCAGCGGAACTGCAGCCGGCGCAGCAGCCCGATGGGGTGCTCCGCGTAGGAACTGGCGGCGCCGGTCTGGAGGTTGGAGGTCGGGCACAGCTCCAGTGGGATGCGCTTGTCCCGGACGTAGGAGGCGAGCCGGCCGAGGGTGACCGTGCCGTCGTCGGCGACCTCGATGTCGTCGATGATGCGGACGCCGTGGCCGAGCCGGTCGGCGCCGCACCACTGGAGCGCCTGCCAGATCGACGGCAGGCCGAACGCCTCGCCGGCGTGGATGGTGAAGTGGTTGTTCTCCCGCTTGAGGTACTCGAAGGCGTCGAGGTGGCGGGTGGGCGGGAAGCCGGCCTCGGCGCCCGCGATGTCGAAGCCGACCACGCCCAGGTCGCGGTGGCGGTTGGCGAGTTCGGCGATCTCCAGCGCCCGGGCCGCGTGCCGCATCGCGGTCAGCAGGGCGCCGACCCGGATCCGGTGGCCGCGCTCGCGGGCCCGCCGCTCGCCCTCCCGGAAGCCCTCGTTGACGATCTGGACGACCTCTTCGAGGTCGAGCCCGCCCTCCAGGTGCTGTTCGGGCGCGTAGCGGACCTCGGCGTAGACGACGCCGTCCGCCGCCAGGTCCTCGGCGCACTCCGCGGCGACCCGGAACAGCCCCTCGCGGGTCTGCAGGACGGCGCAGGTGTGGGTGAAGGTCTCCAGGTAGCGCTCCAACGAGCCGGAGTCGGCGGCCTCCCGGAACCAGGTCCCGAGCCGGTCGGGATCGGTCTCGGGGAGTCCGGTGTAGCCGATCTCGCCGGCCAGCTCGACGACGGTGGCGGGGCGCAGGCCGCCGTCGAGGTGGTCGTGGAGCAGCACCTTGGGTGCGCGACGGATCTGTTCGGCGGTCGGGAGGTTGCTGAGCTCGCTCGTCATTTCGGCACTGTAGACCCTACGCGCGTAGATATCGCCGAACGATACGTAACAGTGACCGGTCCGCGGGGTGGACAGGGCTCCTCGTTCTGCCATCGTTCTCGTCATGGCTCAGCAAGCACTGCCGGTGCGCGAGGCCCGGCTGGGAAAACCACTGGGAGCGGGTGGCACGGACCGGACGGTCAACGCCGTCGCCCTCCTGTTGCCCGGGTGCGGACCGACCGGACTGCGCCGGCCGTCGCCGGTCCCGGCCCTGTCCGTACGCCCGTTGGCCGCCCGACTGGCCCGGGCCGGCCGGGCCGAGGGACTCACCACCCACGTGGTGCACTACCGCTGCCGCGGCTGGAACGGCTCCGCCGCCCACCCGGCGCGGGACGCCACCTGGGCGCTGCACGAGGTGGTCCGGCGCTACGGCGACGTCCCGGTGGCCCTCGTCGGCACCGGCATGGGCGCCCGCGCGGCCCTGCACGCCGCCGGCCACCCGGCCGTGCACGCCGTCCTCGGCCTCGCCCCGTGGCTGGCCGACCCGCGCCAGTACGGCACCGACCCCGACCCGGTCAAGCAGTTGATCGGACGTCAGGTCCTGCTGGTGCACGGCACCAACGACGAACGCGTCGACCCCGACCTCTCCTACCGCTACGCCCAGCGCGCCAAGAAGATCAACCGCGACACCTGCCGCTTCGAGGTGCACTCCGACGGCCACTCCCTGCACCAACACCGCTTCGAGGTGCACGCCCTCGCCACCGACTTCCTCCTCGGCGCCCTCTTCACCCGCTCCTACGCCCGCCCCGTCAAGGACGCCCTGGCCGCTCCCCCACCCCTGGGCCTCCGCATGCCCCTGGCATCGGGTTTCGGGACGTCCCTGCGGCACTGAACGCCACTGGGCACCAGTGACCGGCACCGACCGGACGGTCGACTCCGGTGCGGGGTGGGGGTGTCGGGGCGCCGCCTCACGACAAGAGGGCGCCGCGGCGGCTCAGGAGGAACTTCTTGAAGGCGGTCACCGGGGGCGTGTCGACGCGGCCGTCGAGCCAGGCGACGCCGATCTCGCGGACCGCGCGGGGGGCGGTGACGGTGAGTTCGGTGACGCCGGGGCGGGGGACGGCGGGGGGCGGGAGGAGGGCGACGCCCAGGCCGGCGGCGACCAGGCCGCGGAGCGTCTCGGCCTCCTCGCCCTCGAAGGCGATGCGCGGGGTGAAGCCGGCCTCGGCGCACAGGGCGTCGGTGATCCGGCGCAGGCCGTAGCCCGGTTCGAGGGTGACGAAGAGCTCGCCGGCCGCCTCGGCGAGGCGGATGCGCTTGCGGCCGGCCAGCCGGTGGTCGTCCGGGACGACCAGGCGGAGCTTCTGCTCGTCGAGGCGGCGCGCCACCAGGTCCGGGTAGTCGGGGACCGGGGAGGTCAGGCAGAGGTCGAGGTCGCCGGCGCGGAGGCGTTCGATCATCGCTTCGCCGTAGTTCTGGACGAGTTGGAAGCGGATGCCGGGGTGGTCGGCGCGGAAGGTGCGGAGGAGGCCGGGGACGGTCTCGGAGCCGAGGGTGTGCAGGAAGCCGAAGGCGACCTTGCCGGCGGCCGGGTCGGCGTCGGCGCGGACGGCGTCGGTGGCCCGTTCCAGGTCGGTCAGGGCGCGTTCGGCGGCGGTGCGGAAGGCGCGGCCGGCCGGCGTGAGGGAGAGGGTGCGGCCGTGCCGGGCGAAGAGGGCGACGCCGAGGTCCTGCTCCAGCCGCAATAGGGCGCGGCTGAGGGTCGGCTGGGGCATGCCGAGCTCGTGGGCGGCGCGGGTGACGTGCTCGTGCCGGGCGACGGCGGCGAACTGGGCGAGCCGCGGGGCGAGGGCCAGCGCCCAGGAGTCGGGGCCCAGCTCGGCGGCCTCGGGGGCGGTCGGCGGGACCGAGCGGAGGCGTTCCGGGATGTCTTTTCTGTTGCGGCCTTGCAACAGGGGCGGCGGTGAGCTGCGATCATGTTCCACGGCATCGATTATCGCGTTTTGATGCATTGGACGCATGAGGTGGCGTCCTTCTACCTTCGGAGCATGCCTCCCGCTGATACCGGGGCGTCCGTCACCGACCGTGCGGCCGCCTCTCCCCAGTCGTCCACGGACTCCTCTTCCCCTTCCGCCGCGGTGACCGACCCCGAGTCGGAGAAGCTGCGGCCGGGCGGCCCCGGCTACCGCCGGATGAGCTTCGCCCTCTTCGCCGCCGGAGTGGCCACCTTCGCCCTCCTGTACTCCACCCAGGCCCTGCTGCCGGCCATCTCCGCGGACCTCGACGTCGCGCCGGACCAGGCGAGTTGGACCGTCTCCGCGGCCACCTTCGGGCTGGCCCTCGGGGTGATCCCGCTCAGCGCGCTCTCCGAGCGGTTCGGGCGCCGCACCCTGATGACGGCCTCCCTCACCGTCGCCGCGGTGATCGCGCTGCTGGTGCCGTTCGCACCCTCCCTCGGCACCCTGATCGCGCTGCGCGCCGTGCAGGGCGTCGCGCTGGCCGGGCTGCCCGCGTCGGCGATGGCGTTCCTGGCGGAGGAGGTGCGCGCGAAGGCGCTGGTGGCGGCGATCGGCCTGTTCGTGGCCGGCAACAGCATCGGCGGGATGTCCGGGCGGATCGTCACCGGCTGGGTCGCCCAGGCGTGGGGCTGGCGGGCGGCGCTCGGCGCGGTGGGCGTGCTGGCCGTGGTGTGTGCGGTGGCGTTCCGGCTGCTGGTGCCGCGGGCCCGGCACTTCGTGGCGCGTTCGGTGGGCCCGCGGGCGCTGGCCCGAACCCTCGGTGGTCACCTCGCCGACCCGCTGCTGCGTCGCCTCTACGCCATCGGCGGGCTGTTCATGACGGTCTTCGGCGCGGTCTACACGGTGATCGGCTACCGCCTGGTCGCCGAGCCGTTCAACCTCCCCCAGGGCATCGTCGGTTCGATCTTCGTGATCTACCTGGTCGGTACGGTCTCGTCGGCCGCGGCCGGGAAGCTGGTCGGCCGGGTCGGCCGGCGCGGTGCGCTCTACCTGGCCGTGGGCACCACCACGGCGGGACTGCTGCTGACGCTCGTCGCCTCGGTGGGCGCGGTGGTGGCGGGACTCGTCCTGATCACCGCGGGCTTCTTCGCGGGCCACGCGGTGGCCTCGTCGTCGGTCAGCCGCACCGCCAAGACCGCCCGGGCCCAGGCGTCCGCCCTGTACCAGTGCGCGTACTACATCGGCAGCAGCCTGGGCGGTGCGCTCGGCGCCGCCGCCTTCCACGCCGCCGGCTGGTCGGGCACCGTCCTGCTCGGCCTGGCCGCGATGGTCGGCGCCGCCGGCATCACCCTCTACGCCACCCGGAAGGCGGTGGCCGAACGTCGGCTGCCGACCCTGGGCAAGGCCGCGTAACACCCCACGACGCGAAGGGCCCGCCCCACCACCTGTCCTGGTGGGGCGGGCCCTTCGTCCGTCGACTCCCCGTCAGTCGACGGGGAAGACACCCCGGCCTTCGCGTATCCCGCGGCCTTGACGGGACCGGCGTCGGTCCACCGATCCCGTTCGCCCGAATGGGAAAACCGCAGGTCAGGCGATACGTTCGAGCACCACCGGGCGCGCGGTGAAGGCCGCGTCGGCCGGGCCGATCTCCACCCCGCCGTCCAGGGCTTCGAGCGCGTAGGCGAACTTCTCGGGGGTGTCGGTGTGCAGGGTCAGCAGCGGCTGGCCCGCGGTGACCCGGTCGCCGGGCTTGGCGTGCAGTTCGATGCCGGCGCCGGCCTGCACCGGGTCCTCCTTGCGGGCCCGGCCGGCGCCCAGGCGCCAGGCGGCGAGGCCGACGGCGTAGGCGTCGAGGGTGGCGAGGGTGCCGGTGGCGGCGGCGGTGACGGTGTGCTGCTCGCGGGCCACCGGGAGCGCGGCGTCGGGGTCGCCGCCCTGGGCGGCGATCATGCGGCGCCAGTGGTCCATGGCGGAGCCGTCGGCCAGTGCCTTGGCCGGGTCGGCGTCCTTGAGGCCGGCCGCGTCGAGCATCTCGCGGGCCAGCGCGAGGGTGAGGTCGACGACGTCGGACGGGCCGCCGCCGGCCAGTACCTCGACGGACTCGCGGACTTCGAGGGCGTTGCCGGCGGTGCGGCCGAGCGGGGTGGCCATGTCGGTGAGCAGGGCGACCGTCTGCACGCCGTGGTCGGTGCCCAACCCGACCATGGTGGAGGCGAGTTCGCGGGCGTCGTCGAGGTTCTTCATGAAGGCGCCGGAGCCGACCTTGACGTCCAGGACGAGGGAGCCGGTGCCCTCGGCGATCTTCTTGGACATGATGGAGGAGGCGATCAGCGGGATCGACTCGACGGTGCCGGTGACGTCGCGGAGGGCGTAGAGCTTCTTGTCGGCGGGGGCGAGGCCGTCGCCGGCGGCGCAGATGACCGAGCCGACGGTGCGCAGGACGTCCAGCATCTCGTCGTTGCTCAGGGCGGCGCGCCAGCCGGGGATGGCCTCGAGCTTGTCGAGGGTGCCGCCGGTGTGGCCCAGGCCGCGGCCGGAGAGCTGCGGGACGGCGGCGCCGCAGGCGGCGACCAGCGGGGCGAGCGGCAGGGTGATCTTGTCGCCGACGCCGCCGGTGGAGTGCTTGTCGGCGGTGGGGCGGGTGAGCGAGGAGAAGTCCATCCGCTCGCCGGAGGCGATCATGGCGGCGGTCCAGCGGGCGATCTCCCGGCGGTTCATGCCGTTGAGGAAGATGGCCATGGCGAGGGACGACATCTGTTCGTGGGCGACCTCGCCGCGGGTGTACGCGTCGATGACCCAGTCGATCTGTTCCGGGGTCAGTTCACCGCGGTCGCGCTTGGTGCGGATGACGGAGATGGCGTCCATGGACGGATTCCTTTCGAACGGGTAGGTCCCGTTCTACACGCATAGACGGCGCGGTCGCCAGGGCGGACGGCGGATGGCGACACCCGCCGTCCGCGGGCTCCCGCGGCCGTCAGCGCGTCAGGTGTCCCGGGCCGAACGCGTCCGGCAGCAGCGCGGCCAGCGGCCGGATCCCGGCCGCGGTGTCCACCAGCAGGTCCGGGCCGCCGTGCTCGTGCAGCAGTTGGCGGCAGCGGCCGCACGGCACGAGCAGTTCGCCCTTGCCGTCGACGCAGGTGAACGCGGTGAGCCGGCCCCCGCCGCTGGCGAACAGGGCCGAGACCAGGCCGCATTCGGCGCACAGTCCCAGGCCGTAGGAGGCGTTCTCGACGTTGCAGCCGGTGACCGTGCGGCCGTCGTCCACCAGGGCGGCGGCGCCGACCGGATAGCCGGAATAAGGGGCGTAGGCCCGGGACATCGCGTCCCGGGCCTGCGTCCGCAGTGCGGGCCAGTCGATCGTGACCGGCACGTCGTGCGTCATGCGGGGTGTCTTCCTTCGTCTCTCGCGTCGCGCGGGGTGCGTCGGGCCTCGGCGGGTCAGTGGCCCCGGCCCCGGCGGTACGGCTTGCCGATCGCCTTCGGGGCCCGCAGCCGCTGGGAGAAGAGCGCCAGGACCAGCAGCGTAGCGAGGTAGGGGCTGGCCTCGACCAGTTCCAGCGGAACGCTGTCGGAGAGCGCGTACCAGACCACCAGAACGGCGGCGGCCACCGCGGCGACCGCGGCCTGGGCGCGCTTGGCGGCGCGCAGCCGGACCAGCGCCAGGCCGGCGAGCAGCGCGGCCAGGCCGAGCAGCAGGGCGTGCACGGTCGGGCCGCCGCTGCGCAGCTGCATGGCGTCCATGAAGCCGAACAGGCCCGCGCCGAGGGCGACGCCGCCCGGCCGCCAGTTGCCGAAGATCATCGTGGCCAGGCCGATGTAGCCGCGGCCGCCGGTCTGGCCGTCCTGGTAGAAGTGCACGCTGATCGCCAGGAAGGCGCCGCCGAGGCCGGCCAGCGCGCCGGACACCAGGACCGCCGCGTACTTGTACGCGTAGACGTTGACGCCCAGGGACTCGGCGGAGAGCGGGGCCTCGCCGCAGGACCGCAGCCGCAGGCCGAACGACGAGCGCCACAGCAGGAAGAAGGTGCCGACGAAGAGCCCGACGGTCAGCACGGTCAGCCAGGAGACGCCGGTGACCGCACCGCCGAGCACCCCGGCGAGGTCGGAGACCAGGAACCAGTGGTGGCCCTCGATCCCGTTCAGCCAGTCCGCGAGGCCGGGGACGGTGAAGGTCGGCATGTCGGGCATCGGCGGCGACTGCTTGTCGTTGCCGCCGGCCACCATCGCGGCGCTGCCCTCCTGCCCGAACCACAGGGTGGCGAGGTACTGGGTGGCGCCCAGCGCCAGGATGTTGAGGGCGACGCCGGAGACGATGTGGTCGACGCCGAAGGTGATGGTGGCGACGGCGTGCACCAGGCCGCCGAGCGCGCCGCCGAGGATGCCGGCCGCGGCCGCGGCCCAGGGACCGTGCTGCCAGCCGACCCAGCCGGCGGCGAACGAGCCGAGCATCATCATGCCTTCGAGGCCGATGTTGATCACACCGGCGCGCTCGGCCCACAGACCGCCCAGACCGGCCAGGCCGATCGGCACCGCGGCGCTGAGCGCGGCCCCGAACTGGCCGCCGGAGGTGAGGTCGGTGGCGCCGCTGACGGCCCGCAGGGCGGAGACCGCGACCAGCGCACCGGCGATGATCAGCAGGATCCAGGGGTAGGTCAGCTTGCGCCGGCCGCCGGGCGCGGGCGCGGGGGCCGCGGTCCGTGCCGCGGACTTGAGTTCGCTACTCACGCCGTCACCTCCGGCTTGTCACTGTTGTCGGCGCTGCCGGTGCCGTCGCCGGTCCGGGCGAGCGCGGCCAGCTCCTCGCCGACCTTGCGCTGCTGGAGGCGCAGCCCGTAGCGGCGGACGACCTCGTAGGCGATGACCACGCAGAGCACGATCACGCCCTGGATGACGCCCACGATCTCCTGGGCGTAGCCCTCGAACTCCAGCCGGGAGCCGGTGCGGTCGAGGAACGCCCAGAGCAGCGCGCCGAACGCCATGCCGGCCGGGTGGTTGCGGCCGAGCAGTGCGATGGCGATGCCGGTGAAGCCGATGCCGGCGGGGAAGTCGGTGCCGTACTGGAACGATTCGCCGAGCAGGGTCGGCATCCCGACCAGGCCGGCCGCGGCGCCCGACAGCAGCATGCTGATGACGACCATCCGCTTGACGCTGACGCCGCTGGCCTCGGCGGCCGGCTCGGAGGCGCCCACCGCCCGCAGGTCGAAGCCGAAGCGGGTGCGGTTGATCAGGAACCAGTACACGGCCCCGGCCAGCACCGCGACCACCACGAAGCCCTCGACTGGCTTGGGGTGGGTGGGGAAGGAGAAGAAGTGGCTGGACTCCGGCAGGAACTTGGTGTGCAGGAGGTTGCCGTCCTTGATGGCGAGCCGGCCGTCCTGGAGGAAGTAGCCGATCACCGAGGCCGCGATGGAGTTCAGCATGATCGTGGTGATCACTTCGCTGACCCCGCGGGTGGTCTTCAGCAGGCCCGCGATGCCGGACCAGATCGCGCCCACCAGCATCGCGATGACGATGAGCAGGATGATCTGGAGGGCGCCGGGCAGCGCGACGGCGCCGCCGACCGCGGCCGCGGCGAAGGCGGCCAGTCGGTACTGTCCGTCGACCCCGATGTTGAAGAGGTTCATCCGGAAGCCGACGGCCACCGCGAGCGCCGAAAGGTAGTACGGCACCGCCTTGTTGACGATCCAGACCTGGCTGTCGCTGTAGTGGCCGTAGTCGGCCATGATCCCGTAGGCGCGGAACGGGTTCTCGCCGGACGCCAGGAAGACCAGCGAGCTGATCACTATCGCGGCGACGATCGCCAGCACCGGTGCGGCGATGCCCAGCAGGACCTTGTCCCGGGCGGCGCTGCGGGCGATGGCGTCAACGGCGGCGGGCTTCTTGGCCGTTGGGGTGGGGGTGGACGTGCTCACTGCGCGTCACCCCCTTGGGCGGCGGCGGTGTCGACCGAGTCGTCCGACGCGCTGAGGTGGCCGCTGGCGGCACCGGTCATGGCGGAGCCCAACTCCTCCGGGGTGATCACGGCGGGGTCGGCGTCGGCGACCAGTCGGCCCCGGTACATCACCCGCAGGGTGTCGGACAGGCCGATCAGCTCGTCCAGGTCGGCAGAGATCAGCAGGACCGCCAGGCCCTCCCGGCGCGCGGCGCGGATCTGCTCCCAGATCTGGGCCTGCGCGCCGACGTCGACCCCGCGGGTGGGGTGGGCGGCGATCAGCAGCTTGGGGTGGTGGCTCATCTCGCGGCCGACGATCAGCTTCTGCTGGTTGCCGCCGGAGAGCGAGGCCGCGGTGACCTCGATGCCGGGGGTGCGGACGTCGTACTCGGCGACGATCCGCTCGGTGTCCTTGCGCGCGCCGGCCAGGTCGAGGAGCCGGCCCTTGCTGTTGGGGCGCTCGGTGACGTGGCCGAGGATGCGGTTCTCCCACAGCGGGGCGTCCAGCAGCAGGCCGTGCCGGTGGCGGTCCTCGGGGATGTAGCCGATGCCGCCCTCGCGTCGGGCGCGGGTGGAGGACCGCGACAGGTCGGTGCCGTCCAGGGTGATCGTCCCGCCGTCCGGTGTGCGGATGCCCATGACGGCCTCGACCAGTTCGGCCTGCCCGTTGCCCTCGACACCGGCGACGCCGAGCACCTCGCCCTTGCGGATGGTGAACGAGATGCCGTCCAGCACCGTGCGGACCACGCCGTCGGAGTCGGTGGCGGACAGCCGCACGTCGTCGACGCGCAGCAGCTCCTCGTCCCTGACGGTGGATTCGCGGGTCTCGGGCGACGGCAGTTCGCTGCCGACCATGAGTTCGGCGAGCTGCTTGGGGGTGGTCCCGGCCGGTTCGACGGAGGCCACGGTCGTGCCGCGCCGGATGACGGTGATGTCGTCGGCGACCGAGAGCACCTCGCCCAGCTTGTGCGAGATGAAGATGACGGTCAGACCCTCGGACTTGAGCTCGCGCAGGTTGTCGAAGAGCGCGTCGACCTCCTGCGGGACGAGGACCGCGGTCGGCTCGTCGAGGATCAGCGTCCTGGCGCCCCGGTAGAGCACCTTGAGGATCTCCACCCGCTGCCGGTCGGCGACGCCCAGGTCCTCGACGAGCACGTCGGGCCGGACGTTCAGCCCGTAGGCGTCGGAGATCTCCCGTATCTTCGCGCGGGCGCCGGCGCCGATGCCGTGCAGCTTCTCCGCGCCGAGGACGGTGTTCTCCAGGACGGTGAGGTTGTCGGCGAGCATGAAGTGCTGGTGGACCATGCCGATGCCGCGGGCGATGGCGTCGCCCGGGGAGTGCAGGGCGACCTGTTCGCCGTCGAGCGCGATGGTGCCCTCGTCCGGCTTCTGCATGCCGTAGAGGATCTTCATCAGGGTGGACTTGCCGGCACCGTTCTCGCCGCACAGGGCGTGGACGGTGCCGCGGCGGACCGTGAGGTGGATGTCGTGGTTGGCCACGACGCCGGGGAACCTCTTGGTGATCCCGCGGAGTTCTACAGCAGGGGCGTCCTGACCGGGCGGGCTGCTGGTGGGTGCTGCGTTGATGGCGCACTCCCCTCAGGGGCGAAGGAGCGGAAGGAGCGGACGGGGTGGGACGGAGCGGGGAAGCGGTGCCGGCGGCGCTCGCACGGGCCTGCCGGGCGCGGCCCCGGGAGGCTACGACTTCGGCGTCTCCTTGACCTTCACCTGACCCTCGATGATCTTCTTCCGGGCCGCGTCGATCTGCGGCTGGACGTCCGTGATGAAGCCGCCCGAGGTGGCCAGCGAGACGCCGCCGTGCTTCAGGTCGTAGGTGTGGACGCCGGTGAGCGGCTTGTGCTGCTCACAGCTCTTGATGAGGTCGAAGACCGCCACGTCCACGTTCTTCACCACCGAGGTCAGGATGTGGTCCTTGTAGCGGGCCAGTCCCGGCTGCCGGTACTGGTCGGAGTCCACCCCGATCGCCCAGGCGCCCTTGACCTTGCTGACCGCCTCGATGGAGCCGGCGCCGGACTGCCCGGCGGCCGAGTAGATGATGTCGATGCCGCTGTCGAGCATGCCCTGGGCCTTGGCCTTGGCGGCGGCCGGGTCGTTGAACCCCTTGTCGTTGTTGGGGTACAGGTACTGCGAGACGACCTTGGCCTTCGGGTCGGTGTCGCGCACGCCCTGCTCGAAGCCGGCCTGGAACTTCTGGATCAGCGCGTTGTTCACGCCGCCGATGAAGCCCACCTTGTGGGTCTTGCTCTTCAGCGCGGCCGCGACCCCGGCGAGGTACGACCCCTCGTGCTCGGCGAACACCATCGCATCGACGTTCTTGCCGGTGGGCACCGCGTCGACGACGCCGAAGGTGGTGTCGGGGAAGTCCTTGGCGACGTTCTGCACGGACTGGCTGTAGGCGAAGCCGACCCCGATGACGGGGTTGTACCCGGCTTCGGCGAACGAGGTCAGCCGCTGCTCGCGGTCCGCCTCGGTCTCGCCGTTCTTCGCGGTGAGCATCTTGACCTTGACGCCCAGCTGCTTGCGGGCGTTCTCCGTACCGCGGGCGGCCGCCTCGTTGAACGAGTGGTCGTCCCGCCCGCCGATGTCGAAGGCCAGCCCGACACCCGCGTGTGTCGCGCGGTTGGCCTCGGCGAAACTCTGGCCGCAGGCGGTGGCGGTGAGCCCGAGACACGCGGTGGCGGTGGCCGCGGCGACAACCCTGATGACCCGACGCACGGGGCCTTCCCTTCGCTGTAAGCGCCCCCAGTGGCGCTGACTTGTCGGGAGATTAACGCGCGTAGACCTGGCGCAAAACCCTCCACTGCGTTGCCGTTACCGATTCGTCTCTCAGGGCGTCCCCCGGAAACACCACGGGCGGCCGGCGTGAGGCCGACCGCCCGTACCGGCGGGATGTGGCGCGATGTGTACGCTCAGCGAGCGGCTATCTCCTCGACCTTGATCGCCGCGACGAACGCCGACCAGGCCGCCACCGGGAGGACAAGGGCCCGACCGTCCGGGTTCTTGCTGTCACGGACGGGGACCAGCCCGGGGAGGCCGTCGGCGACCTCGACACAGTCGCCGCCCTGCATGTTGCTGTAGCTGCTCTTGCGCCAGGCGACGGGGATGATCTCGGCGACCTCGACGCAGTTGCCACCGTCCATGTTGCTGTAGCTGCTCTTGCGCCAGGCGAGGGTGCTCAGGTCGATGCTGGTGCGCATGGCTCGTACCTCTCCATCAGGTGCTGGATCAGCGCCGCGGAATCCCGGGGAGACAGCGCGTACGCCCGAAGGGAATCGTAGAGCGCCCTCCGTTGGGCCACGTCTCCCTGGACCTCCAGCAAATCCCCGGACATACGGCCTTCCTCGTACGCCACCCCCTGGCCGCTGGGAAGCGTCAGAAGTTTCAACGGGCCTTCCATCAGGGCGTATCCGCCGTGTAGGAACGGAAGCACCTGGATCATGGTGTGTGACGTGTCGATCTGCGCTAGCAGGGCAGCCAGTTGCTCGCGCATAACCTCGGGGCCTCCGACGGGGCGGTGCAGGATCGCCTCGTCCAGAATCGCGGAATAGCGCGGCGGATGCACCGACCGCAGCCTCTCCTGGCGGAGCAGGCGCGCTTGCACACGTTCCTCGACCTGTTCGGCCGTGGCGCCTGGCCAGTAGCCGAAGAAGGCGTGAGCGTAGGCCCGGGTCTGGAGCAGGCCGGGGACGGCGTTCGTCGCGAAGTCCTCGATGACGGTCGCTTGACTCTCGAACTCCATGTACCGGCGGAACCTGTCCGGATGAATCTCCTTCTTCGCCAGTTGGTACAACCCGAAGAAGTACCTCTCCGTCCCGAAGGCCGCGTCGAGCGCCGACGGCAGTTCCGGCGGTGGCATCAGTTCCGCTGTTTCGACGCGGGCCAGGTTGCTCTTGCTGGAGTTGACGATGTCGGCCAGCTGGACCAGCGACAGCTTTGCGACCTCGCGGTGGCGGCGCTGTTCGGAGCCGAAGTAGTGGCGGGCGGAGACGTACGGGGTCAGGGTCTTCGGTGCGTACCTCATGCCGCCACCATCCCGTGGGGCAACGCGTGCCGAACAGAAGGCAATCAGTTCGAACGCTCCCCGGTAGGGGCTCGGCTCAGAGCAGGGCCGCCGCGGTGAAGAGTTCGACGCCGACGGTGATCGCGTGCTCGTCGACGTCGAAGTCGCCGCGGTGCAGGTCGAGGCTGCTCAGCTCGCCCGGCGGGCGGACGCCGAGCCGGGCCATGGCGCCGGGGACGTGTTCGAGGTACCAGGAGAAGTCCTCGCCGCCGAGGGACTGCTCGGTGTCCTCGACGGACGCGGTGCCGCGGCGGGCGGCCATCGCGTCGTGCAGGAGCTGGACGCTGTCCACCTCGTTGACGACCGGGGGGACGCCGCGGACGTAGTCGATCTGGGACTTGGCGCCGTGCAGGGTGGCGACCTCGTCGATCGCGGCGTGGACCAGGTCCGGCGCCTGCCGCCAGGCGTGCAGGTCCAGGCAGCGGACGGTGCCGGAGAGCGCGGCGCGCTGCGGGATGACGTTGCAGGCGTGGCCGGATTCCAGGCGGCCCCAGGTGACGGCGAGGCCGGCCCGGGCGTCGACCCGGCGGGCGATCAGCGCCGGCACGTCGACCGCGACCCGGGCCGCGGCGGTGACCATGTCGGTGGTCAGGTGTGGCCGGGCGGTGTGGCCGCCGGGGCCTTCGAGGGTGACTTCCAGCCGGTCGCAGGCCGAGGTGATCGGGCCGGTCCGCAGGCCGATCCGGCCGGCGTCGACGCGGGGGTCGCAGTGCACCGCGAGGATCTGCCCGACGCCGTCCAGCACCCCGCACTCGACGGCCTCGGCGGCGCCCCCGGGCAGGACCTCCTCGGCGGGCTGGAAGAGCAGCCGCACCGGGCGGGGCAGGCGGCCCTGGCGGGCCAGCTCGGCGAGGACCAGGCCGGCGCCGAGCACCACGGTGGTGTGCACGTCGTGGCCGCAGGCGTGGGCGCGGCCGGGGACCGTCGAGGCGTAGTCGACCGTCTTGGTGTCGGGGATGGGGAGGGCGTCGATGTCCGCACGCAGGGCGAGCCGCTCGCCCGCCGCGCTGCCCGGGGTGCCGTCGACCGTACCGATGTCACAGACGAGGCCGGTGCCGGTGGCCAGGACGCGGGGGCGCAGTCCGGCCCGCTCCAGGCGGTCCTTGAGCGCCGCGGTGGTCCGGAACTCCTGGTTGCCCAGCTCGGGGTGCATGTGCAAGTCCCGTCGGAACGCGACGAGTTCGGCGCGTAGTTCCGCGGGGAGCGTACCGGGCAGGGCGGGGGCGAGCGGGTCGTCGGCGGTGTGGGACATCAGTTGGTTCACCCGTTGAAGGTTACGGGTCCGAACGGGGCAACTGGCCCTCGATCAACAAAAGTTCAGCCCCTCAGGGGAAGAAATTTTAGGCAGCTGGGTGCATGGACCGAATTTGGCAGGGGTATGAAGCAGGGTTTTATCGCTCCCTGTCAGGTTCTGCTCTCAGGTTCGATCACCGTGTTCGGCCACGGCGTTCGGTGGGGGCGCGGGGTCGCCGGGTCCGCTCGCGGCGCGGCGTCTTCGCGTGCGGTCGTCGGGGTCGGCGCCCGGCAGGCGCCGCACGTCCCGGGCGGTGCCGGTGACGTCGTCGAGGAAGCCCCGGGCGCGGGGCGAGGCGTGCGCGGTGAGCCAGGCGGGGTCGATGTCGCAGACCGCGACCTGCACGCCGGTTCCCTTCAGGGCCAGCGGGAGGGTGTGGACGACGGTGGACGGGAAGCTGAGGACCAGCCGTCCGATCGGACCGCGGCGGGCGATGAGTTCCAGCGGGAGGTCGGGGCGGACCACTTCCAGTCCGGTCTCGGTGGCCAGCCGGTGGAGCTTGCCGGCGCTTTCCCGGCGGTGCGCGAAGTAGCGGGTGGCGCCGTGCGCGCGGGCCAGGCGGGCGACCGCGGCCAGGTAGCGGTCGGTGTCGACGACGCCGGTCTCGACGAGCGAGGTGCCGACGATGTCGGCGGTCCGGGTCAGGCGGGGCGGGCCGAAGCGGCCGCGGGTCCAGGCGAAGTCGTTGGCGGTGACCGCCATGCCCTGGGGCACCTCGACGGGCATGGAGCTGAAGAGGGCGACGGTGCGGCGGCGCCGGGCGCCCTCGGGGCCGGGGGTGAGGCGGCGGCGCGCGGTGGCCGCGAACGGCGCGAAGAGCAGGTCGCGGGGGCCGCGCCCGGAGCCGTGCCGGTGCCAGCGCACCAGCCGTTCGCCGCGGGCGAGTTGGCCGATGAACTCCATGGTGGCGGTGCCGTCGTCGACCACGACCAGGTCGCGGGCGCGGGTAAGGCCCAGGAGCAGTTGGACGTAGCGGGAGAACGGGTCGCCGAGGACGACCCGGTGGGCCCGGCGGAGCAGGGGGGTGAGGCCGCCGATGGTGCGCAGCGGGGCGGTGGCGCCGCCGCGGGCCTCCTCCCAGCGCAGGGTGTGGCCCTCGTCGCGGGCGAGTTCGGCCATCCGGCGCAGTTGGCCGCGGGTCATCGGGTCGTGCGGGGAGAGCACGACGACGGTGAGCGCCGCGGCGCGGGCGGCGTGCGCCCATTCGAGGACGTTCAGCAGCTGCACCGGGCTCTCGACGAAGGCGAGGGTCCCGGTGTCCGTGGGGGCGGGGGTCATGTCGTCACCGCTGGGGTCGGTCCGGTGGCGCTGCCGGGGCACCCCGAGGAGGCGGCGGGCGGGAGTCCCCGCCGCCTCCTGGGGCGGGACCTCGGCGCTGGTGGCGCGGGTCCCGTCGGGTGAGTCCACGTCGCGAACTCCGCTCGGCCGGTCAGACGGCGGCCGGCGCGCGGTCGGCCGCGGCGTCCGCGTCCTGCGCGGCCTCGGCCTCGGCGACCACGCCGGTGACCCGGCGCAGCTTCTTCATCGGGCCGAGCTCGCTCTCGTAGACCTTCTTGACGCCGTCGCCGAGGGACTCCTCGATGGTGCGGATGTCGCGGACCAGGCGGGTCAGGCCCTGCGGCTCGACGGAGGCGGCCTGGTCGGAGCCCCACATGGCGCGGTCGAGGGTGATGTGCCGCTCGACGAAGGTGGCGCCGAGGGCGACCGCGGCGAGGGTGGTCTGCAGGCCGGTCTCGTGGCCGCTGTAGCCGATCGGGACGTTGGGGTACTCGGCCTGGAGGGTGTGGATCATGCGGAGGTTGAGCTCTTCGGCCTTGGCCGGGTAGGTGCTGGTGGCGTGGCAGAGGACGATGTTGTCGCTGCCCAGGACCTCGACGGCGTGCCGGATCTGCTTGGGGGTGGACATGCCGGTGGAGAGGATGACGGCGCGGCCGGTGGCGCGCAGGGCGCGCAGCAGCTCGTCGTCGGTGAGCGAGGCGGAGGCGACCTTGTAGCAGGGGACGTCGAACTTCTCCAGGAAGGCGACGGACTCGACGTCCCAGGGGGAGGCGAACCACGCGATGCCGCGCTTCTTGCAGTACTCGTCGATGGCGCGGTAGCCGTCCTCGTCGAACTCCACGCGGTGGCGGTAGTCGATGTAGGTCATCCGGCCCCAGGGCGTGTCGCGCTCGACGTCCCACTGGTCGCGCGGGGTGCAGACCTCGGGGGTCCGCTTCTGGAACTTGACGGCGTCGCAGCCGGCGTCCGCGGCGGCGTCGATCAGCGCGAAGGCGTTCTCCAGGTCGCCGTTGTGGTTGATGCCGATCTCGCCGGTGATGTAGACGGGGCGGCCGGGGCCGACCGGGCGGTCGCCGAGGGAGCGGAGGCGGGAGGTGCTGCTCATGGGAGGTTCCTTCGTTCTGTTCGAGGGTGGTGGATCAGGGGAGGCGGGTGGGGGAAGGGCAGTGGGTGGGTCGGGGAAGGGCAGGCCGGCGGGCTGTAACGGCGTTACAGGGCTGGGCGGGAGTTACAGGGAGGGGCCCAGCAGCCAGCCGGCGATCTCGCGGATGGCGCCGCTGCCGCCGGGTGTGGCGGTGACCGCGCGGGCCGCGCCGCGGACCACGTCGTGGGCGGAGGCGACCGCCACCGGCCAGCCGACGAGGTCGAAGCAGGGCAGGTCGTTGACGTCGTTGCCGACGTAGAGCACCCGGTCCGGGGTGACGCCGGCCTCCTCGCACCACTGCTTGAGGGCGACGTCCTTGCGGTCGATGCCGTGCAGGACGGGCACCTTGAGCTTGCGGGCCCGAGCGGCGACCACCGGGTTCTGCTCGGTGGACAGGATCAGCAGGTCCAGCCCGGCGCGCCGCAGCGCGGCGATCCCCAGGCCGTCGCCGCGGTGCACGGCGACGGTCTCCCGTCCGTCGGCGTCGACCAGCACCCGGTCGTCGGTCTGGGTGCCGTCGAAGTCCAGGACCACGGCGTCGACGTCCGCACGGCTCGGCAGGGCGCCGGGGCGGGGTCCGTCGAGGAGCGGGGCGAGGGCGCGGGCGCGGGCCAGGTCGTGCGGGTCGTCGATCTCCAGCACCCGGGCCGGGTCGGTGCGGACCAGCTCGGTGCGGCCGAAGAAGCGGTGGCCGCTGGTGCGGAAGCCGGCGGCGTCCATGGCGTAGGCGGCGCCGGTCTCCAGCAGGTCCTGCGGGCGGTCCTGGCGGCGCGGCCGGAAGGACTTGTCGTGGTTGACGCCGTGGCCGCCGTCGGCGGTGGCGTCCGCCCCGGCGACCGCGTCGACCGCGGCGTCGGCGTCGCGCCAGACGAAGCCGTGGAAGGGGGCGACGGTCAGTGCGCTGTCGGCGCCGTCCTCGACCACCGCGGCGGCCACCGCGTCGATGTCCTCGCTGGTGAGGAACGGGCTGGTGCACTGGACCAGCAGCACCGCGTCGACCGGGCGGCCCTGTTCGGCCTCGTAGCTGTCCATGGCGTGCCGGACCGCGGCCTCGCTGGTGGCGGTGTCGCCGGCGATCTCGCCGGGCCGGGCTATGACCATCGCGCCGGCGCCGCGGGCGGCGGCGGCGATCCCGGCGTCGTCGGTGGAGACCACCACGTCGGTGACGAGCCGGGCGGCGCGGCACTCGCGGATCGCGCGGGCCACCAGGGGGACGCCGCCGACGGCTGCGAGGTTCTTGGCGGGGACGCCCTTGGAGCCGCCGCGGGCGGGGATGACGGCCACAACGGTGGGGGGCATGGGGCTCTCCTTGGTCGGGCGGGGACCGGTCGCTGGTGCCGGTCGTGCGCGGGTGCGGGGGTGGCTCACAGCTGCCCCCAGCGGCGGATGGCCGGGGCGACGCGCTGGACGCCGTGCCGGTAGGCGCCCCGGGCGGCCTCGCGGACCGTCTCGCGGGCCAACTTCCGCAGCCCGCCGGCTTCTTGGGGTTCCTCGGCGTGTCCGGCGAGCGGTGCGCCCTGCGGGTCCAGGCCGTAGCGGGCGAGGATGCCGGGCAGGTAGCCGGGGGCGGTGCGGGGGGTGTAGTAGGGGGTGAGCGGCGGCAGTTGGCCGGCGGCGGCCAGTGCGGTGACGCGGTCGCGGGCGGCGTCGAAGGCCCCCTCGTACGCCCCGTCCGCGGCGACGCCCTGTCCGGCCAGCCACGTGGGGTCGGGCTGCGGGCGGTGGCCGGCGTCGAGTTCGTCCCAGGAGGCCAGGCAGCCGGAGCCGAGGAAGTGGTGGTTGCCGAGCGCCTCGCGGATGCCGAGGTCGGTGAGGACGGCGGTGGGGATGCCGCGGTGCAGCGACTCCAGGGCGGCGGTGGAGCTGACCGTGACCAGCAGGTCGGTGCGGTCCAGGACCTCGCCCATGTTCCCGTACACCAGGCGGCAGTTGGGCGGCAGTCCGCCGGGAAGCTTGGTGGCGAGCTTCTGGTAGGGCAGCTCCTCGATGTGGGTGGTGTGCTCGCCGGGCTTGCTGCGGAGCTTGATCAGCACCTCCCGGTCCGGGTGCCGTCGGGCGTGCTCGACCGCCCTGCGCAGCAGGTGGGTCCGCCCCTCGCGGCCGTCCGGCACGGACGGCTGGGCGGCGAACACCACGGTGTACGGGCGGCCTCCCGGTGCGGCGGGCCCGGCCTGCGGCTCCGCGTAGGGGGCGCCGCCGAGGAAGGGCAGCGCGCATTCCACTACGGAGCCGTCCGGGGCGCCGACGCCGCGGTAGACCGCGCGGAACCGGTCCGCGTCGTGGCGGGAGTTGGCGAGCACCACGTCCGCGCCGTGCCGCAGCAACAGGCCGTCGGCGAGCTTCTCGTAGACCACGCCGACGTAACCGGTGACGACGACGGGGCGGCGCCCTTCGGTGCGCCAGGCGTGCCCCAGTCCGTGCAGCATCGCCTGGACGGCGCCGCCGACGCAGGCCAGCACCAGCACGTCGCAACGGGTGCGGTCCACGGCGCGGACGAAGTCGACGCCCCGGATCTCCCGCAGCGAGTCCGCGCGGGCGCCGACCTCGCCGAGTTGGCGGACGGTGGGGGTGGCGCGGCCGCGGAGCAGGTAGCCGTCGAGCCGGGCGTCCGGTTGGAGTCGGCGGGCGGTCAGGGCGCCCCACTTCCACCGGGTGTCCGAGTCGGCGAGCACCGCGACCCGCGGTGCGGAATGGATACGTGATGGCACGTCGAAGACGCTAGGAAGGCGCGACGGTTGGCGGACCAACTGAGGAGCAACAACGGGTTAACAGCCGACCGACGCATGTCGAACCCACCCGGATACCGTCCGGTCACCGGCTCGGTTAACCATCCCGCCATTCTTCGTTCACCGCCAAGTACGCGCCACGTCAAGACGAATGCCGGGCGCCACCCCTAACGTCACGTGGGTGGTTAAGCTCTCCGTCATCGTGCCGTTCTACAACGTGCAGACATACGCGCCCGATACTCTGAAAAGCCTGGCGGCGAACTCTCGCGAGGATTTCGAATTCCTCCTCGTCGACGACTGTTCACGCGACGAGACGCCGGAGATCCTCGCGCGCGCCGCGGCGGACCTGCCGGGCGCCCGGGTGCTGCGGCACGAGAAGAACGGCGGTCTGGCCACCGCCCGCAACACCGGGCTGGACGCGGCCCGCGGCACCTACCTCACCTTCCTCGACGGGGACGACTGGCTGGCCCCCGGCTACCTCCCCGAACTCCTCTCCGTCATAGAGGAGTTGGGGTGCGACTTCGTCCGCACCGACCACGTCCAGTGCACCGCCCGGGCGCGCACCGTGCACCGGGTCCCGCACGGCCGGCGTGGGGTGGTGATGGATCCGCGGAGCGTGATCCTGCCCGCCGACCGCTCCACCTCGGTGGACTACGCCTACGCCTGGGCCGGCATCTACCACCGGCGGCTGCTCGACGACGGATTGCTGCACTTCACCGACGGGTTGCGCACGGCCGAGGACCGGCCGTGGATCTGGCGATTGCACCGCGAGGCGAAATCCATGGCGGTGACCGGCCTGTTGGGGGTTTTCTACCGACGCGGAGTGGCGTCCTCGCTGACCCAGATCGGCGATGTGCGGCAATTGGACTTCATTCGCGCCTTCGATCAGGTGATCGAGGAAACGGCGCGGGACCCCGAAGCGCACCTGTTGTTGCCGAAAGCGGTCCGCACGTATTGCGCGATCATTTCCCACCATCTCGGCTCGATCGAACGGTTCGAGCCGCCGGTCGCCCGCACCTTGCGGGCGATGAGCGCCGCGGCCATGAAACGCATGCCGCAGGACGTACTGAAGGAAGCCCTGGATTCCATGGATGTACACCGCGCCTCCCGGCTGCGGCGGCTGCGTCGCCGCCCCACCCCGGCGGAGGTCGCCGCCTGATGCCCGACCGGCCCCGCACCCAGATCTTCCTGGCCTCCACCCTCTACGGCGCGGCGACGCTGGCCGCGGCCCTGGACGCCGACCTGTTCGCACCGGCCGACCGCCGACTACTGCTGATCAGCAACAACGCGACGACCCCGGAGACCACCCCGGCGCTGGACGCCATGCCCGGCTTCGCGCGGCTGCGCGGCCGCTTCGACCGGGTGCTGTCGTGGAACGAGACGATCCGCCCGTTCCACCCCGGCGGCTGGTCGCCGCGCTCCGACGACGTACCGCTGTGGGAGCGCCACCTGCGGCTGCTGTGGGAACTGGGCGACGACCAGGTCGAGTTGGTCGTGGAGTCGATCCAGGTCAACCCGGCGCTGGCGCTGGCGCAGCTCTTCCCCGGTGCGCCCGTCCACGTCTACGCCGACGGGCTGATGAGCTACGGCCCCACCCGCAACAAGCTCGACCCGCTGGTCGGCACCCGGATCGAGCGGCTGCTGCACCTGGACCTGGTGCCGGGCCTGAAGCCGCTGCTGCTCACCGAGTTCGGGGTCGAGCCGGTGCTGGTGCCGTCCGCCGCGTTCACCAAGGTGCTGGCCGACCTCGCCGACGACGGCACGGCGGCGGGCGACCTGGCCGGGGTGCCGGAGGGCGCGGCGCTGCTGCTCGGCCAGTACCTCTCCGCGCTCGCCATCCTCACCCCGCAGGAGGAAGAGGAACTGCACGTGGCGATGGTGCGCGGGGCGGTCGAGCGGGGGCACCGCGAGATCGTCTTCAAGCCGCACCCGTCGGCGCCGGCCCGCTGGTCGCGGCTGCTGGAGCGGGAGGCCGAGCGGCTTGAGGTCGCGCTCACGGTGCTGGACCGGCCGGTGCTCGCCGAGGTCCTCTACCAGCGGACCCGGCCGGCGCTGGTGGTCGGCTGCTTCTCCACCGCGCTCCTGACCGCGGCCGTCTTCTACGACCTGCCGGTGGCCCGGACCGGCACCGGGCTGCTGCTGGAGCGGTTGACGCCGTACCAGAACAGCAACCGGATGCCGGTGACGCTGGTGGACGCGCTGGTGCCGGACCTCGCCGACCGCGCCGAACGGCCCCGCGCCATCGCCGCGCCCGAGGACGTCGGCCCGCTGGTCACCGCCGTCGGCTACGCGATGCAGCACCAGATCTACCCGCACCTGCGGCCGGCCGCCGAACGCTACCTGGCGGCCCACCTGAGCCCGCGCACCCGGCGCTACTTCAAGCGTCGCCGGCTCACCGCGCTGGCGCTGCCCGGCGCGCTCCCGTCCCAACTGTCGTTCATCCCGCGCAACGCCGCCCTCCGCCGGGTGGCGCGCCGGGCCCGGGCCGTGCAGCGCCGATTGAGGAAGCGGGCCGCCGCCTGATGACCACGACCTCACCGGCGGCCGGGGCGCCCCGCACGGCGCCGGACCGCGCCGCGGCCGGCCGGTCGGGCGCCGCTCCGGCCGCCGTCCGGGACACCTCGATACCGGGCCGCGGCCGGAGCGGTGGCGCCGCCCGGCTGCGGGCCCTGGACGGGCTGCGGCTGCTCGCCGCCCTGATGGTCGCCGCGTACCACTACGGCGGCCGCAACGGTGACGTCTCCCGGGCCTGGGGCGATTCCCCGGCCCACCAGTTCCCCGCCCTCTCCGGCGCGTTCGCGTACGGCTGCCTGGGCGTCCAGATCTTCTTCGTGATCAGTGGCTTCGTCATCTGCCTCAGTGGCTGGGGGCGGACCCTGCGCTCCTTCGTCGCCTCCCGGGTCAGCCGCCTGTACCCCGCCTACTGGGTGGCGATCCTGCTGGTCACCGCGGTCTTCGCGCTCCCCTGGGTCGCCTTCAAGGCGCTCTCGCCCAGCGAGGTGCTGACGAACCTCACCATGCTCCAGTACCCGTTGGGCGTGCACCGGGTCCTCGGCGTGTGCTGGACGCTCTGGGCGGAGATGCGCTTCTACGCCCTCTTCGCGCTGTGCGTGGTGCTGCCGGGCGCCACCCGCGGGCGGGTCGTGCTGTTCTGCGCCGGCTGGACGCTGGCCGCCGCCCTAGCCCAGTCCGCCCACGACCCCTTCCTCACCACCGTCCTGATGCCCCAGTACGCCCCGTTCTTCATCGGCGGCGTGGGCCTGTACCTGCTGCACCGGTTCGGCCGGCGGGACCCGGTCGCCTGGACGATCGTGCTGGTCAGCTGGCTGATCGGGCAGCACTACGCGGTCGCCGGGCTCTGGCACGCACCGTCCGCGCACGCCTTCTCGTACCGCTCGGCGACCGTCATCATCGCCATCGTGACCCTCGGCTTCGCCGCGGTCGCCGCGGTGGCCCTGGGCGCCCTGCGCTGGGCGAACTGGCGCTGGCTGACCGTCGCCGGGGCACTGACCTACCCCTTCTACCTCGTCCACGAGCACCTGGGCTGGGTCGTCATAGGCGTGCTGCACCGCGACCTCGGGCTGCCCTCGTACGCCACGTTCCTGCTGACCGTCGGGCTGATGCTGCTGCTGGCGTGGGTGCTGCACCGGTGGGTCGAGCGCCCGCTGACCCCGCGACTGCGCCGCGCCATCGATCCGCGCCGCTAGCCGCTCACCGGCGGGGCGGGCCCGACCCGCCCCGCACCTCCGTCAACGCCCGTGCGCCTGCACGTAGTTGGCCTCGATCCCGGCGACGATGATCTGGAGCCCGACCTCGAACGCCTCCTCCAGGTCCCCGAAGAGCGCCCGCCCGGCCCGCGCGGCGAGCGGGTACTCCGCGCCCAGTCGGCGCTCCCGCTCGTCGAGGTCGTAGGACGGGTCGCGGACCTCCCGGTGCGCGGGGTCGGGGTGCACCGACTGCTCCTCGATGACCAGCCCGACCGTGTAGTTGTACGCGGTCCACCAGGCGCGGGACGCCTCGGGCAGGGTGAAGCCGACCGCGGTGAAGTGGCCGAGGAAGAGTTCCAGGGGGGCGGCGAAGCTGTCGTCCGTCATCCGCGTGCCGGCGACGACCTTGCCCCCGTCGCGGTAGGTGAGCAGTTCCCGGCGGAGCGCGGCGCAGGTGTTCCGGACCATCTCCTGCCAGGACGGCCACCGGCCGTCCGGCCCCGGCCCGCCCTCGGGCGGCGTCGACCGGAACAGCCGCCGGAAGATCTCGGTCGCCATCTCGTCGAGCAGTTCCTGCTTGTTCTTGAAGTGCCAGTAGAGCGCCGGCGCCTGGACGTCGAGTTCCTTGGCGATCCGCCGGAGGGTCAGGCCGTCCAGCCCGCCCTCGTTCAGCAGCCGCAGGGCGGTCTCCACCACCAGTTTTCGGTCAATGCGCGAAGCCATGTTGACAACTTAACACCGTTAAGGGCAGCCTCGGAAGCATGGCACTTAACAGCGTTAAGGAAACCTTCGCCAACCCCACCGAGGGCACCTCCGAGGCCGCCGCCGGGGGCGCCACCGCGCCGCCCGTCGACGTCCTGATCTCCGGCGCCGGCCCGACCGGCCTCGCGCTCGGCATCGACCTCGCCCGCCGGGGCGTGACCACCCTGATCGTCGAGCGGCAGGACACCCTCTCCCGCGGCGCCCGCGGCACCGGCATCCAGCCCCGCACCCAGGAGGTCTACGACGACCTCGGCGTGCTCCCCGCCGCGCACGCCGCCAGCGGCCTCTACCCGCCCATGGCACTGTGGGAGGACGGCCGGATCGTCCGCACCCACGAGATGGTGGAACGGGGCGTCCCGACCCCGTCCGCGCCCTACGCCGACATCCGCATGCTCCCCCAGTGGCGCAACGTCCGCCTGCTCCACGACCGCCTGTGCGACCTCGGCGGCAGCGTCCAACTGGACACCGCACTCACCGACTTCACCCAGGACGACGACGGCGTGACCGCCCGTCTGACCGGGCCCGACGCCGCCGTGCGCACCGTCCGGGCCCGCTACCTGGTCGCCTGCGACGGCGGCGCCAGCACCGTCCGCAAGCAGCTCGACGTCCGGATGACCGGGCCGGACCTCGCCCCGGGCCACGCCGTCCTCGCCGACATCCGCCTCGACGGCCTCGACCGCGACCACTGGCACCGCTGGATGCTGCCGAACGGCGGCTTCGTCGGCCTCCTCCCGCTGGCCGGCACCGACGACTTCCAGCTGCTCGCCGCCGCGGCCGGCGAGCCGGACACCTCCCACGAGGCGGTCCGCGACCTGATCGCCACGCACACCCACCTCACCCGCGACCAGGTCCGCGAGGTGCTCTGGACGTCCCTCTACCGCCCCAAGGCCGGCATGGTCGACGCCTACCGCCACGGCCGGGTGTTCCTGGCCGGCGACGCCGCGCACATCCACTCCCCGGCCGGCGGCCAGGGCCTGAACACCAGCGTCCAGGACGGCTACAACCTCGGCTGGAAGCTCGGCCAAGTGCTCCGGCACGGCGCCCCCGACGCCCTCCTCGACACCTACGAGGCCGAGCGCCGCCCGATCGCCGCCGACATCCTCGCGACCAGCACCCGACTGCACCGCTCCGGCAGCCTCCGCCGCGGCCGCGACCTGCACCAACTCGGCGTCGGCTACCCGGAAAGCCCGCTCACCCGCGAGCTGCGCACCGGCCTCGCCGAGGGCGCCCGCACCGCCGGCGACCGCGCCCCCGACGCCCCCTGCACCACCGCCGACGGCACCCCCACCCGCCTCTTCGACGCCTTCCGCGGCCCGCACTTCACCGTGCTCGCCCTCGACGCCCCCGACCTGGACACCCCGGCCCTCACCAAAGCGGCCGGCTCCACCCCCCTCCACACCGTCCACGTCGGCGGCCCCACCCCTGACCTCCTCGACCCCGACGGCCACCTCCGCGCGGCCTACGGCACCACCCCCACCGTCTTCCTCATCCGCCCCGACGGCTACATCGCGGTGGCGGCCCCGCCCGAGGAGGCGACGGCGGCACTCACGGAGACCCTCCGGACGCACTTCGGCGCGACCCCCGTCGCCGCCTGAGCCGGCCCGGGCGAGACCGAGCCACCACCCGCACCACCGGCCCGGGGCCCGCCCTCCCCTGAGACCAGGAGGACGGGCCCCGCCTCCCTCACCGCGCGGACGCCCCCCGCACGGCACCCTTCAGGGGAACGCCCGGGACGCTCCCCGCAGGACGGACCGGAGCCCCGAGCCGAGCCCGCGGGCTCGAACGGGGCGCGCGCCGCCCCTCCTCGGGACCGTCCCGGTCGGGGAAGTCCTCGGCAGGCGGGTCTCCGCGACCGCCCGCACCGTCTTCGTCGTCCTCGCCGTCCGTACCGGAATCTCTCTCCAACTGGAGCAACCGGCCGCCCCGGCTCTTCGAAACCCGATGGACCCTGGCCAGGTGCGCGTTCAACTCGACGGCCAGCAAGTGGATTTCGCCGGGTGACCAGCACCGCCCGGCAAGGACATCACCGGCTTCCTCGACGAGTTCGGCCGCCGCGTCCATCTGCTCCGCCTCCACCCGGTCGGCGAGCCGGGAGACGTACCCGGTCCCGGTCCCGCCGATGAGGTAACACGGCTTTCCCTCCGGGCTGCTCCACGGCAACAGCCGTGCGGTGTCCATGGGATTCAGCACCTTCACGCTCCTCAACCAGCACGGGGCACACCCGAGGAGGTCGCACCAGTGCGTCCTCGCCCGGCCTTGTCCCTTCATGCTGGGCCCGACGAAGCCCGGTGAGTTTCACGGCTCGTGAAACCTCAGGCGATGCCGAGCCAGGCGGCGAAACTCGACAGGGACTCGCTGCCGTACCGCTGGAGCCGGATCAACGCATGGACGGTTTCCCGCACTTGGGGATGGTTGCGGGTCTGCTCGGGCGCCACGCGGCGGGCAGCTTGGAGCGCAGTGAACGCCTTCTCACGATGGCCGTAGTCGAGCCAGCCCTTCGCCGCGTCCATGTACCAGCGGCCCGCCCGGACGGGTGCCACGTCGGTGGGCAGCCGGGTGTGCCGCATGAGGCGTCCGATCTCCGGCCCGTCGTGCAGTTCCACGGCCACCCCGAGCCGGTGCATGGCCACGTTGGTCGGCCCGAACTCCAGGCCGTAATGGTTCGCGTCCCGCCCGAGCAGACGTGCGGTGTCGGCCGCGGCGTCGAGATGCGCGCGGGCGGTGGCCGCGTTCCCGTCCCGCGCGGCGAACATGGCCGAACGCAGGTGGACGGCACCGTGCATGCTCAGCTCGGGTCCCGCCATGCGGCCGATGTCCTCGCCCACGTCGTGGCGCACCCGGTCCAACAGTCGCATCCCGCGGTCGTACGCGGCCGCCTGTAGAAACAGGGTGGCGCGCTGCCACTGCGTGCGTCCGATGCGCAGCGGATCGCGCGACTCGCGCGCCGCCCACTGCACCCGGTCCATGGCCTGCGAACGCAAGTCGAAGAACCCCACGGCGTACGCGATGGCGGTCACCCCGCTGTACGCCTCGGCGAGCAGCCCGAACAGCTTCTCCCGTTCGGCCCCGTTGGCGGAGTGGCAGGCGGCCGACAGCTCGTCGAGGAGCGACGGAAGCATCGTGCCGAGCGTCGCGTACCGGGCCTTCCGCCCGAGTGCGGAGGCCCGCGCGACATCGGCCGCCAGCGCCTCGAACGGCCGGACCGGTAGGTCCTCTTCGGGCAGGTCCCACGACAGCATCGACGTCTGGATGTCCGGCACGGTCGCACGCACCCGCCCCCGGTGCGGGTCCTCGTACGGCTGCCCGGTGAGCTGTTCGAGACGGATCCCGAGGGCACGGGCGACGCCTGCGGTGAGCGACGGCGTGGCGGGCTTGTGGCCGCGCTCCACCTGGGCGATGAGCGACTTCGAGCACGGGACGTGCTGAGCGAGTTGTAGCTGCGTCAGGCCACGTGCCTTGCGGGCCTCCGCGATGCGCTGCCCGATGCGCTCGCTGGCGTTGCCACTGGCGTAGGGCATCCGGGAATCCCTTCGGATCTCGACATTTCCGAAGGTACCCCCGGGCCAGCCACCGGGGAACGGCAATTGCTCTCCGTCACTCTACGGAGGGTCGGTGCGGAGTTCGCGAGTGAGCGGGCTGCCCGAGGAGCCGCTGCACCCGGTCGCCTCCACCAGCGTCTGCTTGACGCCGCCGGCGCCGACGATCAGCGAGAACTAGTTCATTACCGAGGCGGCCGAAGCGCTCCGGCTGCGGTTCCGGTGCCCTAGTGTGCTGAGCGACTTCGGCCCCCAACTCACGTGAGGAGTAAGGGAGATGCCTGGCCCGAAAACGTTTACGAAGATCGCGGATCACTTCCGGGAGCGCATCCTGTCGGGCGATCTGGAGCCAGGGCGAAGCTGCCCACGAACCGGGAGATCTCGGGGCAGTGGCAGGTGGCCGCCGCGACGGTGTCCCGCGCTCTCCAGGCACTCCAGGTCGAGGGGTACATCCGGACCACTCCGCGCGGCACGTACGTCGCCGACGACCCGGTGTGGACCCTTTCGGCGCGCGACCGGCTCGCCCGGGTGCAGCGCGTGAAGTCGTTCCTCGCCGACGGCGAGACGAGCCGGGTCACGGCGGCGGAGTTGGTTGCCCCTCCGCTGTACATCGCCGAGATCTTCGACCTGGACACGGGAGACCAGGTCGTCCGCCGGGAATGGCTGGCGGGCCGGGGCAAGACCCGGACGGTGTTCGCGGTCACGTGGTACCCGGCGCCGTTCGCCGCCCTCGTGCCCGACCTGCTGAACACCGCACCGGAGCGCAACCACGGCTTGTCGGCCCGGGTGTTGGAGGCCACGGAACGCACCATCGCGCACGCCAGGGACGACATGCACGCCCGGGCCGCGGACGCGCGCGAGGCCAGCGCCCTGGGCTTGCCCGTGGGCGCTCCGATCCTGGCGGGAGCACACCGCTGGTCGGACGCCGACGGCGTCATCGAATACGGCGAATGGTGCCTGCCGCCCCGCTTCACGATCGGATACGAGTACCAGCCGTGAGGGGCCTCAGGGCGGCAAGAGGCTGAGCACGCGCCCCGGACTGAGCACTACGACGACCCACGGGCGCCGCAACCGAACACCCTGCTCGTCGCCGCGTCGGCAGCCGTCACGGAGGACGCGGGACGCATCCTGCTCCAGCGGCTGGGTCGACAACGGCCTGTGGGCGCTGCCCGGCGGCGGGATGGAACTGACTGATTCCCTCCCGGGAACGGCCGTCCGGGAGGTCAAGGAAGAGACCGGATTGGACGTGGAGGTCACCGGCCTGGTCGGCACCTACACGGACCCGCGTCATGTCATCGCATACAGCGACGGAGAGGTGCGGCGGCAGTTCAACGTGTACTTCACCGCGCAGGTCGTCGGAGGTGCGCTCACGCTCTCCGACGAGGCATCGGAGCCTCGTTTCGTGGCTCCTGACGAGACGGACGAGTTGCCCATGCACCACACTCAACGGCTACGGATTCGGCACTTCCTGGAACGCCGACCGGCACCGTACCTGGGATAGCAGCCGACGGGCGAAGGCTCTCTGTCGGGAGCCGACATGGCGACCGGCAGGGACACCTCGCGCCTCCCGCGGTCGGCTCTCCGACAACTCACCCCTCCGAGTCGGGCGCGGTGGCCGTCTCCACCCAGCGCAGGTATGCCGCCGATCCGGCGACGATCGGCACCGCTGAAACCTCCGGGTTGTTCCATGGGTGGTGATTCAACAGATGCGCCTCGATCTCGTCGTACCGGTCGGCACGGGCCTTGAACAGGAGTTGCCACTCCTCCCCCGTGCCGAACTCACCCCGATGCCAGAAGACGGAGATCACGGGCCCGACGATCTGTGCTCCCGCCGCGAGCCGAGCCGACACAACCGATTGAGCGAGCCTGACCGCGCCCTCGCGAGTCTCCGTCGCAGTGGATACCTGAAGGAAGTCCGCCATGTGGCGAGCCTACTGACGCGGGCTCCGCTTCTCCGTGAACACGCACTTCCGACGCAAAGCCCCCGCCGACCACCCCAAGGGCGCCCGGCAGGGGCTCATCCACAACCGTGAGGCCGACGCGTCGGCGACCGCCCCTACACCACCAACGACAGCAACAGCACCCCCACGATCCCGACGACCGAGATCAGGGTCTCCATCACCGACCAGGTCTTCAGGGTCTGGCCGACGTCCATGCCGAAGTACTCCTTGACCATCCAGAAGCCGGCGTCGTTGACGTGGCTGAAGAAGAGGGAGCCGGCGCCGACGGCGAGGACGAGGAGGGCGGAGTGGGTGGTGCTCATGTCGGCGGCGAGGGGGGCTACCAGGCCCGCGGCCGAGATGGTGGCGACGGTGGCGGAGCCGGTGGCGAGGCGGATGGTGACCGCGATCAGCCAGGCCAGCAGCAGCGTGGAGATGTTCCAGTCCTTGGAGATCTCCAGGATCATCTGGCCGACGCCGGAGTCCACCAGGGTCTGCTTGAAGCCGCCGCCGGCGCCGACGATCAGCAGCACGCCGGCGATCGGGCCGAGCGAGGACTCGACGGTGGACGCGATCCGGCCACGGGTGAAGCCGGCCGCGCGGCCGAGCGTGAACATCGCGACGACGACGGCGGTGAGCAGTGCGATCAGCGGCGAGCCGACGACGTCGAAGATCCGCTGGACGGTGTGCGCGGGGTTGTCCACGACGACGTCCACCAGGGCCTTGGCGAGCATCATCACGACCGGCAGCAGGACGGTGGCGACGGTGATGCCGAAGCCGGGGCGCTTCTGAAGGTCGTCGGAGGTCCGCTGGGGGATCATCTTCTCGGGCGGGGCGATGTCGACCCAGCGGGCCGCGTAGCGGGAGAAGAGCGGGCCGGCGATGATCGCCGCGGGGATGGCGATGACGACGCCCAGCGCCAGTGTGACGCCGAGGTTGGCCTTGACCGCGTCGATCGCGGCCAGCGGCCCGGGGTGCGGCGGGATCAGCCCGTGCATCACGGACAGGCCGGCCAGCGCCGGGATGCCGATGCGCATGAGGGAGAAGTTGCCGCGCTTGGCGACCAGCAGGACCACCGGGATCAGCAGCACGATGCCGACCTCGAAGAAGATCGGCAGCCCGATGATGCCGGCTATCAGCACCATGGCCCAGGGCATCGCCCGTCGCCCGGCCTTCGCCAGGATCGTGTCCACGATCTGGTCCGCGCCGCCGGAGTCGGCGAGGAGTTTGCCGAGGACGGCGCCCAGCGCGATCAGCACGCCGGTGCCCGCGACGGTCGTGCCCAGCCCGGTGGAGAAGCTGGCGATGGCCTTGTCGAGCGGCGCCCCGGCCACCGCGCCGAGCACCAGCGAACCGATGATCAGCGACAGGAAGGCGTGCAGCTTGAACTTGGTGATCAGCAGGACGATGACGGCGATACCCGCCAGGACGGCGATGCCCAGCTGCGCGTGACCGGCCGTGGTGATCGGCGTGGTCGCGTCCGCTGCGAGCATCTCGACGCTGAGATGTGGCACGGCGATTCCCTTTGTCGGAGGGCCCCTTTGGCGAAGGCCCGGCTTTCGGAGGGCCCCTTGGTCGGAGGGGAGGGGAACGGTGAGGAGAGCCGGGCCCCTCGGGGGGGGGAAGGGAGGGGCCCGGCGGCTTGGGGGGGGTGGCCTCGGCGCGGGTTACGCGGCCTGGGTCCGGTGGCGCAGTGCGGTGACGGCGCGGTCGGCGATCTGCTCCGGGGTACCGGAGACGTCGACGGCCACGCCCGCCTCGTCCGGACCGAGCGGTTCGAGCGTGGCGAACTGGGAGTCCAGCAGTGCGGTGGGCATGAAGTGGCCCTTGCGTTCGGCCATCCGCGCCTCGATCAGCGCGCGGTCGCCGGCGAGGTGGAGGAAGACCACGCCCGGGGCGGCGGCCCGCAGCCGGTCGCGGTAGGCCCGCTTGAGCGCGGAGCAGCTGACCACTCCGCCGTGGCCGGCCCGCCCGTGCGCCCAGGCGCCGATGGCGTCGAGCCAGGGGCCGCGGTCGGCGTCGTCCAGCGGCACGCCCGCCGACATCTTGGCGATGTTGGCCGGCGGGTGGAAGTCGTCGCCCTCGGCGTACGGGACGCCGAGGGCGTCGGCCACCAGGGGACCGATCGTCGTCTTGCCGGTCCCGGCCACACCCATGACGACGATGACGTCGGCGCTGCCCATCCCGAATACCTCGAAACTTCGTATACAGAACGTCTCGCGCCACATCGCCCCTCTCGGGGTGATCGGTACGACACGGTCTTCTTTGACCTCGTGCGCCCTCCACTGAAACTCATTAGGTACGACGTATTCAAGCCCCTGTGACGCAAACGTCATACTTAATTGGCCGGGAGGCGGGAACGTAGGCTTGGCTCATGGACGCGACCGCAAACGGGGAGAAGGGGCTGCACGCCCGCGTGCTGGAGTCCCTGGGGCCCGCGATCACCGCGGGTGACCACCCTCCGGGCACGGTCCTGCGCACCGACGAACTGGCCGAGCGGTTCGACGTCTCCCGCACGGTGATCCGCGAGGCGGTCCGGGTCCTGGAGTCCATGCACCTGGTCGCGTCCCGGCGCCGGGTCGGGGTGACGGTCCGCCCGACCGAGGAGTGGAACGTCTACGACCCACGGGTGATCGGTTGGCGACTGGCCGGCCGGGACCGCCCCCGGCAGCTGCGTTCGCTGACCGTGCTGCGCTCGGCCGTCGAGCCGGTGGCGGCCGGGCTCGCGGCCCACCACGCCACCCCCGCCCAGTGCGCCGAGCTCACCGAGCACGCCATGGGGATGGTGGCCACCTCGCGCGGCCAGCAGCTCGACGCCTACCTCGTCCACGACATGGCGTTCCACAAGGTGGTGCTGTCCGCCTCGGGCAACGAGATGTTCGCGCGCCTCGCCGAGGTCGTCGCCGCGGTCCTGACCGGCCGCACCCAGCACCACGTGATGTTCACCGACCCCGACCCGGCCGCGGTCACCCTGCACGTCCAGGTCGCCGAGGCGATCCGTACCGGGGACGCGGTCCGCGCGGAGGCCCTCACCCGGGAGATCACCGTCGGCGCGATGGCCGAACTCGACGTCCTCGCACCGTAGTTCGCGGACCCGGCGCCGCGGTCCGCCCCGGGCCGGCCCGTCAGAACAGCGGCTGCTGGCCGGGGATCGGCGGCTCCTCGGGGTCGAAGAGCTTCTCCGCGGGCGCCATCATCGGTGCGGTCCGCCGCGAGCCCGGACAGGAGATCAGCTCGATCCCGGTCCGCCGCCCCGGCGGGTCGTGGCGGGCGTACCGACCGCCGACCACGGCGATCTCTCGGGTGCAGATGGGGCAGCGGCGTCGGGGTGCGGACATGCCCCCAGTCTGGCGGACGCGCCGCGGGCGCCGCACCCGGCACCCGGCACGACCTCAGAAGGCGTCCGTCGGCACGTACGTCCCCCACACCTCGCGCAGCGCGTCGCACACCTCGCCCAACGTCGCCCGGGCGCGCAGCGCCTCCCGCATCGGGTAGAGCACGTTGTCCGTCCCCTCGGCGGCCTTGCGGAGCGCGCCGAGCGCCGCGGTGACCGCGTGGCGGTTGCGGTGGGCGCGCAGCCGCTCCAGCCGCTCGGCCTGCTGCGCCTCGATGGCGGGATCCACCCGCAGCGGCTCGTAGGGCTCCTCCTCGTCGGTGCGGAAGCGGTTGACGCCGACCACCACCCGCGCGCCGGCGTCGGTCTCCTGGGCGATGCGGTAGGCGTTGCGCTCGATCTCCTCCTTCTGGAAGCCCCGCTCGATGGCGGCGACCGCGCCCCCCAGGTCCTCGACCCGCGTCATCAGCGCGAGGACCGCCTCCTCGACGGCGTCGGTGAGCGACTCCACCGCGTACGAACCGGCGAACGGGTCGACGGTGGCGGTCACGTCGGTCTCGTGGGCGAGCACCTGCTGTGTCCGCAGGGCGAGCCGGGCCGCCTTCTCGGTGGGCAGCGCGATCGCCTCGTCGAAGGAGTTGGTGTGCAGCGACTGGGTCCCGCCGAGCACCGCCGCCAGCCCCTGCACGGTCACCCGCGCGAGGTTGACCTCCGGTTGTTGGGCGGTCAGCTGCACGCCCGCGGTCTGGGTGTGGAACCGCAGCATCTGCGACTTGGGGTTGCGCGCACCGAACTCCTCCCGCATCACCCGCGCCCAGATCCGCCGCGCGGCACGGAACTTGGCGACCTCCTCCAGCAGCGTGGTGCGGGCGACGAAGAAGAACGACAGCCGCGGCGCGAAGTCGTCGACGTCCATGCCGGCGGCGAGCGCGGTGCGGACGTAGGCGATGCCGTTGGCCAGGGTGAAGGCGATCTCCTGCGCGGGCGAGGCGCCGGCCTCCGCCATGTGGTAGCCGGAGATGGAGATGGTGTTCCAGCGGGGGACCTCGGCCCGGCAGTAGCGGAAGACGTCCGCGGTCAGCCGCAGCGACGGCTGCGGCGGATAGATGTACGTGCCCCGCGCGATGTACTCCTTCAGCACGTCGTTCTGCACCGTGCCGTTGAGCTGAGGACCCGTCACTCCTTGCTGCTCGCCCACGAGTTGGTACATGAGCAGCAAAAGCGCGGCGGGCGCGTTGATCGTCATCGACGTGGAGACCGATCCCAGCGGGATGCCGCCGAACAGCACCTCCATGTCGTCGACCGAGTCGATCGCGACTCCGACCTTGCCGACCTCGCCCGCCGCGATCGGGGTGTCGGAGTCGTGGCCCATCTGCGTCGGCAGGTCGAAGGCGACCGACAGTCCGGTCGTGCCGTGCTCGATGAGCTGCCGGTAGCGCGCGTTGGACTCCCGCGCGGTCCCGAACCCGGCGTACTGCCGCATCGTCCAGGGCCGCCCGGTGTACATGGTCGGGTAGACGCCCCGGGTGTACGGATAGGCGCCCGGTTCGCCCAGCGCGGCGTCCGGGTGCCACCCGGCCAGCGCCGCCGGCCCGTACACCGGCTCGATGGGCAGTCCGCTCTCGCTCTCCCGCACCATGTCCACTACGCCTCCAAACGGGTGAACAGTGCAGATTTGCACCGCATTCACAGCATGCCCGGAGGTTCGTCCCGATGCACCGAGGGAAGGGGGTGGGTCATGCGGTGGAGCGGGAGAGCGGGAACGGCGGCGCTGACGGCGCTGGTGGCACTGACCTCGGTGACGGCCTGCCATCCGGTGCAAATCACCCCGGTACTGCGGCCCGGCGCGCACGGCCCGGCGGTCCGTGACCTCCAGGCCCGGCTGGCCCAATTGGCCCTCTTCCCGCACGACCCGACCGGCCGCTACGGCGCCGGGACCGCCCGCGCCGTCCGTACGTTCCAGCAGGAGGCCGGGCTGTCCGTCACCGGGATCTACGCGAGCGCGGACCGCTCGGCGCTCACCTCCCGCACCAGAAGACCGACCCACACCGAACTGCATCACACGGGCAAAATCCGTGACCGAAGCGACAATTGAGCACCCCCACCCACCGCCACCACCTACGCGGGAGCGGCGCCGGCTTAGGCGCAAAAGGGCGGCGCGGGCAGGGCCGGGGGAACGTGCCCCGCCCGCGCCGAGTGCGCTGAGCCACGGGTACGGGGGGAACCCTGGCTCGTGCGCCGCCGATGACCAGTCGGCTCACTTCTTACTGCGCCGCGGCGTTCAAAAACGTCACACCCGACCGGCGGGAAGGGTTCCGGTTGGGGTCGGCACGGTCGTGCTGGGGTCCGGTGCGGGGGTGGTGCTGGCGGGCGGGGCGCTCGGGCTGGGCGTGGCGGTGGGGGACGAGTCACCCTCCTCGTCGCCGCTGCCGCCACCGTTGTGGCCGCCTCCGCCATTGCCGCCGTTCTCGCCCTGGCCTCCGCCGTTGCCGCCCTTGCCGCCTCCGCCATCGTTGTCACCCGAGCCGCCGCCCTGCTGTCCGGACTGGGCGAGGTACTGGCGGCAGAAGGCGTGCACCCGGTCCGGGCCGCCGGCCTTGGATTCCAGGCGCCGCAGGGTGTCGCGGTCCATGTCGCCGCGCTTGCCGGTCTCGTAGTCCTTGCACAGGGCCAGCAGCAGGCGCTTCTTGCCCTTGCCGTCGCCGTCCTGCTGCGGCCAGCCGCCCCCGCCGGGGGTGCCGGTGCCCGTGCCGGGCGTCGGGGTGCCGGGCGTCGGGACGGTGCCGGGGCTGCCGCCGGGGCTGGGACTGGCGCCGGGGCCGGTGGGCCGCCCGTCGGGCGGGGTGGCCGGGGTGCGGCCGGTCTCGCCGGTGGTGGCCGGCTCCTGGGTCTCGAAGGTGCTGGGGGTCTCGGCGGCCGAGACGCTGGCCCCGGGCTGCGGTTCGCCGCCCCGGAACGGGGTGGGCAGCACGCCGGTGCCGGCGGCGACCGCGATACCGCCGATCGCGCAGACCGCGAGGGCGACGGCGAAGCCGCGTCTGAAGGGGCGGGCGAGCCCGCCGCGTTCGGCGACGCGGCGGGTGCGGTCGAACCGGACGCCGGGCAGCGCGGCGCCGCGGGCGGTGTCGCCGCGGGCGCCGGGGCCGTGCCGGGCGTTCCGGAAGGCGGCCAGGGCCGCCTCCTCGCCGGGCAGCGGGGCGGATTCGGGCAGGCCGGAACCGGCCGCTGCGGCGGCCTTCAGCAGGTGTTCGAGTTCGGGTGCGCCGTCGCCGACCTGGGAACCGGCCGGCTCACCACGCAGCAGTCGCTCCGCGGCGTCCTTGTCGAGCCAGCTATACCGGTCGTCGGCCATCACATGTCCTTCTGCGTTCGTGCGGCCGTTTCCGTCACACCTGGTACGTACGAATCCGCCACACCGTCCTGGTGTCTTCGGTCCTGTACGGGCAGCTCACCCAGCGTGCCAGCACCCGGGCCCGGACCGGCGGACAGCCGTCGGGTCGCCCCGTCACCGTCGTCCCCGCCACCGTCCTCGGTGAGGAGTTCGGCGAGCTTCTTCAGACCGCGGTGGGCCGCGGTGCGCACCGCGCCCGGCCGCTTGCCCAGGACCTGGGCCGCGCTCTTGGCGTCCAGTCCGACGACCACCCGCAGGGTCACCGCCTCGGCCTGGTCCTGCGGGAGCCGGCCTATCAGGCTGAAGGTGCGGCCGGTGCCCAGCGCCTCCAGCGCCTCGCCCGCGGTGTCGGACGCGGCGGGGGTGTCGGCGAGTTCGCTCTCGTCGCCCCCGACGGCCGGTCGACGGCCGCGCATCCGGATGTGGTCCAGCGCACGGTTACGGGCGATCCGGGCGGTCCAGCCGCGGAAGCGGTCCGCGTCGCCGCTGAAGCGAGGGAGGTCGCGGGTGATCTGGAGCCACGCCTCGGACGCCACGTCCTCGGCGTCCGCCTCGCCCACCAGGGTCCGGACGTAGCCGAGGAGCCGGGGCTGTATGGCGCGGTAGACGAGCCGGAACGCCGCCTCGTCGCCGTCCTGCGCCGCCTGCACGGCAACCGTCAGCCGTCCGTCGTCCGGCTGAATGTCGTCCCCTCGCACGGGTCCATCCTGTCGCACGCTGAATGTCCGCCGCCCGGTCCTTGCCGCTTCGCGCTGTCGCTGTTTCTTCGCTGCTGGTTGGTCGTCTGGTCCGCCCGGGCGCGCCGCGCGGCCGGTGCGGTCAGCCGCTGCGCCGGTCGTCAGACGTCCGGCCGTTCCTGCTGACCGTAACGGGTGAGACCCGGTGCCCGGCACCCGGGCCACCTCTTGGGACGGGCGGCGCATCGGCACGACGTGCCCTCGCACTCATCCGAACTCCCCAGTAACTAAACGTCCTTCGGGTCGCGGAGCCGGCCGCGGGCCGTGCGCCAACCGGCGCGTTCCGGCACGTTACGGGCCCCGCCCGGCCCGCGTCCAGACCACTGGCCGTGCCGCCGCCCGTACCCCGTGTGACGCTTTCGGGTCCGCTGGCGCTGTATCGGTTAGGAGCCCTTCGCGGGGCTCCGCGTGAGCGACGGCCGGGGCCTCTCCTGTGGGGGGTGGCGGCCTCGGCCGTCTCTCGCGATCTTCCGCCCGACCGGTCAGATCCGGTTCGCCAGCGCCTTGAAGTCCGGCCAGGACAGCGCGGGGGTGCGCGGGTCCCAGGTCTTCTGCGCCAGCGCCGCGAGCGGCATCTTGATCCCGGCCGCGATCTGCTGCGCGGTCTGCGCGTCGGCGTGGTCGCACCAGACCCCGAACCGCCCGCCCGGGATGCGGTCGGCGCCGGTCTGGCTCTCCGGCACGGACACCGGCGCGGTGTGGCGCAGCACCCGCGGGGTCCAGCTCCGGTAGATCCGCTCACCCGTCGGGTACGTGAAGCCGTTGGGCTCGCCGAGCACGTAGTAGAGGAACTCGTCGTTGAGGTTGAGCACGGTGCGGCCCTCGCGCAGGAACTCTGCGGGGTCGCGGGCGCCGATCTCCTTGCCCGTCCAGTAGGCGACCGTGCGGTTCTTGTCGGCGGCCACCTTGCCGCCGGCGAAGAAGCCGTCGTTCCACGCCTCGATCCGGGTCTTGCCGGCGGCCTGCACGGTCTTCTGCCGGTCGTTCAGCCAGCCGGTCGCGAGGTCCTTGATGGTGGCGCCGGCGCCGTACTTGTCCCGCGCGGCCTTGGCGAGCTGCGGGTACGACGCCTCGGGGTTGCGGGACATCAGCGCCTGGTACTCGTCGCCGCCCAGGTGCCAGTAGGGGCCGGGGAAGAGCTGCCCGAACTCCTTCAGCAGCGAGTCGATGAGCGCGCCGGCCTGCGGCTTGGAGATGTCGATGGCGCCGCGCAGCACCGTGCCGGAGGCGTTGTGCAGCTGGAGGTCGGGGTAGTGGGCGAGGACCGCGCCGAGGTGGCCGGGCGAGTCGATCTCCGGGATGAGGGCGACGTGCAGGCTCTGTCCGACCTTGATGAGGTGGCGGACCTGGTCCTTGGTCAGGTGGTCGGCGGAGACGATCTGCGGGTGGCTGTCGCTCTGGATGCGGAAGCCCTGGTCGTCGGAGAAGTGCAGCTGGAGCTGGTTGAGCTTGAGGTCGGCGAGCTGCCGGATGCGGGCCTCGATCCAGTCCGCGGTGAACGGCTTGCGGGCGTTGTCGAGCAGCATGCCGCGCTGGGGGCGGTCCGGGCGGTCCTCGATGGTGCCCTCGGGCAGGCCGCCGGCGTTGCGGACGGCCTGTTTGACGGTGCGGGTGCCGTTGAAGATCCCGGCGTCGGTGGGGGCGGCGAGGGTGAGCCGGCCGTCCCGGGCGGTCAGGGTGTAGGACTCGTCGGCGGTGCTGTTGGGCGGGGCGTTGTCGGGGCGGCCGGCACCGCCCGATCCGCCGAGCTTCACCTCGACGTCACCGGGCCGGACGTCCTGCTTTCCCCAGACCACCGCCAACCCACCGAGATCCTTGGCCATGAGTTGCGCTTCATCGGCGACGGTGCTCTGTTGCCCGGCCGGTACCACGACCCGGGCGTCCTTGGTCGGCCGCCAGCCGTTCCCGTCCGCCGGGTGGAAGTCCCGGACGGCCGGCACGATGCGCGGCGGGCCGGTCACCTTCGCCCACGTGGGGATGGGGGCGGCGGGGCTGGAGGAGCTAGGAGCGGCCCCTGGGGGCTGGGAATCGGCCCCTTGGGAGCAGCCGCCGAGCACCAGCGCGCCGGCCAGCACCGGGGCGGCCCACAGCGCGCGGCGGGCCGCCGGACCGACGGCCGGGGCGGCCGGACGCGGGGGCCGGGGGAAGGCCGAGGGCCGCGGGAAACGCGGCGGCCGCATCGGGTTCGACATCGTGCAATCCTCACTTTTCGGGGCGAAGGCACTGCCGGGGGTGCGGGGCAGGGCGTCCACCGTGCGCGCGAAAGCTCTCTCATCCGGGTGAAAATCGCGCATCCGTCGGACAGTGGCCGGCGGGCGTCGTTAGCGTGGCCTCGCCGTCGCTCACTCCCTTCCAGGGCGCGTGGACCGCCGGAAAACCGCCGGGTGCCACCTCATGTGACGTATCACCACACCTGCTGCACATTCCGTACGTATCAGACTTTTCATCCTTTTCGCCCCACCCGCCGCTCGGTTTCCGCCAGTCGCCCGCCGCCCACCCACCACATCCACTCTCAGCCGTCCCGTCCGCCCGAGGAGCCCACGCTGTCCGGTGACACTCCGGCCGCCCGCCCGCCGACGCGGTCCCACCCGCCTGCTCCACGGTGCGGCATACCTTGGCGGACGCCGCGCACCGAGCCCGCGACGGCCGACCTCGCCCGCTTCAACGCACTCCCCCACGACCGGGCCGTCGCCGCCCTGCTGACCTGCTGCGGCTGCCTCCGGTGGGCCGAGCGGATCGCCGCCCACCGCCCCTATCCGGACCTGGCGTCCCTCCTGGCCGCCGGCGACGAGGCCGGCTACGACCTCACGCCGACCGAGCAGGCCGAGGCGCTGGCCCGGGAGGCGCCCGCGCCCCTGCCGCCGGCCCGCCCCGGCCCCGGCACCCTCGCCGCCCACACCGCCCTGCGCGCCGCCCACGCCGCCTACGAACTCCGCTTCCGGCACGCCTTCGTGATCTGCCTCGACGGCTACCGCGACGACGAGCTGATGGACCAGACCCTGCACGCCATCCGCACCCGCCTCGCGCACGAACCCGACGAGGAGCGGACGGTCGCGGCCGACCAGTTACGGCGCCTGGCCGGCGTCCGACTGGGACAACTCGCGGCGACTTGTCGCTAATGGCCTGTTTCGCACTTGTGTGATAGCCCGTTGGTGCCTGTTTGATCACACCTAAGGACCCCCGCGCGAGGAACCGACAACTCGTCGATACGATGACGAGCGGCCGGTGGACCGTACCCGGCCGGGCCCGACCGACAGAGAAGCCGGCGCGGCCCTAGTCCCCGCTCCCGGAGGGTTTTTCCGTGCCGGCTGGAACGTTGTACCGCGGCCGGGAAGGCATGTGGTCCTGGGTGGCTCATCGAGTCACTGGCGTCCTCATCTTCTTCTTCCTGTTCGTACACGTCCTCGACACCGCTCTCGTTCGTGTCTCCCCCGACGCGTACGACAACGTCGTTGCGACTTACAAGACGCCGATCGTCAACGTGATGGAGTACGGCCTGGTGGCCGCCATCCTCTTCCACGCGCTCAACGGCCTGCGGGTCATCGCCGTGGACTTCTGGTCCAAGGGCCCGAAGTACCAGAAGCAGATGCTGTGGACCGTCGTCGGCGTCTGGGTCGTGCTGATGGCCGGTGCCTTCTACCCCGTGCTGCAGCACACGCTGCGCACGCTGTTCGGGAGCTGACGCGTGATGTCTGCTGAATCCACCGCCGCGGGCACCGCCGCGGAGAACGTCGCGCTCTACGACGCGGACAACCCGGCTCCGGTCATCGAGGCACCCCGCAAGCGCACCGGGAAGACCCCGAAGTCGACCCGCACCAACTTCGAGCTGTACGGCTGGCTGTTCATGCGGCTGTCCGGCATCGTCCTGGTCGTCCTCGTCCTCGGCCACCTGCTGATCCAGCTGGTGCTCGACGGCGGCGTCTCCAAGATCGGCTTCGCCTTCGTGGCCGGCCGCTGGGCCTCGCCCTTCTGGCAGGTCTGGGACCTGCTGATGCTGTGGCTCGCCATGCTGCACGGAGCCAACGGCCTGCGCACCGTCATCAACGACTACGCGCAGCGGGACAACACCCGCTTCTGGCTGAAGATGCTGCTCTACACCGCCACGGTGTTCACCGTCCTTCTGGGCACGCTGGTGATCTTCACCTTCGACCCGAACATCCGCTAGGCCCCGGGCTGAGGGACAGAGGTATTCCACCCATGCAGATCCACAAGTACGACACCGTCATCGTCGGCGCCGGCGGCGCCGGCATGCGCGCCGCCATCGAGGCGACGAAGCGCAGCCGCACCGCCGTGCTGACCAAGCTGTACCCGACCCGCTCCCACACCGGTGCCGCCCAGGGCGGCATGGCCGCGGCCCTCGCCAACGTCGAGGAGGACAACTGGGAGTGGCACACCTTCGACACGGTCAAGGGTGGCGACTACCTGGTCGACCAGGACGCCGCCGAGATCCTGGCGAAGGAGGCCATCGACTCGGTCCTCGACCTGGAGAAGATGGGCCTGCCCTTCAACCGCACGCCGGAGGGCCGGATCGACCAGCGCCGGTTCGGCGGTCACTCCCGCAACCACGGTGAGGCCCCGGTCCGCCGGTCCTGCTACGCCGCGGACCGCACCGGCCACATGATCCTCCAGACGCTGTACCAGAACTGCGTCAAGGAGGGCGTGGAGTTCTTCAACGAGTTCTACGTCCTGGACCAGCTGATCACCGAGGTCGACGGCGTCAAGAAGTCGGCCGGTGTGGTCGCCTACGAGCTGGCCACCGGCGAGATCCACGTCTTCCAGGCCAAGGCGGTCATCTACGCCTCCGGCGGCACCGGCAAGTTCTTCAAGGTGACGTCGAACGCCCACACCCTGACCGGTGACGGCCAGGCGGCGGTCTACCGCCGCGGGCTGCCGCTGGAGGACATGGAGTTCTTCCAGTTCCACCCGACCGGCATCTGGCGGATGGGCATCCTGCTGACGGAGGGCGCCCGTGGTGAGGGCGGCATCCTCCGCAACAAGGACGGCGAGCGCTTCATGGAGAAGTACGCGCCGGTCATGAAGGACCTCGCCTCGCGCGACGTCGTCTCCCGCTCGATCTACACCGAGATCCGCGAGGGCCGCGGCTGCGGTCCCGAGGGCGACCACGTCTACCTGGACCTGACCCACCTGCCGCCGGAGCAGTTGGACGCCAAGCTCCCGGACATCACCGAGTTCGCGCGCACCTACCTCGGCATCGAGCCCTACACGGACCCGATCCCGATCCAGCCGACCGCGCACTACGCGATGGGCGGCATCCCGACCAACGTCGAGGGCGAGGTGCTGGCCGACAACACCACCGTCGTGCCGGGCCTGTACGCCGCCGGCGAGGTCGCCTGCGTCTCGGTGCACGGCGCCAACCGCCTGGGCACCAACTCGCTGCTGGACATCAACGTCTTCGGTCGCCGCGCCGGCATCGCCGCCGCGGAGTACTCCGCCACCGCCGACTTCGTCGAGCTGCCCGAGGACCCGGCGTCGCTGGTCGCCGAGCAGGTCGAGCGGCTGCGCGGCGCCACCGGCAACGAGCGGGTCACCGAGATCCGCAAGGAGCTGCAGGAGACCATGGACGCCAACGTCATGGTCTTCCGCACCGAGCAGACGATCAAGACCGCGGTCGAGAAGATCGGCGAGCTGCGCGAGCGCTACCGCAACGTGTCCATCCAGGACAAGGGCAGGCGCTTCAACACCGACCTGCTGGAGGCCATCGAGCTGGGCAACCTGCTCGACCTGGCCGAGGTCATGGCGGTCTCCGCGCTCGCCCGCAAGGAGTCCCGCGGCGGTCACTACCGCGAGGACTACCCCAACCGCGACGACGTCAACTTCATGCGGCACACCATGGCGTACCGCGAGGTGGGCGCCGACGGCTCCGAGTCGATCCGTCTCGACTACAAGCCGGTCGTGCAGACCCGCTACCAGCCGATGGAGCGTAAGTACTGATGAGCACCCCCACTCTCGACCAGCACTCCGCTGCCCTGGACGCGGCCGAGAACGACGCCGCGCACCTGGTCACGGTCACCTTCCGGATCCGCCGGTTCAACCCGGAGGTCTCCGAGGAGGCCCGCTGGGAGGACTTCCAGCTGGAGATCGACCCCAAGGAGCGCGTCCTGGACGCCCTCCACAAGATCAAGTGGGACCTGGACGGTTCGCTGACGTTCCGTCGGTCCTGCGCGCACGGCATCTGCGGTTCGGACGCCATGCGGATCAACGGTCGCAACCGGCTGGCCTGCAAGACGCTGATCAAGGACATCAACCCGCAGAAGCCCATCACCGTCGAGGCCATCAAGGGCCTGACGGTGCTGAAGGACCTCGTCGTCGACATGGAGCCCTTCTTCCAGGCGTACCGGGACGTGATGCCGTTCCTGATCACCACCGGCAACGAGCCGACCCGTGAGCGGCTGCAGTCCGCCGAGGACCGCGAGCGCTTCGACGACACCACCAAGTGCATCCTGTGCGCGGCGTGCACCTCGTCGTGCCCGGTGTTCTGGAACGACGGGCAGTACTTCGGCCCGGCGGCGATCGTCAACGCGCACCGCTTCATCTTCGACTCGCGTGACGAGGGCGGTGAGCAGCGGCTGGAGGTCCTCAACGACAAGGACGGCGTCTGGCGCTGCCGGACGACCTTCAACTGCACCGACGCGTGCCCCCGTGGCATCGAGGTCACCAAGGCGATCCAGGAGGTCAAGCGGGCCCTGATCACCCGGCGGTTCTGATCCGTCGGGCCCGATCCGGGCCGCTCGTCTCCTTGAGGGCCCCGCTCCCCGTGCGTACGGGGGGGGCGGGGCCCTCGGCCGTGTCCGGGCCGCTCAGCCCGAGCGCAGCGCCCTCGCGGCCAGCGCTTCGTCCTGGGCCCCGCGCTCCCGCATGACCTGCGCGTAGACCTCCAGGGCCGCCCGACGCTGCTCCAACTCGGCTATTTCGGCGTCGAGTTGGGCCATCTGGCGCTCCACCGCGCCGCACGAGAACGCGCACGGGGTCAGCCCCGGGCCGCCCTGGGCGCAGGGCAGCAGCTCGCGGATGGACTCGGTGTTCAGGCCGGTGGCGAGCAGGTCGCGGATGCGGCCGACGGTCTCGACGGCGTCGGCGTCGTAGGTGCGGTAGCCGTTGGCGTCGCGCCCGGCGCGCAGCAGGCCGCGCTGCTCGTAGTAGCGCAGGACGCGGGTGCTGACGCCGGTGCGGCGGGCGAGCGCGCCGATCCGCATCCGGCCCGTCGGGGACGGGCCCGCCCGGGTGCCGACCGCCATGTGAGGCTCCTCTCACCGCTCCCGTCCGGTCCGGCTTGACCTTCACACCGGTGTCAGACGGCAACCTCTGCGGCATGACGAAGATTCCCGCGGTGCAGACCCCGTCCGTTTCCCTTCCGCCGCTGTCCACCACCGTCGCCGGCCCGGCCGGCGGGCCCGGCGTCCTGCTGGCGCACGGCGCGACCGGCAGCGTCCGCGACAACTACGGCACGCTGATCCCGGCGTTGACCGCCACCGGCCACCGGGTGGTGGCGCCCGACTACCCCGGCTCGGGCCAATCCCCGCGCGCCACCGGCCCGTTGGAGTTGGACGCGCTGGCCGACGCGGTGGTCGCCGAGGCCGTCGCGGCCGGGGTGGAGACCTTCACGATGGTCGGCTTCTCGATGGGCACCGCGGTGTCCGTACGGGCCGCGGCCCGTCATCCGGAGCGGGTGCGCGGGCTCGTCCTGACCGCCGGGCTGGCCAAGGCGGACACCCGCGCACAGGTCTGGCTGGACCTGTGGCTGCGGCTCCTGGACCACGGCGACTACCAGGGCTTCGCCCAGGCCCGGACGCTCAGCGGGCTGTCGACCGAGCGCCTCGGCGCGCTGTCGCCGGCCGAGTTGGCCGCCGCCCTGGACCCGGACCCGACGCTGCCGCCGGCCGGCTCGGCGGAGCAGGCGGCCCTGGTCAAGGCCCTGGACACCACCGCCGACCTGCCGGGCATCGCGGTCCCCACGCTCGTCATCGCGACCACCCAGGACGCCCTGTTGGACCCGGCCCACTCCCGTTACCTGGCCGAGCACATCCCGGGCGCGCGGTACGCGGAGGTCGCCAGCGGGCACCTGCCGATGGTCGAGCGGAACGCGGAGTGGCTGGCCTTGATCGGGGACTTCCTGGCCGCGCGGGGGCTGTGACGGGGCGGGCCGGCGGCGGGGCGGCCGCCCGCCCGGGCCCGCTCCGTCAGGCCGCCGCGCCGTCCAGCACCTTGTCCAGGAAGGCGTCGAGGTTGCGCACGGTGCGCGCGATCCGGTCCGGCAGCGGGAGGGTCTCCTCGTGCCGCCCGGCCAGCTGGGACTTCTTGCGGCCGCGGACGTAGAGGGAGCAGGCGAGGTCGGCGCACAGGTAGGTGCCGACGGTGTTGCCCTGTCGACCCGCGGGCCCGGCGCGGCGGGCGGCGAGCAGGCTCACCCCGGAGCCCGGGTGCCCGGTCAGGCAGATCGAGCACACCGTCGTCTTGGTGAAGCTGCGCCGCACGCCCTGCGGCACCCGCAGGGTCACGCCCATCAGGTCGTCGCCGCGCGGCGCGACCAGGTAGCAGCGGTCGAGGGCGCCGGGGTCGCGCCAGCCCAGGAAATCCAGTTCCGACCAGGGCAGTTCGGCGAGTCCCACGGGCAGGTGGAGCCGGCTCGCCTCCCCCTTGGAGCAGTTCACGAAGGAGGCGCGCAGCTGTTTCTCACCGACCGGATCCATGGTGCGGACGCTAACAGCGCGGGCCGGGGCGCGTCGTGCGGTTTTTCCGCGCCCCGTCCCCGCGACGGCTCACTCGATCACGGACGGCGGGATCTCCCGCGGCGGGGTGGGCTCGTCCTCGTCGAGGTACCGGGGCCGCGGGGTGCCGGTACGGGCCCGGCCGCCCTTGTCGGACACGTCGCCCTTGCCCTTGCCGTGGGGGGCCGTCGGGTCCGCCGGGGTCGCCCGGGTGCCGCCGCGGCTGCGGTGCAGTCCGCCGCCGCCCTGGCGGTTGCCGCCGGTGGGGCCGGGTCCGCCGGTCGGGCTCGTCGGCCGCGCGGTCGGAGTACCGGGTGCCTGCGGCGGCAGGGCGGCGCGGGCGGCGACCGCGTCGGGCGCGCCCGCCCGGCCGCTGGCGCTGCGCCGCGCCCCGCCGGAGCCACGGGCGCCGCCGGCCGGCATCCCGCTGCCCGTCACGCCGATGACGCCGGGCGGCACCGCGCCGCCCGGGAAGCCGCCGGCGGCGGGGGCCGGGCTGCTCTGGCCGCCGGACTGCGTGCCGCCGCCGAGCCCGTGGGTGCTCACCGGCGGTGCGGTGAGGCTGCCGCCGCCGGTGCTCTCCAGGCCCGTGGTGACCGGCCGGTCGGCCCGGGGGCTGTCGAAGCCGGCCGGGACCGCGCCGCCGCCGACGCCGTTGGGCCGCTGCGCGGCGGGCGGGTGGTGCGGCTGGGGGCCGCCGGTCACCGCGGCGTTCACCGGCGGTGGGGTCGGGCCGCCGGCCGGGGCGATGGGCCAGTCCCCGTCGATCCCCGGTCCGGTGCCGTCCTGGAGCCGCTTGGTCTGCGCTTCGTAGTGGGCGGCCAGTTCGTCCATCACGATGACGGCCTCGATCTGGCGTTCCTTGCTGGGCGGGAGGCTGCCGCGGTTGAGCTCCAGCGCCATCCGGGTGTCCAGCTTGGGGTTGGCCATGTCCCGCTTGAACTTGCTCTCGTCGCCGGTGGGCGCCACCGGGTCGGGGGCGCCCCCGGCGAGCTGGAGCTTGACCATGGCCTTTTGGACTTCGCGGAGGTTGTGCGCGACGCCGACCTCGGGGCCCGAGGCGCGCGAACCGATCAGGATGGATTCGACGTTGCGCGCGTGCTGGTAGCTGCGGTCGAGCTTGGCCAGCACCTTGGCGGCCTCCCGGCGGAACGCCTGCGCCGCCGAGCCCTCCCAGTGCGCCGAGGCGTGGTCGACGGCGTCCTTGAACGCCTTGCGGATCCCGCCGTGGCCGTCGTCGCCGCCGAGCCGGTCGGCGGAGGACCGCCAGTGCCGGCCGGAGGTCTCGATCGCCGCGGGGCTGGCGTGGTCGGTCATCGCCCGGAGCGCGGCCAGGTCGTGCCGCTGGAAGTCGGAGGGGGACCGCGGGGTCAACCGGTGGCCCTGGAGCGACTTCATGCGCTCCGCCCGCTCCTGCTCGGCCCTGTGCCGCTCTGCCTCCTGGGCGCCGTCGTCGCGCTCCGGCCCGGCCTCCGTCATACCGGTCCCCCTCCCTCGTCCTCGCTGTCGTCAGGCCCGCCCGGTGCCGGGCGGCTGACCCGTCAGTCGTGCCCGGGGCGCCGGGCGTCGTGCTCCTGGTCCTCGTAGGCGCCGCGGCTGGCCTCGGTCTTCTCGCCGAAGGTGCGGATCAGGTCCTGGAGCGCGCCGAGCACGTCGGAGAGGTACGCCTGCATGCCGTCGTGCGCGCCGGCGAGCCTGCCGGCCTCGATGAAGTTGATCCCGAACGCGGACCTCGGGATCGTCGTGTTGTAGGCGACCGTCTGTGTGGGGTCGTCCATGTCGCGCTGCAGGTGGCGCAGCTGTCGGACGACGATGTCCAGTTCTTCCAGGTCGACCTTGAATTGCTCGGCCATGTACCGCTTCTCCCCGTTCCCCCGCGGGCCTTCACCACCAAGCTATCAAGCCCGCCGGGCTGCCCGTACGCCCGTTCTCCTGATACCCGTGACGGGGCGGCTTCTAGCGTGCGGCGAACACCCCGGAGCGGGCAATTCGACAACCCGAAACGTGATCTGACGAGTCGTCAGAAGGAGTCGTCGGGAGTGTCGGCGAGGCGGTGGCGGCAGTCCCAGACGCGGGCGGAGAGCCGGGCCAGCAGGCGGGCCGCGGGGTCGCCGGCGTCCCGGCCGTCGGCGAGCGGGCCGGTGTAGCAGACGGCGAGGACGTAGGGCGGGGCATCGGGCGGGTGGACGACGGCGGCGCCGTGCCGCACCCCGGTGATCCAGCCGTTCTTGCTGGCCAGCCGGGTGCCGGGGGGCAGTCCCGCGGCCAGGTCGACGGCGTGCGCGTTGTGTTCCAGGCGGGCCAGGACCTCGGGTTCCAGCGACGTCAGCAGCCGGACGAGGTCGTGGGCGGTGACCTGGTTGGTCAGGCCGGCGGCGCGGGCCGGGGCGTCCTCGATCCCGCGCGGGCTGCCGGAGGCGGCGGACGCCCCGGCCCGCCGCCACACCTCGGCCACCGCGGCCGGGCCCACCGCGGCCAGGCACAGGCTGCTGGCCAGGTTGGAGGAGTGGCTGACCATCCGGTCGGCGAGCCAGCCCAGCGGCGCGGTGCGGCCCAGCAGCTCCCAGGGCTCCGGATCGCCGTCGTCGGCCCGGGAGTGCGCGTAGCTCCCGCCGACCGCGGAGCGGAAGGCGTTGACGACCGGCACCTCCGTGTCGAGGGCGAGTCCGCTGCGATGGACGGCGGCGAGCACCGCGACCTTCATGGTGCTGGCCGCGTAGTGCGGGACGTCCGCGTTCCGCAGGATCACCGGGGGGCACTGCCAGGGAGCTACGGCGACGGAGAGCATGGCTCATCGTAGGGCGGCGGTCCCGTCGGGCCCCGGCGCGAACGCCCCTGTGCGCCCCGCCCCGGCCCCGGCCCCGGACCGCCGCCCACCGGTCGGCCGTCGGGTCAGTCGCCGGTGTCGGCCCACAGCCGTCCCGCCACCGCCGCCAGGGTCGCCGTGGCCTGCTGCTGGAGGCCGCCGCCGAAGGTGATCCGGTTCGCGCCCAGGGCGCCCAGTTCGCGCGGGGGCGGGCCGCCGGGCTTCGCCAGGGCGTTGAGCGGGAGGGTGACCGCCGCGGCCAGTTCGGGCAGCAGCTCGGGCGGGGCGAGGATGGGGTAGAGGCAGTCGGCGCCGGCCTCGGTGTAGGCGCGGGCCCGCGCCGCGAACGCGTCCGGTCCCCGCTCGCCGCGCAGGAAGGTGTCGATCCGGGCGTTGAGGACCAGGGCGTCGCCGGCCGCGGCACGCACCTCCGCCAGCCAGGCGGCCTGCTCCTCGGGGTCGCGCAGGGCGCCGGTGGTGTGGTCGGAGTCCTCCAGGTTGCAGCCGACCGCGCCGGCCTCGGCGAGCCGGCCGACCAACTCCTCGGCGGACAGCCCGTACCCGGCCTCCACGTCCGCCGTCACCGGGACGTCCACGGCCCGCACGATCCGGGCGATCGCCGCGAACATCTCGTCGGCCGGGGTCCGGCCGTCCGCGTACCCCAGGGACGCCGCGATGCCCGCGCTGGGCGTGGCCAGCGCCGGGAAGCCGGCGTCGGCGAAGACCCGGGCGGAGGCGGCGTCCCAGACGTTGGGCAGGACCAGCGGGTCGCCCGGCCGGCGGCCGTGGTGCAGGGCGCGCAGCGTCGCGGCGGGGCCGGTGGAGGTCACAGCTCCGCCCCGGGGGGCTGGCGGACGGTGACGTTGACCCGGTTCCAGTTGTTGATGGCGACGATCACGGCCAGCAGGTGGGCGAGTTCGGCCTCGTCGAACTGGGCGGCGGCCCGCTCGTACACCTCGTCCGGGACGTGGCCCTCGGTCAGTACGGTGACCGCCTCGGTGAAGGCGAGCGCCGCCCGCTCCCGCTCGGAGTAGAGGTCGCCGGCCTCCTCCCAGGCCGGCAGCAGGTCGATCCGCTGCGCCTCGACGCCGGCCGCGCGGAGGTTGGTGACATGCATGTCGACGCAGAACGCGCACGTGTTGAGCTGGGAGGCGCGCAGCACGACCAGTTCGGCCAGGACGGCGTCGCCCAGGCCCTTCTTCGCGGCCATGGTCAGCTTGAGCTGGGCCTGGTAGAAGGCGGGGACCTTGCTCCAGAACGTCATGCGGTGGCTCATCGCGCTCACACCTGCCCCGGGACGAGGCGGGTGGTCACGCCGAACCGGTTCCACGCGTTGATGGTGGTGATCAGCGCGATCAGCTGGGCCAGTTCGGCCTCCTCGAAGGCGGCCTCGGCCTGCGCGTAGACGGCGTCGGGGACGAAGCCGTCGGTGAGCACGGTGATCGCCTCGGTGAGGGCCAGGGCGGCGCGCTCCCGGTCGGTGAAGAAGCCGACGGCCTCCTCCCAGGCGGCCAGGAGGGCGAGGCGCTCCTCGCTCTCGCCGGCCTTGCGGGCGTCGCTGGTGTGCATGTGGAGGCAGAAGGCGCACTTGTTGAGCTGCGAGGCGCGGATGTTGACCAGTTCGACCAGGGTCGCGTCGAGGCCCTTCTTGGCGGCCGCGTCCAGCCCGATCATGGCCTTGTAGACCTCGGGGGCGAGCTTGGCCCAGCGCATCCGGGGGCCGTGCTGGTGGCCGGCGGCGGCCGGGGCCTGGTGTCCTGCGGTGGGTGTCGTCTCGTTCGTCATGACCGTGACGCTACGGGGTGAGTGGCACAGGGGTATGGTCCACTTCCATGGAGAATTCGCGGGCCACTTTCGGGCGGGATCTCGGGCGGGACCTCCATCTGGAGCTGACCGGTCCGGGCGGGGTGCGCTCCTCGTTGATGACGGCGCTGCGCGGGGCCGTGCGCTCCGGGCGGCTGACCCCCGGCACCCGGCTGCCGTCCTCCCGGTCGCTCGCCGCCGACCTCGGCATCGCCCGCAACACCGTCGCCGACGCCTACGCCGAGCTGGTCGCCGAGGGGTGGCTCTGCGCCCGTCAGGGCTCCGGCACCGAGGTCGCCGAACGGGTCCTGCCGCGCGCCGCGGCGGCCCGGCGCACCCCGGGCCCGCCGTCCCCGACCGCCGCCGGGCCGCGCTTCGACCTCACCCCCGGCACCCCGGACGTCTCGTCGTTCCCCCGCACGGCCTGGCTGGCGGCGGCCCGCCGGGCGCTGACCGCCGCGCCCCACGAGGCGTTCGGGTACGGGACCCCGGCCGGCCGGCCCGAGCTGCGGGCGGTGCTCGCCGACTACCTCGCCCGGGCCCGCGGCGTCCGGGCCGATCCGGACCGGATCGTGATCTGTGCGGGGTTCATGCAGGGGCTGGGGCTGCTGAGCCGGGCGCTGCGGCCCCGCGGCGGCGCCGCCGGCCGGATCGCCACCGAGTCCTACGGGCTGCACCTGCACCGCGACGTGATCACCCGGGCCGGGCTCGGCACGGTCCCGCTCCCGGTCGACGCGCACGGCGCGGACACCGGCGAACTGGTGGGCCTGGACCACCTGCGGGCGGCCCTGCTGACCCCCGCGCACCAGTTCCCCACCGGCGTCCCGCTGCACCCGGACCGGCGGGCCGCGGCGGTCAACTGGGCGCGTGCCACCGGGGGTTACGTCCTGGAGGACGACTACGACGGCGAACTGCGATACGACAGGCAGCCGGTCGGCGCCCTGCAAGGACTGGACCCCGACCACGTCGTCTACCTGGGCACCGCGAGCAAGAGCCTGGCGCCGGCGCTGCGGCTGGCGTGGATGGTGGTGCCGGACCGGCTGATCGACCGGGTGCTGGAGGTCAAGGCCACCGGCGAGTGGCAGTCCGGCTCCCTGGACCAGCTGACCCTGGCGGAGTTCCTGGCGTCGGGGGCGTACGACCGGCACCTGCGCGGGATGCGGCTGCGCTACCGGCGCCGGCGCGACCAGTTGGTGGCGGCGCTGGCCGAGGCCGCCCCGCACGTGCACGTCTCGGGGATCGCCGCCGGGCTGCACGCGGTGCTGGAACTCCCGCCCGGCACCGAGCAGTCCATCGTCCAGGCCGCACTGTGGCAGGGGTTGGCGGTGCACGGCCTGCGGGAGTTCACCGACCCGGCGTTCCCCGCGGCGGCCCGCGACGCCCTGGTGATCGCCTACGGCCGGCCGCCGGACCACTCCTTCGCGGCCGTCCTGGACGCCCTGCTGCGGGCGCTGCCGCCGGGGAACTGACCCGCGTCCGCGGCCTACGGGCGCTCCACCACCGCCGGTGCGGGTTCGGCGTCGGCCGCGGTGGCGTCGGCCGGGCCGGTCGCGGGCGCCTCGCCGAACCGGGCCAGGGCCAGCGCGCCCGCCACGGCCAGCGCGAAACCGGTGACGGTCAGCGGGGCCAGGCCGTCGCGGGTGCGGTCGCCGAGCCAGGCGACGCCGACCAGGGCCGGGCCGAGGGTCTCGCCGATCACCATGCCGGCGGTGGCGGTGGTGACCGAGCCGCGCTGGAGGGCGGCGGTCAGCAGCAGGAAGGCGGCGCCCCCGCCGACGAGCAGCGCGTAGGTGGCCGGGTTGGTGAGCAGGTCGGCCGGCCCGAACCCGTCGATCAGGCGCACCGCGACCTCGACGACGCCGAAGCCGAAGCCCGAGCCGAGGCCGAGCGCGGCGGCGCGGGCGCGGTCCGGGAGCCGGCCGGCGAGGGCGCCGCCGGCCAGGAGGGCGAGGGCGAAGGCCAGCACGCCGATCCGCAGGGCGGGGCTGCCGGTCCGGTGCCCCTCGGTGCCGGACGACAGCGCGAGCAGGGCGAGTCCGCCGCAGACCACCGCGACCGCGCTCCATTCGGCGCGCTTGAGGCGGGTGCCGAGGACGGGGGCGGCGACCACCGCGGTCACCGCGAGGGTGGCCGCCAGCGCCGCGCCGACCGTGTAGATCGGCAGGGTTCGCAGCGCCACCAGTTCCAGCAGGAAGCCCAGTCCGTCCAGGGCCAGCCCGAGCAGGTAGCGCCACTGCGTCAGCACCCGCAGCAGCAGTCGGGCGTCGACGCCGGAGCCGGTGCCGGCCGGGGTGTCGCGGGCGGCGACGGCCTGGAAGACGGAGGCGGTGCCGAAGCACACCGCGGACGCCAGCGCGCAGATCATCCCGAGCAGCATGGCTCCGACTGTACGGGGCCGGCGGGCCGCGGGGCAGGGGCGCTGGGCGGGGGCGGCTACGCGCCCAGTACCGCCCGCAGCTGCTCCAGGCCCCAGTCCAGGTCCTCCTGGCTGATCACCAGGGGCGGGGCGATCCGGATCGTCGGACCGTGGGTCTCCTTGACCAGGACGCCGCGGGCCAGCAGCCGTTCCGAGACGGCCCGGCCGTCGCCGCGGGAGGGGTGGACGTCGATGCCGGCCCACAGGCCGCGGCCGCGCACCGCGTCCACCGCGCCCCCACCCACCAGGGGCGCGAGCGCCCGGTGCAGGTGCGCGCCGAGTTCCGCGGCCCGTCGCTGGTACTCGCCGGTGCGCAGGAGCGCGATGACCTCCAGGCCGACCGCGCAGGCCAGCGGATTGCCGCCGAAGGTCGAGCCGTGCTCACCGGGGCGGAAGACGCCCAGCACCGCGCGGGACGACACCACGGCGGACACCGGCACCACCCCGCCGCCGAGCGCCTTGCCCAGGACGTACACGTCGGGCACCACGCCCTCCTGCTCGCAGGCGAAGGTGGCGCCGGTGCGGCCGAGGCCGGACTGGATCTCGTCGGCGATGAAGAGGACGTCGCGGTCCCGGGTCAGTGCGCGGACGCCGGCCAGGTAGCCGGGCGGCGGCACCCGGACGCCGGCCTCGCCCTGGATGGGCTCCAGCAGCACCGCGACGGTGTCGGCGTCGACGGCCGCGTCCAGGGCGGCCAGGTCGCCGTAGGGGACGACGGTGAAGCCGGGGGTGTACGGGCCGAAGTCGGCGCGGGCCTCGGGGTCGGTGGAGAAGGAGACCAGCGTGGTGGTGCGGCCGTGGAAGTTGCCCTCCGCGACGACGATCCGGGCCCGGCCGTCGGGGACGCCCTTGATCCGGTAGCCCCATTTGCGGGCGGTCTTGACCGCGGTCTCCACCGCCTCGGCGCCGGTGTTCATCGGCAGGACGAGTTCCATCCCGCACAGGTCGGCGAGCTGGGTGCAGAAGTCCGCGAAGCGGTCGTGGTGGAACGCCCGGGAGGTCAGCGTGACCCGCTCCAGCTGGCTCCGGGCGGCGTCCAGGAGGCGGCGGTTGCCGTGGCCGAAGTTGAGCGCGGAGTACCCGGCGAGCAGATCGAGGTAGCGGCGGCCGGTCACGTCGGTCATCCAGGCGCCCTCGGCGGTGGCCACGACGACGGGCAGCGGGAGGTAGTTGTGCGCGCTGTGGGCCTCGGCGGCGGCGATGAACGCTTCCGTGGACGTCACGGTGTCTCCGTCCGGCGGGTCGGACCGCCCGGTCCGACCGGATGAGCGAGTGCCGGCCCCTCCCCGCGCGCTCCGGCTCCTCTTCGCGGTCTGTCCCCATTGTCCCGCCCGGGCACCGCCGGGCGGGAGGTGCCCGGGCGTGCGGTCCGCCGGCACCGCCGGGCGGACCCGTTCGGCCGGAGCCCGGGCGCGCGCGGGCCGCCAGGCCCTAGACTTCCCGTGCGCAGCCGCGACTGGCGCACGGGGAACGGACCCCGAGGAAGCGGTGCGCGGCCACACGCCTACGAGGTGCCGCCCGCCTGGGTACCCCGGGACCACGACCGACCACCGTTCGATCGCCCCGGAGGACGCCATGACGGCCCATCCCCCCGCCCGCCCCGCCCTGCACACCGCCGACCCGGAACTGGCCGCGCTGGTCGACGCCGAGGAGCGGTTGCAGGCCGACACCCTGCGCCTGATCCCCAGCGAGAACTACGTCTCCGCCGCCGTGCTGGAGGCCACCGGCACGGTCCTTCAGAACAAGTACAGCGAGGGCTACCCGGGCCGCCGCTACTACGAGGGCCAGCAGAACATCGACCTGGTGGAGACGCTGGCCGTCGAGCGCGCCAAGGCCCTCTTCGGCGTCGAGCACGCCAACGTGCAGCCGTACTCCGGCTCGCCCGCCAACCTCGCCGCGTACCTCGCCTTCGCCTCCCCCGGCGACACCGTGCTGGGCATGTCGCTGCCGATGGGCGGGCACCTCACGCACGGCTGGGGCGTCTCGGCGACCGGCACGTGGTTCAACGGGGTGCAGTACGGCGTCCGGGCCGACACCGGGCGGATCGACTTCGACGAGGTGCGCGACCTGGCCCTCAAGGAACGCCCGAAGATCATCTTCTGTGGTGGCACGGCCGTCCCGCGGACCATCGACTTCGCCGCGTTCGGCGAGATCGCGCGGGAGGCCGGCGCGGTCCTCGTCGCCGACATCGCGCACATCGCGGGCCTGGTGGCGGGCGGTGCGCACCCCTCGCCCGTGCCGCACGCCGACGTCGTGGCGACCACCACCCACAAGACGCTGCGCGGTCCGCGCGGCGCCCTGCTGATGTCGCGCGCCGCGCACGCCAAGGCGATCGACAAGGCGGTCTTCCCGGGCCTCCAGGGCGGCCCGCACAACCACACCACGGCCGCCATCGCGGTGGCGCTGCGGGAGGCGTCCGCGCCGTCCTTCCGCGACTACGCGCACGCCGTCGTCGCCAACGCCAAGGCGCTCGCCGAGGCGCTGCTGGCGCGCGGTTTCGACCTGGTCTCCGGTGGCACCGACAACCACCTGGTGCTGATCGACCTGACCTCGAAGGAGGTGCCCGGCAAGGTCGCCGCGAAGGCCCTGGACCGGGCCGGGATCGTGGTGAACTACAACACCGTGCCGTTCGACCCGCGCAAGCCGTTCGACCCCTCCGGCGTCCGGATCGGCACCCCGTCGCTGACCTCGCGCGGGCTGGGGACCGCGGACATGCCGAAGGTCGCGGAGTGGATCGACCGGGGCGTGCGGGCCGCCGGCACCGGTGACGAGGAGGCCCTCGCGGGTATCCGCAAGGAGGTCGCGGAGCTGATGGCCGCTCACCCGGCGCCGGGCCTGCCGCTCCCCCGCTGAGCCGCTCCCCCGTTCAGCGCCTGCCCGCCGCGCCGGGAACACCCGCCGCCACCGCGCGCGTTGTGGCCTCGCAGGGGGCCCGACCCTCCCCTACGGGATGTGTTCGGCCACCCCCTGCGGGGTCCCCGCGCCCGGGCCCACCGGCCCCCGCTCCCGGGAGCACGGGCCTCGGCGGCCGGGCGCACCGGGCCCTCCGCCCGGGGCCGCGGGGCTCCACGCCTGGGCTCCCCGCGGACCTGAGAGAATGACTGCCATGGCTCTCGAACGCCCGCCCGTCGCCCACCATCACCCCGAGGGGAATGGCTCCGCCATGCAGCGTCCCCGTGTGCTCTCCGGCATCCAGCCCACCGCCGGCTCCTTCCACCTCGGCAACTACCTCGGTGCGGTGCGCCAGTGGGTGGCGCTGCAGGAGTCCCACGACGCCTTCTACATGGTGGTCGACCTGCATGCGATCACCGTCCCGCAGGACCCCGCGGAGCTGCGCCGCAACACCCGGGTCGCCGTCGCCCAGCTGCTGGCCGCCGGTCTCGACCCGGAGCGGTGCACCCTCTTCGTGCAGAGCCACGTGCCCGAGCACGCCCAGCTCGCCTGGGTGATGAACTGCGTCACCGGCTTCGGCGAGGCGTCCCGGATGACGCAGTTCAAGGACAAGTCCGCCAAGCAGGGCTCGGACCGGACGACGGTCGGCCTGTTCACCTACCCCGTCCTGATGGTCGCCGACATCCTGCTCTACCAGGCCGACCAGGTCCCCGTCGGCGAGGACCAGCGCCAGCACCTGGAGCTGACCCGCGACCTCGCGGACCGCTTCAACACCCGCTACGGCGACACCTTCACGATCCCGAACCCGTACATCGTGAAGGAGACGGCGAAGATCTTCGATCTTCAGGACCCGTCGATCAAGATGAGCAAGTCGGCGTCGTCGCCCAAGGGCATCATCGACCTCCTCGACGAGCCCAAGGCCACCGCGAAGAAGATCAAGAGCGCCGTGACGGACACCGACACGGTGATCCGCTTCGACCGCGAGGCCAAGCCCGGCGTCAGCAACCTCCTCACCATCCTGTCCACCCTGACCGGCGAGGACGTCCCGTCGCTGGAGCGCTCCTACGAGGGCAAGATGTACGGCGCGCTCAAGACGGACCTGGCCGGGGTGATGGTCGACTTCGTCACACCGTTCAGGACCCGTACGCAGGAATACCTCGACGACCCCGAGACGCTGGACACGATCCTGGCCAAGGGCGCCGAGAAGGCCCGGGCGGTGGCGGCGGAGACGCTGGCCGCCACCTACGACCGGATCGGGTTCCTGCCGGCCAAGCGCTGACCGTCCGCGGAAATCCGGGCGTGCCCTCGCGGGCGCGGCCCGGCACACTGGGAAGGGTGCGCGCCCCCGCGGCGCGCACCCACACGTCTGGAGGGAGAACGCAGTGGGGACCGTAACGCTCGGCGTTTCGCTCGCGGTCCCGGAGCCGCACGGCAGCTTCCTCCAGCGGAGGCGCGAGGGCTTCGGGGACCCGGCGGCCCGCGGCATCCCCACCCACATCACCCTCCTCCCGCCGACCGAGGTGGACGCCGCGGCGCTGCCCGCCATCGAGCAGCACCTGGCGGAGGTCGCCGCGGGCTGTCGGCCGTTCGCGCTGCGGCTGGACGGCACCGACACCTTCCGGCCGCTGTCGCCGGTGGTCTTCGTCAAGGTCGTCGAGGGCGCCCGCGGCTGCACCGCCCTCCAGGAGCGGGTCCGGGCCGCGTCCGGGCCGTGCGCGCGGGAGCTGCAGTTCCCGTACCACCCGCACGTGACCGTCGCGCACGGCATCGACGAGGCGGCCATGGACCGCGCCGAGACGGAGCTGGCGGGCTTCTCGGCCGCCTGGACGGTCGGCGGCTTCGCGCTCTACGAGAAGGGCGACGACGAGGTGTGGCGGCTGGAGCGGGAGTACCCGTTCGGGCCCGGGAGCGCGGCGGTGACGCTGCCCCGGCAGGCCGCCGAGGCCGCCGAGCTCTCCCGGCCGCCGGCCGCGTCCTACTGAGGCGCCCCGCGCCCGGCCCGGCCGCACGCCGTCACGCTCCTGCCCGGTGCGTCGGGTGCTTCCCGCCGTCCGGGGTAGCCGGAAGCTAGTGTTCCGGATCAACCGGAGCAGCCGGCACGGAGGGGCGGTACGGGGATGACGGGCGGACGGGGCATGCGGGGCGACGGCGACGACGCGGACGCGCACGACAACCACGGCGGCGGCAACGGGAGTTCCCGCGACGGCCGGGACGCGGACCAGGCCGAGGACCCGGCCAAGGGCCCGGCCGAGGACCCCTCCAAGGCCAAGGACACCGACGCGGAGGCCGGCCCCCTGGGCTGGGTCACCGGGCTGCCGGTCGTCGGCCCCCGGCTCGCCCCCGCCGTCCGCTGGGTCCTCGACTCCCACCCGTGGCGCAGCTACGAGCGGATGCTGCGGGTGCACTGGACCCGACTGGCCGCCGCCATCACCTTCACCAGCTTCGTCGCGCTGTTCCCCCTGCTGACCGTCGCCGCCGCGATCGTCGCGGCCACCATCGGCGACGCCCAACTGCACACCCTCCAGACCAAGCTCGCCGAGCAGATCCCCGGCATCTCCGGCCAGCTCGACCTCGCGGCGCTGGTCAACAACGCCGGCACGGTCGGCCTGATCGCCGGCGCCCTGCTGCTGCTCACCGGCATCGGCTGGGTGCAGTCCCTGCGCGACTGCCTGCGGGCCGTCTGGGAGCTGCCCGACGAGGACACCAACTTCTTCGTCGGCAAGCTCCGCGACGGCGCTCTGCTGCTCGGTCTCGGCGCGGTCGCCCTGGTCTCGGTGGGCTGCTCGACGTTCGCGTCGGCCGCGGTCGACCGGGCGGCGGACGCGATCGGGCTGCCCAAGGGCGGCGCGGCCAGCCTGCTGCTGACCGCCGCGGGATTCTGCATCGCGGTGCTCGCCGACTTCGTGATGCTCGCCTACGTCCTGACGAAGCTGGCCGGCGCCCGACCGCCGCGGCGCGCCCTGATCACCGCCTCGCTGATCGGCGCGATCGGCTTCGAACTGCTGAAGCTGCTGCTCAGCGGCTATCTGCGGGGCGTCGCCGCGCGCAGCATGTACGGCGCGTTCGGCACCCCGATCGCGCTGCTGCTGTGGATCAACTTCACCGCGAAGCTGCTGGTCTTCTGCGCGGCCTGGACGGCCACCTACCGGCCGGCCGCCCGAGCGGCCGAGCCGGCTCCCGCCACCGCGGCGTAGCGGCCGCACCACCGGTGGGGCCCGTCCCCGGGCAGGGCGGCCGGACCGGGGCCGGGCCCGTCGGCGGTGCGACGGGCCCGGCCCCGGCCGCGGTCACTTCCTGCGTCGGCGCCCGCCGCCGCCGTCCGTCGCCGGCCGCCGCCGGCGGACCAGCCACGCCAGCCCGCCCAGCAGCACCACGACGACGCCGCCGATGCCCGCGGCCGCCCACGGTCCGCCGAAGCCGGCGGAGTCCAGCGCGGCCTGGGCCTGCGGGTCGCCGCCCGCCGCGTCCGTGCCGGACTCCTTCTCCGCGCCCTTCGCCTCGACCAGACGGCCGACCGGTTCCACCTTGCCGTCCGCGGCGAAGCCCCAGTCGAAGAGCTTGGCGGCCTCGCGGTACGCCTCGTTGTGCTCCTTCTTCTCCGGGTTCATCACGGTGACCAGCAGCTTGCGATCGCCGTGCTGGGCGACGCCGGTGAACGTGGAGCCGGCGTTGGTCGTGGAGCCGTTCTTCACGCCCCCGATGCCCGGGTACGGCTTGATGTCGTAGTCGCCGCTGAGCAGCCGGTTGGTGTTCTGGATGCCGAAGGTGGCGCGCTTGCCGTCCTTGCCCATGTCGCCCGGGAACTGCGCGCTGGCCGTGGAGCAGTACTCCCGGAAGTCCGCGTTCTTGAGCCCGGCCCGGGCGAACAGGCTCAGGTCGTAGGCGCTGGACACCTGCCCCGGTGCGTCGTAGCCGTCCGGCGTGATCACGTGCGTGTCGGTGGCGTTGAGTTCCACCGCGCGCTTCTGCATCTCCTTGACGGTGGCGTCGGTGCCGCCGTTCATCGCGGAGAGGGTGTGCACCGCGTCGTTCCCGGACCGCAGGAAGACCCCCAGCCACAGGTCGTGGACGGTGTAGGTGAGGTTCTCCTTTATCCCGACGAGGCTGCTGCCGGCGCCCATGCCCGCCAGGTCGGTCGGCTTGACCTTGTACGTGCGGGTCTTGGGGAACTTCGGCATCACGGTGTCGGCGAACAGCATCTTCAGCGTGCTGGCCGGCGCCAGCTGCCAGTGCGGGTTCTTCGCCGCCAGCACCTCACCGGAGTCGGCGTCCGAGACGATCCACGAGCGGGCGGTCAGCTCCTTGGCGTCCGGCAGCGCGGGCGCGCCCCCTCTCGGCTGCACCTGCACGCCCGCCTGGCCCAGTCGTTCCCCGCCGACCTGCGACATCTTCGCGGGCGGCACGGGCGCCTTCGGGGGCTGTCCGCCGTCCACGGGGGCGGCCTGCGCGGAGCCCGCGAACAGCGGCGACACCAGCAGTACGGAGGACGCCAACGCGGCGACGGTACGAACGGCTCGTACGGCGGAGGGGGACGCGGGGGCACAGAAGGTCGTCGGCACGTCCGTGAACGTACCCGGCCGCGACCGCCTCCCGGAACGCGCCCCACGGAAGAGTGGCCCTCCGAACGGCCGGATGGAGCCGCTGCCGCCGTCCCGACCGGACCCCCCGGAACTCCCCCGTCCCGCGTCCTGCTTCCGGCTCCCCCTCGGAGGGACCTGGTGCATCTGCTTCACCTTCCACAAACCACTGGCCATCACGACGTCCGGACTAGGCGAAAGAGCTGGTCCACAGGTGCGAAGACGACGACAGGCCCGCTCGGGATCCCAAACCGGCCCGGCCGGGACGTGGATCACGTCGCGGCGGGGTGCGCGGGGGTGGCGGCGCGGGGTGGCGGCGCAAGGGGCGCGGCGCGGAAGGTGCCGCCCTTCAGGTCTCGGAACGGCCCGGGGGCTCGCCCGTCAGCCCTCTGCCGCTGCGGTCCGGGGTGCCTCGCGGCGCAGGGCGCGCAGGCCGCGGAAGCCGAGCACGCCGATCGCGGTGCCCAGGAGGAAGGACACGATGGCGAGGGTGAGGTGGATCCAGAAGTACGCGGTGGGGTTGCCGTGGTCGAAGGCCAGCCCGCTGGCGTCCTTGACCAGGTTTTTGACGAAGGTCGTCCACACCACCCATGACCAGGCGCCGAAGGCGAGGAGGAACCAGGAGACCGGGCGGCTGAGCTTCATGGGGTGTGTCCTCTGCTGCGGGGAAGCCTTGCCCTGCCAGTATCCGTGATCGATTTTCGGGGCGGCCGCGGCCTGCGCCCGCCCCGCGCCGCGTGATCACCGCAGTGCGGCGGCGCCGAAGCCCGCGCCCTCACCGGCCGCGCGGCGGCACCGCGGTCCGGTCCGGCTGACGACCGGCAGGAAGAGCACGGGGTGGGCCGACCACTCCACCCACGTGCCCGCGCAGTTCAGGGCCAGCCCGCAGGGCTCCCCGCGGTGCAGTGCGGACACCGCCCCCAGGCGCCCGTCGCCGTCCACCTCGCGCAGGGCCCGTTCGCGCGCCCGCCCGGACAGCCCGGCGGCCAGCCGCCGGGCGTCCGCGGCGATCTCCCGCACGGCCCGCAGCGGGGCGCCGACCGCGAGGGCCGTCCAGGACGCCACCTCGTCCGCGTGCGCGGAGCGGTACACCGTCCGCTCGCACCAGATCCCGGGCACCGCCAACCCCGTCCGCGTCCCCGGCCGAACCGTCCACGTCACGCCGCGAGCCATGCCGCCTCCCGCCCCTGCGGAGTGCCGGTGCCGTAGGCGCCGACGGTCCTGCCGCCGGGCCGGGCCACGAGGGCGTACGCGCACCCCTCGGCGTCAACGACGGTCAGGGCGACGGGATTTCCGGCCATCAGCCCGTACACCGCCCGGCCGAAAGCGACCTGGTCGCCGAGCCAGTCCAGCGCCCCCGTCCCGGCGGGCACCCCTAACTGTTGGGCGACCTGCTCGGCCCGCGTCCGCACCCATCGCACCGCCCGGCGCGGCGAGTACGTCACCACGCCCCCGAGGTCGATCGACGGCGCGTCCGGCCGGTGGACCACCAGCTCCGCCCGGTAGACCGCGACGTCCCCCACGACCGTCACGGCATCTCCGGTGCAGGCAGCGGGAGTTCGGCCCACACCACCTTTCCGGTGCCGACCGGGACCACCCCCCAGCCACTTGCCAAGGCGTCCACGAGCACCAAGCCACGACCACATTCCGTTTCCTCCTCCTCGACCCCCGTCGACTCCTTGACCACGGGCTCCCCGCCGCCGACGTCGTGCACCTCCAGCCGCAGCCGGTCGCCCGCCAGCACGAACCGGACCCCGATCGCCGGCACCGGCGCGGCCAGACCGGCGTGCGCCCGCACGGCGTTGGTGACGAGTTCGGACGTCAACAGCGCTGCTGGTTCGGCGAGTTCACCCCCGACGCGCCATGCGCGCAGTTGCCGCCGGAGCTCTCTGCGGGCCCAGCCGACGCTGCGCGCGTCGGACGGAAACCGGTAGGCGACTGCGGTCGCGACGGGCGGAGTTGCTACGAACCGGGCGCGTGCGGACATGGCCATCCCCTTGGTGCGCATGACGGAGCGATGCCATTACGCAACGAGTCGCTACACATGCGTTGCGTGACGAGTCTCACGGTAGGGCGTCGAGCACTTCGTCCACAAGTACCGCCTGCGCAAGTTGCGATTGCGGTGCGTGAGCGTGCAAACTATTTCCGTTACGGCTCAACGCGGCACACTGAGGCCATCGTTGAAAGGAGCGCTCATGCCCGCAGGTGGGAGGCCGACGGTACGAAGCCGGAGGCTCGGCAACGCACTGAGGCGCTATCGGGAGGCGGCTGGACTCGATCAACCGGACAGCGCCGAAGCCATCATGAAGTCCGTCTCGAAGGTCAGCCGCCTGGAGAGCGGACAGACGACCGCCTCCGCGCTGGAGGTCCGAACTCTGCTGGAACTGTATGGAGTCGAGGACCCCGGCGAACGGGCCAAGTTGCTGGAGTGGGCCCGGCGCAGCAACGAACGGGGGTGGTGGATCGACTATCAGGGCGCCGTCGGAGACGGCTACGCCCACCACATCGCTCTGGAACATGAGGCGACATACATTCGCTCGTGGGGCCCGGTCCTCATCCCCGGGTTGCTGCAAACCACTCACTACATGGAATCCGTCATCGCCATAGGGCCCCAGACGATCCCGTCCGAGAGGGTCGTCGAGCTGGCGAAGCTGCGCCAGGAACGCCAGCGGAGGATCGAGGAGGGAGGGGCCAGCTTCGCCGCGATCCTCTGGGAACCAGCTCTCACCTCCCTCTCCCTCGACCGCAAGGTGCGAGACGGCCAGTTGAAGCATCTACTCGACGTCGGGGGACGGCAGAACGTCACCATCCAGCTCCTGCCGACGACGGCGAGCCTGGTCGCCGGGATGGCAGGAGCTTTCGTGGCCTTCTCGTTCGGGGTGGAGGCGAACGTGGAAGCCGTGACACTGGAGAATCCGGCGAACACCAATGTTGTGGAAGCGCCGGAGGATCTGGCCCTCTACGTCAACACGTTCGATCAGCTACGCTCGGCCGCACTGCCTCCGGACAGGAGTGCCGAGCGCATCCGGGAACTCCTTGAAGGTGGAACGCCGCACAAGGAAGTGAAGCCGTGAAGCCTGAAGACATAGGCGCGTTCCGGAAGTCCTCGTACTCCGCACAGACAGGCGAGTGCGTGGAGGTCGCCCCCATATCCACCGGCGGCCACGCCATACGCGACAGCAAGAACCCCGCCGGGCCCCAACTCCTCTTCCCCGCCGACGCCTGGAGCGCGTTCACCGACGCGCTGAAGGGCGACGACCGCAACTGACGCGAACGGGCCCCGGTCCGCACCGCGCGAGGCGGCGGGGACCGGGGCCCGTCGTGGAACGACCGAGGCGACCCGGCCTACTGGCCCGCGAACTTGCGGCTCCAAGATCAGCCGCATGGAGAGCGGGCACACGTCCGCGTCGGGGCTTCCGCACGCTTCTCGACCTCTACGGCGTCGAGGACGCGGACGAGCGGACCTGCGCGCCGCACCGCACGTGCGGGAAGGGCAATTGACTCGCCTGGAGGACGTCGGGGAACGGCAGAGCGTCACGATCCAACTGCTCTCCGAGGAGGCAGGTCTTCTCGCCGGCATGTCGAGTTCGTTATCGGGCTTCTCGTTCGGGGCAGAGGCGAACGTGGAAGCAGCACCCCCGGACGGCCCCACGCACACCAACGTGGTAGAAGGCCCCAAGGGCCTTGCGCACTACGTCAACGTCTTCGACCAGCAGCGCTACCACCGGATGAAAGCGCTTGACGCAGCCGGGAACTCCTTGAGATCGGACCGCCGCACAAGGAAGTGAAGACATGAAGCCAGAGGTCATGGGCGTGTTTCGGAAGTCCTCGTACTCGAACCAGGACGGAGCCTGTGTAGAGATCGCCACCACCACCGGCGGCCACGCCATACGCGACAGCAAGGACCCCGCCGGGCCCCAACTCCTCTTCCCCGCCGACGCCTGGAGCGCGTTCACCGACGCGCTGAAGGGCGACGACCGCAACTGACGCGAACGGGCCCCGGTCCGCACCGCGCGAGGCGGCGGGGACCGGGGCCCGTCGTGGAACAGCCAAGGCGACCCGGCCTACTGGCCCGCGAACTTGCGGCTCACCGAGTCGAAGACGCGTTGCGCCTCCGGGCCCAGGTAGGGGCCGGCGAGCCAGGTGTGGGCGTTGGAGCTGATCGAGGTGTTGGAGATCAGCGTCAGCTTGCCGTTGCGGCCGACGAACCAGCCGCCGCCGGAGGTGCCGCCGGTCATGGTGCAGCCGATCCGGTCCATGGCCGGCGTGCCCTGCTGCATGGTGAGGCGGCCGGGGCGGTCGTAGCAGGACATCATGCGGGCGCCGTCGTAGGGCGGCGCGGCGGGGTAGCCGAACGCCTTGATCGAGCTGATGCCGTCCGCGTGCGGGGCGTTGAACCACACCTGCGCGGCCGCGCCGACGGTCTCCTGGAGGGACTTGCCGCCACCGTTCTCCGGGCGGACGTGCAGCACCGCGAAGTCGTACGCGGAACCGGCGTTGCCGGACTCGGTGCTGCCCATGTCGAGCCACTCACCGGAGGTGCTGATCCAGTCCGCCCAGAAGCGGCCGTAGGGGGTGACCTCCTGGGTGGGGGTGGTGCCGACCTGGCTCATCGGCACGCCGGTGTCGTTGTACGACGGGACGAAGACGATGTTGCGCATCCAGCCGCCCTGCCGGCCGGAGTGGACGCAGTGGCCCGCGGTCCACACCAGGTTGGACTTCCCCGGGTGCGCCGGGTCCTCGACGATGGTGCCGGAGCAGACCATCGGGCCCTTGGGGCTGTCGAAGAAGATCTTCCCGACCGGGGCCATGTTCCGGTGGTAGGGGCGGCCGACCTCCTGGGCGGTGACCGGCCGGGGTTCGGGGTCGGTGGCTCCGGACCCGCCGACCGCCGCGCCGGCCTGGACGCCGACGTCGGGGGCCGCCTGGGCCTGCGCCATCCGGTCGGCCTTCCAGTGGTCCTTGATGATCGGGTTGGCGAAGTCCCGGGCCTCGCGGGCCCACTTGCCCCAGTCCTTCCAGCCGCCGTCCTTCCACTTCTTCAGGTCGTCGATGCTGGTCGGGGCGTCGTCGGGCAGGCCGCCGGCCTTCTGGTTGCCGGACGCCGAACCCCCGCCCGTGGCGGCGGAGTTGCCGTCGGGCCCGCAGGCGGTCACGGTGGCGGCGAGCAGGACGGCGGCGGCCGCGGCGGCGAACGCGACGCGACCGTGACGCGGACGGCGGGCGCGTCCGGCCGGACCGGACGGTGCGGAGGATCCGGACGGTGCGGACGGTGCGGACGGCGTGGCCGGTGTGGACGGCATGGGTGTGGTTCCCCCCTGGTACGTACGACGCGCCCGGCACGGCGCGGCACGGTGGTGGCGCCGGCGCCGGTCGGTGCTCCCCTGACGGCAGTCGCGGGCTGACTGTCATGCCCCTGATGGGGCCGCGCCCTACTATGCCGTTCCGCCGCGCCGGGCGGGGCGGCGGGCCGTCTCCGGCCGAAGATCGGGACAATCGGCGGTGTCCTGTTCGCACCGTCCCGAGGACCGCACCGTGACCGACCGCGTCATCGACCGCCCCCGCAGCCGCGGGTTCCTCTTCCTCGACTCGCACCCCGCCGGGTGCCGGCAGCTGGTCTCCGACATGTGGGAGGCCGTGCCCGCCCCGACCACGCCGCCGCCGGCCGACGGCCCGGTGGCCCTCGTCATCGGCTCCTCCGCCGGCTACGGCCTGGCCGCCACCCTCGCCGGCCTCAAGCGCGCCGGCATCCGCGGCATCGGCGTCTGCTTCGAGAAGCCGGGCAGTGCCCGGCGCACCGCCACCGCCGGCTGGTACCGCACCGCGGCCACCGCCGAACTCGCCCGCGAGGCCGGGCGGGACATGGTCTTCCTCAACGGGGACGCGTTCTCCGACGCGTTGAAGGAGCAGGTCGCCGACCTGGTGGCGGAGCGGTTCGGCGGGAAGCTGGACCACCTGATCTACTCGGTGGCCGCCCCACGGCGCACCGACCCGGAGACCGGCACCACCTACGCCTCGGTCCTCCAGCCGATCGGCGCGCCGTCCCGCACCAGGACCCTGGTCTTCGACGGCGAGGGCGCGCCCGAGGTCAAGGAGGTGGAGACCGCGCCGGCCACCGAGGAGGACATCGCCCAGACCGTGGCGGTGATGGGCGGCGCCGACTGGGAGCGCTGGATCGACCACCTGGCCGGCCGCGGTCTGCTCGCCGAGGGCTTCTCCACCGCGGCGCTGTCCTACATCGGCTCGTCGCTGACCGAGGCGATCTACCGCAAGGGCACCATCGGCGCCGCCAAGGCCCACCTGGAGGGCACCGCCCGCACCCTGGACAAGCGGCTGTCCGAGCTGGTCGGCGGGCGCGCGGTGACGTCGGTCAACGGCGCCGCCGTCACCCAGTCGTCCACCGCCATCCCCGGCATCGCGCTCTACGTCGGGCTGCTGCGCGGCGTCCTGGGCGAGCAGGTGGTGTCGCCGACCGCGCAGCTCGGCGAGTTGTGGGACCAGCTCACCGGGGCCCGCCCGCTGGACCTCGACGAGGAGGGCCGGGTCCGGCTGGACCGCTGGGAGCTGACGCCGCAGGTGCAGGCCGCGGTCGCCGAGCGGTGGCAGCGTGCCACGACGGAGAACATCGCCGAACTCGCCGACCTGGACTGGTTCCACGGCGAGGTGCACCGCCTCTACGGCTTCGCGGTGCCCGGCGTGGACTACGGCGCGCCGGTGGCCACCGAGGTGCCGTGGCCGCAGGAGTCGGCCTGACGGTCGGCGGGTGCGGTCGGCCGGCCCGGTAGGCGGGTCGGCCGGGCCGCGTCAGCAGGGGCGGGCCGGCACCCGGGGGTCCAGGCGGCCCGCCCCCACGCCGTGCCGGTACTGCTCGACCTGCTCGCGGGTCGGGTACCACTTCTTGTCGCAGCGCCGGCACCACCAGCGCCAGTTGTCCCAGTGGACCTCGGTGGTGGCGGTGTCCTTCCACAGGGTGTCGTGACAGTCGAGGGTCGGGCAGTGCGGCGGCGGCAGGGGCATGACGGGCCGGGCCTTTCGTGCGCCGGGTCGATCCCCGGGCGGGTCTGGGGCGCGTCCCAGCCTGGAGCGCCGCGGGCCGGCACGGTGGCCCGGCGGGTCCGCGGCCATACGATCGGGTGACGGGCGGGACCGTCGCTGACCGCCGCCGGGACGGCCCGCACTTCGCGGGGAAAGCCCAGGTCAACGGGGTTCCCCGGGGCCGACATGCGATCACCGGTGATCGGCGCTGCGATGGAGTCATGGGCACGACCAGGCGGACCGGGAGGCGGCTATCCGACCTCTTCGAGTCCACCTGCGACCGCATGCCCGCGGCGACCGCCCTGGAGTGCGGGCCGCACGTCCTGACCTACGCCGCCCTCGACGCCCGGGCCAACCGGCTCGCCCACCACCTCATCGGACAGGGCATCGGGACGGGCTCCCGGGTCGCGCTCCTGGTGCCGCGGTCGGTGGACATGTACGTGGCGCTGCTGGCGGTGGGCAAGGCGGGCGCGGCGTTCGTCCCGATCGACCCGGCGGCGCCCGCCGACCGGGTCGCGTTCATCGCGGCGGACGCCGGGGTGGACGCGGTGCTGACGGTGACGGAGCTGGCCGGATCGGTGGCCGGACGGCCGGCGCCCGTGGTGCGGCTCGACGCGCTGGCCGCCGAGTTGGCCACCGCGCCCGGCACCCGACCGCGGCCGGCGCCGGCCCCCGCCGCGGACCCGGTGCCCGGCCGCCCGCCGGCGCCCCCGGGCCCGGAGGCCGAGGACCCCGACGACCCGCTGGCGTACATCATGTACACCTCGGGCTCCAGCGGCCGCCCCAAGGGCGTGGCCATCGCGCACTCCAGCATCTGCAACTTCCTCGACGTGATCCCCGGCGTCTACGACGTGCGCCCCGACGACCGCGTCTACCAGGGCATGACCCTCTCCTTCGACTTCTCGATCGAGGAGATCTGGCCCACCTGGGCGGTCGGCGCGACCCTCGTCGCGGGTCCCGTCGGGGCCGGGGCGCGGCTCGGCGCCGAACTGGCCGGCGTGCTGGAGACGTCCGCGACCACGCTCTTCTACTGCGTGCCGACGCTGCTGGCGACCATCCCCCGGGACTGGGAGCTGCCGGCGGTGCGCAGCATCGTGGTGGGCGGCGAGCCCTGCCCGGCCCGGCTGGTCGAGCGGTGGAGCCGGCCGGGCCGCCGGATCCTCAACACCTACGGGCCGACCGAGACCACCGTCACCGCCACCGTCGCCGAACTCCGGCCGGGCCGCCCGGTGACGATCGGCCGGCCGGTGCCCACGTACACCGCGGTGCTCCTGGACGACCGGCGCGAACCGGTGCCGGACGGGGCGGTGGGCGAGATCTGCGTGGGCGGCCCGGGCGTCGCCCGCGGCTACGTGCGGCGCCCGGAACTGACCGCGGAGCGCTTCGTCACGCACCCGCTGGCCCCGCACGGCGGGCGGCTCTACCGCACCGGCGACCTGGGCCGGCGCGCCGCCGACGGGGAGATCGAGTTCCTGGGGCGGGCCGACGACGAGGTGAAGGTGCGGGGCTACCGGATCGACCTCGGCGAGATCGACAACGTCCTGCTGGAGGACCCCGGGGTGGCCGAGGCGGCGACCGCGCTGGTGGCGCCGCCGGCCCGCGACGACGGGGCCGAGGAGAGGGAGTTGTCCGCGTACGTGGTGCTGGCACCGGACGGCGCCGGGCAGGCCGGCACGGCGGACGGGGACGCGCTGGTCGCCCGGCTGCACCAGCGGCTGCGGCACCGGCTCCCCGCCTACATGGTGCCGCCGTTCCTCGACGTCCTGACCGAGCTGCCGGCCCTGCCGAGCGGCAAGGTGGACCGCCGGCGGCTGCCCGCACCGACCGGCCGGCGCCTGGGCGTCGGCGGCCGGGTGACGCCGCCGCGGGGCGCGTGGGAGGCGCGGGTGCGGGACGTGTGGGCCGAGGTCTTCGGCATGGGGCCCGAGGCGCTTTCCACCGAGGCGGACTTCTTCGACGACCTCGGCGGGCACTCGTTGCTCGCCGCGCAGGTCGTGTCGTTGCTGCGCAGCCGCGACCTCGCCGCCGGCGCCGCCCTGCGCGACGTCTACGCCCATCCGACGGTGCGCGGGCTCGCGGCCCACCTGGGCGCACCGGGCGGCGCGGAGGCCGGGGCCGGGGTCGGGGCAGGCGGCGGGTCGGTCGGCGCGGGGCCGGGGAGCGGTGACCGTGCGGCAGGCGGCGGCAGCGGTGCCGGGGCCGCCGGCGAGGTACCGGTGCGGCCGCGCCCGCTGCGGCCCGGTCGGGCCCGGATCGCCGTCGCCGGCCTGGCCCAAGCCGCCTCGATCTACCTCCTGCTGTTCGTCCTGACCCTGCCGCTGGTCACCGTCTTCAGCTGGGCGAACGGCGACTTCACCAGCGAGGATGCGCTGCCGCTGCGGCCCGTACTGGCCGTGCTGATCAGCTACTTCGGCGTCCGCTGGCTGCTGCCGGTGGTCCTCGCCCGCCCGCTGGCGGCCGGTATCCGCGCGGGCCGCTACCCGTTGTGGGGCGCGACCTACCTCCGCCTGTGGGCGCTCTCCCTCCTGCTGAGCGTCAGCCCGCTGCCCGCGCTGAGCGGCTCGCCGCTGATGGGCCGTTACCTGCGGCTGCTGGGCGCCCGGATCGGGCCGCGGACGACCATCGCCACCGGCGTCGTCCCGCTGCCGGCGCTGCTCCGGATCGGCGCGGACGCCGCGATCGGCTACGGCGTCACGCTGCGGGCCTGGCGGGTGGCGGACGGCTGGGTGACCGTCGCCCCGATCGACATCGGGCCGCGCGCCTACGTGGGGGCGCACGCGGTGCTGGAGCCCGGCGCCCGGCTGGCGGCGGGGGCCGGCCTCGGCGAACAGTCGGTGGTCGGGCAGGGGGAGGTGGTGCCGCCCGGTGCCCGCTGGGCCGGCTCGCCGCCCGCCCCGGTGCCGGCCCTGGACCCGCACGTGGAGGACATGTTGCGGGCCGGCGGCACGACCGAGCACGGCCGGGCGCGGCACGTCGCCGCCGCGGTGCTCGGCGTCGCCTTCCTCGAACTCCTCACCCTGGCCGTCCTGGTGCCGGGCTCCGCGCTGGTGTGGTGCGTCTGGCTGGCCTGGGGCAGCGGCCCGGCCGTCGCGGTCACCCTGGTCCTCGCGGCGCCGCTCTACGTCCTCGCCGTCTGTGCGGCGATCGCCTGCGCCAAGCGGCTGGTGCTGCCCCGCACCCCGGTCGGCACGCACCCGGTGCGCTCCGCCCTGGGCGTCCGCAAGTGGCTCTCCGACAAGCTGCTGGAGTCCAGCCTCACCTTCACCAACTCCCTCTACGCCACCCTCTACACCGTCCCCTGGCTGCGGCTGCTGGGCGCCCGGATCGGTCCGGGCGCCGAGGTCTCCACCGCCGCCCACCTCGACCCGGACCTGCTCACCCTCGGCGAGGGCAGCTTCGTGGCGGACATGGCGGGGGTGGGCGGCGCGACGTTCGCCGGCGGCCGGGTCACCTGCCGCCGCACCGAGGTCGGCCGCCGCGCGTTCCTCGGCAACGCGGCGTACCTGCCGGCCGGGACGCGCACCGGGCCCGGGTCCCTGATCGGCGTCGGCACCGTCCCGCCCGGCGCCGACGTGCCCCCCGGCACCTCCTGGCTGGGCTCCCCCGCGATCCGCCTGCCCCAGCGCCAGAGCAGCGGCACCTTCCCCGAGGAACTGACCTTCAGCCCCACCCGCAAGGCGGTCCGCCGCCGCCTGGCCATCGAGTACCTGCGCGCCACGCTGCCGGCGTCCCTGCTGGGCGCCGCCACCTTCCTGTTCCTCCTCGCGCTCTCCGCCGTCGCCCGCGCGCCCTCCCGGGCCATCCCCCTGTTCCTCGCCCCGCTCCTGCTGATGGCCAGCGGGCTCGCCGTCGTCGTCGCCTGCGCCCTGCTGAAGCGCCTGGTCATCGGCCGCTACCGGCCCCGCACGGAGCCGCTGTGGAGCTGGTTCGTGCGCCGCAGCGAGTTCGTCACCGGCCTGTACGAGGCGGCCGCCGTGCCGGTCGCCCTCGCGCCCCTGGCCGGCACCCCGTTCCTGCCGCCGGCGCTGCGGCTGTTCGGCGCCCGGATCGGCCGCCGGACGTGGCTCGGCACCACCTTCCTCACCGAGTTCGACCTGGTCGACATCGGCGACGACGCGGCGATCGGCGCCGGCGTGAGCTTGCAGACGCACCTGTTCGAGGACCGGGTCATGAAGATGTCGAAGGTCACCGTCCAGGCCGGCGCGTCCGTCGGCAGCCGCTCGGTGGTGCTCTACGACGGCGTCGTCGGCGAGGGCGTCTGGCTCGACGCGCTCTCCCTGGTCATGAAGGGCGAGTACCTCACCCCCGGCACCGCGTGGCGCGGCATCCCCGTCCAGGGCCTGGCCCTCCGGGGCGGCGCGCGCCCGTCCCCCGAGTTGACCCCCCACCCCACCAGTCCTGCACGGTGAGCGCCCATGTCTCCCCCCACCCGCTTCCTCGACTCCGTCCGCCGGGCCTTCGGCGCCCGCACCGAGGCGGAGACCCCGCCGCTGCCCGCCCCCGGCGGACGCCGCCTGGCCCTGGTCTACCGCGGACCGGCGGCCCGCCCCGCCGGCTGCTCCGAGGCCGTCGCCGCACTGTTGGAGGCCGGCCCCTGGGACCTCGACGTGCGCTACACCGGCCCGTCCGAGGACGTCCCGCTGTCCCTGACGTCCCTGGCACACGCGCACCTCTACGCGCAGCCCGGCGGCGGCTCGCTCGGCCCCGCCTACCGCCGGCTGCGCAAGCACGGTGACGAGATCCGCGCCTACGTCCGGGGCGGCGGCCGCTACCTCGGCTTCTGCCTGGGCGGCTACCTGGCCGGCGACGACCCCGGCTTCGACCTGCTGCCCGGCGACACCGACCAGTACATCGTCACGCCCGGCGCGACCGTCACCCACGACGGCGACACCGTCGTGGAGACCCGGTGGCGCGGTCTGCCCCGCACCGTCTACTTCCAGGACGGCCCGCACTTCCTCCTCGACCCGGGAGCCACCGCCACCGTCCTGGCCACCTACCCCAACGGCACCGTGGCCGCCGTCGTCGCCCCCTGCGGCGCCGGCAAGATCGCCGTCGTCGGCCCCCACCCCGAGGCCACCGACGACTGGTTCCTCGACGAGGGCCTCCCGGTGCACCACACCCACGACCTGGCGGTGGACCTGGTGGACGAACTGCTCGCGGACTGACCGACCGAACGCCCTTGACCTGAAGCCGAGTTGAGACCCCAGGAGGCCGCGAACGACGCCGGGCGGGACCGTCGGATGACGGCCCCGCCCGGGTGCGGAGGACGGGGTGCGGCGGCTACTTCTTCGTCAGCCAGGGCTTCCACACGTCGGGGTGTTCGTCCACCCACTTCTTGGCCGCCTCGTCGGCCGGGAGGCCGTTGGAGGCGATCATTTCGGAGACCTCGTTCTGGTCCTTCTTGTCCCAGTGGAAGTTCTTCAGGAACCGCGCCGCGGAGCTGCCGCTCTTGGCGAAGTCGGTGTTGAAGTACTTCTGGAGCGGGGTGGTGGGGTACGCGCAGTCGATGGACTGCGGGTCCTTGGCCCCCTTCGCCGCGCAGGCGTCGGTGTACGGAGGGAGCTTGACCTCCACCATCGGCACCTGGTTGAAGAGCCACTGCGGTTCGTACCAGTAGGTGAGGAACGGCTTCTTCTGCTTGGCGAACTGCTGGATCTGGGTGATCTGGGCGGCCTCGGAGCCGGCGAAGACGACCTGGTAGTTCAGGCCGAGGTTCTTCACCAGCGCCTTGTCGTTGGTGACGTAGGACGGCGAACCGTCCATCAACTGGCCCTTGTCGCCGCTCTCCGAGGTGCGGAGCTGCTTGGCGTACTTGTTGAGGTTCTTCCAGTCGGTGACGTCGGGGTGCGCGTCCGCCCAGTACTTCGGGACCCACCAGCCGATGTGGCCGGTGACGCCGTTGCCGCCGCCGGCGGTGATGGTCTTCTTGTCCTGGACGTAGCGCTTCTCCTGGTCGGGGTGGCCCCAGTCCTCCAGGATGGCGTCGACCCGGCCCTGGCTGAGCGCGTCCCAGGCGGGGATCTCGTCGACCTGGACGGTGTCGACGTGGTAGCCCAGCTCGTGTTCGAGCAGGTACTTCGCCACCGCGACGTTGGCCTGGGCGCCGACCCAGGTCTGCACGGACAGGGTCACCGACTTGGATCCCTTGGCCGCGGCGAACGGGGACGCCTGCTTGGTCATGTCGGCCTTGCCGCAGGCGGACAGGGACACCAGCAGGGCCCCGGTCGCGGCCGTGGCGGCCAGCGCCTTGGTCAGCGCCCGGGCGCGTGTCGGAGTGCGGGACATGGTCAGGCTCCCTTCCCGGTCGTGCGCCGTTCCGTGGGCTGGGTGACCCGGTCGAGCATCAGGCCCAGGCACACGATGGCGACGCCGGCGACCAGGCCGATGGCGAGGTCGCCGGTGGCCAGGCCGGTGACCACGTCGTAGCCGAGGGCCCCGCCGCCGACCAGACCGCCGATGATGACGACGGCCAGCACCAGGACCACGCCCTGGTTGACGGCCAGCAGCAACGCCGGCCGGGCGAGCGGCAGTTGGACCTGGCGGAGGGTCTGCCAGCGGGTGGCGCCGAGCGAGCGGGCGGACTCCATGGCGCCGGGGTCCACCTGGCGCAGGCCCTGGGTGGTGATCCGGATGACCGCCGGCAGGGCGTAGACGACCGCCGCGGCGGCGGCCGGCGCGCGACCCACCGCGAACAGCGCCACGACCGGGATCAGGTAGACGAACTGCGGCATGGTCTGCATGACGTCCAGGACCGGGCGCAGCACCGCCTCGAAGCGCTTGCTGCCGGCCGCGAGGATGCCGACGCCGACGCCCAGCACCAGGGTGACGACCAGGGCGGCCAGCACCTGCGAGAGGGTGTCCATGGACGGCTTCCACACGCCCAGCACGCCGATGGCGGCCATGGCCAGCACGGCGGTGAGCGCGGTGCGCCAGGTGCCGATGAGCCAGGCGAGGGCGGCGACGACGAGCAGCACGCCGTACCAGGGCAGGGCGGTCAGGCCGTCCCGCAGCGGGTTGAGGACCCAGTTGGTGAAGTGCGCGGCCCAGTCGGCGGTGCCGCCGACGACCGGGACACCGGAGTAGAGGTGGTTGACCATCCACTCCTTGACGTCGTTGACCGGCCGGGCGATGGCGAACGTGGCGCCGGCCGGCCAGATGGTGGAACCGGCCAGGCGGCCGACGAGCGCGACCACCGCGGTGACCGCGGCGATGCCGACCCAGGCGGGCCAGCCGCGCAGCAGCCGGGGGCCGGCGGCGGACGGGGCCGCGCCCAGCTTCTCGCCGGCCGCGGCGGTGGTGCGGTCCATGACGATGGCCAGCAGCACGATCGGGATGGCGGCGGCCAGCGCGGAGCCGACGTCGACCGAGGCGAGCGCCTGGTAGACGCGGTCGCCGAGGCCGGCGGCGCCGATCATCGAGGCGATCACGGCCATGGACAGCGCCATCATGATCGTCTGGTTGACGCCCAGCAGCAGTTCCTTGCGGGCCAGCGGCAGGCGCGCGGTGAGCAGCCGCTGGCGTCCGGTGGCGCCGAGCGAGGAGACCGCCTCCAGCACGCCGGCGTCCGCGCCGCGCAGGCCGAGCGCGGTGAGCCGGGCCATCGGCGGCGCCGCGTAGATCACGGTGGCCAGCAGCGCGGCGGGCACGCCGATGCCGAAGACCAGCACGACCGGCAGGAGGTACGCGAAGGCCGGGAGCACCTGCATGGTGTCGAGGACCGGGCGCAGGAGCTTGAAGAGCCGCGGGGACAGGCCGGCGGCGAGGCCGAGCAGCGCGCCGACGACGACCGAGGCGAGCACCGCCACGATCATCAGGGCCAGCGTCTGCATGGTCGGGACCCACATCCCCAGGGCCCCGCTGGCCAGGAAGGACACCAGCGCGACGGCGGCGATCCGCAGGCCGGCGACGCGCCAGGCCAGCAGCGTCACACCGGCCGTCACACCGGTCCAGCCGAGGGCGAGCAGCAGCAGGTAGACGCCGCGGACGGAGAGCACCACGGCGTTGCTGAGGTGGCCCAGGACGTAGACGAACAGCCAGTTGCTGTCGCGGTTGTCGATGATCCAGTTGCTGACGTGGTCGAGCGGTCCGGAGAGGTCCACGGTCAGCGCGGTGGGCCAGGCACCGCCGGGCCAGGCGGCCGCGGCGAGCGGGACGAGCACGGCCGCGGCGACGGCGAGCAGCAGGAGCTTGGCGAGGCCGCGGCGGCGCAACAGGCCCTGGAGGGGGCCGGGCTTGCCGGCGCCGAGCACGCCGGGAGTGGTGGGGGGTGCGGCGGTGCTCATGCGCGGCCCCGCTTCACGGTGCCGGCCGCCACGTTCAGCGCGGCGGCCCGCTGGGCCTGGCGCCACTGGCGCAGGAGGGCGGCGCGCAGGCGGGCCCGGGGGCTCGCGGCGGGCGCGCGGGGGGCGACGGCGCGGGCGGCGCCGCGGTGGGGTGCGGCGGCGTACATCATGCGGCCACCTCCCCCGACGCGTCATGGTGCGGCTGGGATATCCGGGCCACGACGTTCAGCAGGCAGGCGCTGTCCACGACGCCCAGGCAGCGGCCGTCGTCGACGACGCGGGCCGGGCCGCCGGAGCGGGCCACCGCCTCGATGGCGTCGGAGATCAGGGTGTCGGGGGCGAGCGCGGGGCCCGCCTCGGCCTCGCCGGCCTCCGCGGGGCGCATCGCGCGGCGCACGGTCAGCACCTGCTCGCGCGGGACGTCCCGGACGAAGTCGCGGACGTAGTCGTCGGCGGGCGAGCCGACGATCTCCTCGGGGGTGCCCAGCTGGACGATCTGCCCGTCGCGCATCAGGGCGATCCGGTCGCCGATCCGCAGCGCCTCGGCCAGGTCGTGGGTGATGAAGACCATGGTCCGCCCCTCCTCGCGGTGCAGGCGGACCACCTCCTCCTGCATGTCGCGCCGGATGAGCGGGTCGAGCGCGCTGAACGGCTCGTCGAACAGCAGGACTTCGGGGTCCACGGCGAGCGCGCGGGCCAGGCCGACCCGCTGCTGCTGGCCGCCGGAGAGCTGGCCGGGGCGGCGCTTCTCCAGGCCGGCCAGGCCGACCTTGTCGACCATCTCGGCGGCCTTCTCGCGGCGTTCGGACTTGCCCATGCCCTGGATCTCCAGGCCGTAGGCGACGTTGTCGACGACGGTGCGGTGCGGCAGCAGGCCGAAGTGCTGGAAGACCATGGCGGCCCGGCGGCGGCGCAGTTCGCGCAGCGCGGTGCGGTCCATGGCGCGGACGTCCTCGCCGTCCATCTCCAGCACGCCGCTGGTCGGCTCGATCAGCCGGGTCAGGCAGCGGACGAGGGTGGACTTGCCGGAGCCGGACAGCCCCATGACCACGAAGACCTCGCCCTTGCGGACGTCGAAGGAGACGTCGCGGACGGCGGCGGTGCAGCCGGTCTGCTCGCGCAGCTCCCGGGCGCTGAGCTCGGTGACCGCGGCGTCGTCGGGGATGCGTTCGGCCTTCGGCCCGAAGACCTTCCACAGGTGGCGCACGGAGAACACCACGGGCTGCTCGCCCGCGCCGTCCGCGGCCGAACCGGCCGTGTCCTTGCGGGGGTTGGGGACGGCAGCGGCGTCGACGGAGGAACCGGTCATCACGCATCACCCCCCTGGGTCGAGGCCGCGCGGAGCAGTTCGGCGCACTTCTCCCCCACCATCAGCACGCCGATCATCGGGTTCACCGCGGGCATCGTCGGGAAGACGGAGGCGTCGGCGATGCGGATGCCGGACAGGCCGCGGATCTTCAGCTCCGGGTCGACGACGGCGAGCCGGTCGTCCTCGGCGCCCATCTTGCAGGTGCCGGCCGGGTGGTAGACGGTGTGCGCGGCCTTGCGGACCAGCTCGCTGATCTCCGCGTCGTCGGTGACCTCGGGGCCGGGGAAGACCTCCCGCTTGAGCCACTTCTTGAACGGCTCGGCCTCGGCGACCTTGCGGGCCAGCTTGATGCCGTCGACGAGGGTCCGCCCGTCGTAGTCGCCCTCGTCCTCGAAGTACTTGAAGTCCAGGGCGGGCTTGACCTCGGGGTCGGCGGAGGTGAGGTAGAGCCGGCCGCGGGCGCGGGACTTGGGGATGTTGGGGGTCATCGAGACGCCGTGCTCGGGCCGCTCGTAGCCCAGTCGCTCCGGGTTGTCGGTGAACGGGATCTGGTAGAAGTGGAACATCAGGTCCGGGCCCTTGTGGTCCGGGTCCCGCTTCACGAACAGACCGGCGTCCGAGTCCATCGCGGAGTTGCCGGGGATCGGCCCGTTGGTCTCCCAGACGATGACCGACTCGGGGTGGTCGATGAGGTTCTCGCCGACGCCCGGCAGGTCCAGGACGCAGGGGATGCCGAGCGCCTCCAGGTCCTTCTTGGGGCCGATGCCGGAGTGCATCAGCAGCCGCGGGGTGTCCACCGCGCCGGCGCACACCAGCACCTCGCGGGCGGCCTCGACGTAGACCTCCTCGCCGTCCTTGGTGCGGACGTGGACGCCCTTGGCGGTGGTGCCGTCCAGTTCCAGCTTGTGCGCCCAGGTCTCCAGCATCAGCGTGAGGTTGGGCCGGTCGCCGGCCTCCATGTGGGGGTGGAGGTAGGCGACGGAGGCGGAGGAGCGCTTGTTGTTCTCCGGGTGGTAGGCGAGGTCGAAGAAGCCGACGCCCTCCTCGAAGGGCCGGTCGTTGAAGCCGACGACCTCCGGGACGCCGAGGGCGGTCTTCGTCGCCTCGATCCAGTCGGTGGCGATCTGGTTCTGGTCCTTCTTGGCCACCCGCACGATGTTGTTGCGCAGCTTGCCGAAGTAGGGGTCCATCTCGTTCGCGCCCCAGCCGGTCGCACCGGCCGCCGCCCACTCGTCCCAGTCCGAGGGCAGCGGCTTGAAGGAGATCAGCGTGTTGTGCGACGAGCAGCCGCCGAGGACCTTGGCGCGGCTGTGCAGGATGTGCGAGTTGCCGCGGGGCTGCTCGGTGGTCGTGTACTCGTAGTCCAGGTCGCCGCCGAGCAGGCCGAGCCACTTGCGCAGCGTCAGGACGTCCTCGCGGTCGATGTCGGTGGGACCGCCCTCGATCACGGCGACGGTGGTGTGCGGATCCTCGGTGAGGCGGGAGGCGATGACGGATCCGGCGGTGCCACCGCCGACGACTACGTAGTCGTACACGGGCATGGGGGGTGCTCCTTACTGCGAAGTGCGCGCGGGGCCCGGGCGGCGACCGCCCGGGCCGGGGACGGACCGGTCAGCCGGCGAACCAACGGACGGGCTGGGGCCGCAGGTTCTCGTAGACGTGCTTGCTCTCCCGGTACTCGTCGAGCCCGGTCGGGCCGAGCTCGCGCCCGATGCCGGACTTCCCGAAGCCGCCCCATTCGGCCTGCGGGAGGTAGGGGTGGTAGTCGTTGATCCACACCGTGCCGTGCCGCAGACGGGCCGCGACCCGGCGGGCGCGGGCGGTGTCGGCGGAGAAGACCGCACCGGCCAGCCCGTACTCGGTGTCGTTGGCCAGCGTGACGGCTTCGTCCTCGGTGGTGAAGGTCTCGACGGTGAGGATCGGCCCGAAGGTCTCCTCGCGGACGACCTTCATCCCGCGGTGGCAGCCGTCCAGCACGGTCGGCCGGTAGAAGTAGCCGGTGGCCGGCCGGACGTCGCTGGGCTCGGGGCGGGCGCCGCCGCAGCGCAGGTTGGCGCCCTCGGCCAGCGCGGAGGCGACGTACGCCTCGACCTTGTCCAACTGCTGCTGGGAGACCAACGGGCCGCACTCCACGCCCTGTTCGGTGCCCCTTCCCAGCTTGATCTTCTCGGCGCGGCGGGCGAGTTCGGCGACGAAGCGGTCGCGCACCGACTCCTCGATGATCAGCCGGGCACCGGCCGAGCACACCTGCCCGCTGTGGATGAACGCCGCGTTCAGCGCCTGGTCGACGGCGGTGTCGAAGCCCTCGTCGGTCGCGCAGGCGTCGGCGAAGACCACGTTGGGGTTCTTGCCGCCCAGTTCCAGGGCGATCTTCTTGGCGCCGGAGACCGCCGCCGCACCCGCCTTCGTGCCGCTGGCCAGGCCACCGGTGAAGGAGAACAGGTCCACGTCCGGGTGCTCGGCCAGCCGCTGGCCGACCGGCAGCCCGGCGCCGGTGACGATGTTGGCGACGCCCGCCGGCAGACCCGCCTCGACCAGCAGCCGGACCAGGTGCACCGTGGAGAGCGGGGTGACCTCGCTCGGCTTGATGACGAAGGTGTTGCCGGTCGCCAGCGCCGGCGCGACCTTCCAACTCGCCTGGAGCAGCGGGTAGTTCCACGGGGTGATCAGCGCGCAGACGCCGACCGGCTCGTGCACCACGACGCTGTGCACGTCCGGCGAACCGGCGTCGACGACCCGGCCGCCGCTCTCGTTGACGACGAGGTCGGCGAAGTAGCGGAAGGCGTTGGTGACGTCGTCGACGTCGACCCGGCCCTCCTCCAGGGTCTTGCCGGTGTCCCGGCTCTCGATCAGCGCGATCTGCTCGCGGTCGCGCTGGAGCAGGTCGGCGACCCGGCGCAGCAGCGCCGCCCGCTCACCCGCGGACGTGCGGGGCCACGCCCCCGCGCCGCCGTCGAAGGCCGCCTTGGCCGCCGCCACCGCCGCGTCGGCGTCCTCGGCACCGCCCTCGGCGACCACCTGGAGCGTCGTGGCGTCGGCGGGGTCCAGGACCTCGCGCGTGGCACCGGATGCAGCCGCCCGCCACACCCCGCCTACGTGAATGGTCTCGCTTGTCTCGGTTCCCGACACGACGTCCTTCTGCCTTCCGCTTACCGGTGAGTTGCGCCGGCGGTCCGGGCTGCTCCGGTGTTCATCACTGGTTCAACCTCTGGCCCACTAGCAACGGGGACCCCTAACCCAATGCCCCGGTCCTATGCCCAAACATTCATCGAAAGTGACACGAGTCACCCAAAGCCGCCCGACAGCTCCACATGCGCCCGAATGGACCGGAAAGTACGCTGAATAGCCTTATGCCCACCGGGGAGCCTTTCGGAGGGCCCACCGCGGTCCCCGGGAGCCCCTCCGTACCGGAGGAGCCCAGATGCCCCGCAGACGCCGCTCCCTCACCCCGCTGACCTGCGGCGCGGCCGGTGTGGTCCTCGCCGCCACCTGCGCCGCCGCGGCACCCGCCGACGACCCGGGCGACGAGGGAGACCTCGCCGGCAAGACGGCGCAGCAGATCTCCGACGACGCCCTGCACGCCCTCCTCGGTGCGCACTCGCTGCGGCTGCGCACCGCCAGCTCCACCGACGCCACCAAGCTCGACCTCACCCTCGACCGGGCGGGCAACTGCGCCGGCAACGTCAGCAAGGGCCCGCTGGGCCGGGTCGACCTGATCAAACGCGGCAAGGACGTCTGGCTCAAGCCCGACGCGGCCTTCTGGAAGAGCCAGCTGCCCGGCGACGAGGGGACCACCGCGGCCCGGAACTACCAGGGCCGGTTCCTGCACGGCACCACCGACGACGCCTTCCTCCAGAGCATCGCCACCGCCTGCGACCTCACCACCTTCCAGAAGTCGGTCGCCCCGCAGTCCCCCGCGCCCCAGGACCCGTCGTCGCCCTCCACCTCCTCCGTCACCCTGAGCAAGGGCCGCCCCACCACACACGAGGGCACCCGGGTACTGCCCGTCGTGAAGAAGGTCGGCGACGCCACCCAGACCGTCTACGTCGCGATCCAGGGCACGCACTACCCGCTGAAGCTCACCACCCAGGTCGACGGCGAGAGCAGCACCGTCCTGCTCAGCGACTACGACCACCCGGTCCCCGCGCACACCCCGCCGCCCGGCCAGACCGCCGACATCTCCGTCCTGGAGGGCGGCGTCCACTCCGCGTGAACGCCGACACCCCCACGTGACGCTCGCACAGTGGGCGTACGCCGCCGCTGAAGTGCCCGTCTACTTCATCGCCGACCCCTATGCCGGGCGTAGCCGGGTCTTCACGCATCCGCAGGACGGCGCATACAAGCGCGACCTCACCGACACCGTCCTCGGCATGACCCTCCCCACCGACGAATTCCCCCGCGACTGACGGCGTCGCCCGGCGAGCCGCCCCCGGCCGTCGGACGGTGCGCGAGACACTGCCGCCATGGCGAGCAAGGCACCCAAGGCAGTTCTCCAGGGCGGTCCCGAGGGGATCACCGAGCGGATCGTCGACGTCGATCCCAGCGGGGGCGACCTGAAGGTCCCCTACCGCGGCGGCTTCGAGCACTTCCGGCCGACCCCACGGGAGTGGGACACCGCCGACGGCCGACTGCCCGTGTACGAGTGGTGGGAGCGCACCGAACTCCCCGGCTAGCGGGGCCCGCGACGGTGCGGCCCGGGGTGGCCGGGCCGCACCTCTCACGCGCTGGGGCCGAACGACTCCAGGGCGATCCGCTGGATCGTCTCCTGCTGCGGCCAGTCGGACTCCGGTCCCAGCACCAGGACCGCGAACTGCCGGCCGTCGGGGACGGTGAAGGCGCAGTCGACGGCCTGCACGCGCAGGCCCAGCCGGTCGCTGTCGTAGGCGTAGGTCAGGACCGCACCGTCGGCGCCGCCGGGGCCCCGGCGCGGTGCGATGCCGAGTTCCTGGTAGCCGGGATTGCCGGAGAGCCCTTGGGACGCCTGCTCCAGCGCCTGCCGCGGCGTGAGGTCGGGCTCGGTGATCTGGAAGACCTGGAGCAGGCTGCGGGTGTCCGGCGAGGTGTAGAAGACGCCGGTGGAGCGGACGTCGCGCTGCCAGCCGTCGGGGACCGCCAGCGTGAAGCCCTTGTCGTCGTGGACCAGTCGGTAGCCGTCGGGAACCGCCGCGGTGGCGGACGGATCGGCGGTGGGCGTCGCCGTGGGCGCACCGGTGCCGGTCGGGACGGCGGACGGGCCGCTGCTCGCCGCGGCCGTCGGACGGCCGGCGGGCGGGGCGTCCGGACCGCGCCCCCACAGCAGGTACGCCCCGCCGGCACCGGCCGCCACGACGGCGGTCGCCGCGGCGGCGATCAGGACCCGGGTCCGGCGCGGGGTGGCCCCGGCGGGCACCGACGCCCCCGCGACGTCGTCCGCGCCGGGTGCGTGCGGCGGCTCGGGCGGGTACGCGGGCGCGGCCGGGCCGGCCGGGTCCGGGCCCACCGCGCCCGCCGGCGGGGGCGCGGTGGGGCGGGGCGGCATCGGGCCGGTGTAGGCGCGGACGGGACGCGGGGGGCCGGTCTCCCAGGACTGGGTGTCCGGGTTCCAGCGCGGGCTTTCGGGCACTGCGGGTCAGCCCCCCACGAGCGCGGCGACCGCCTGGACCACGGCCGCACCGGACGCCAGCAGGCCCACCACCGCACCGGCGTCCGACAGCGCGCCGCGCAGCCGGGCCAGCCGGCCGGGGGCGGCGGCGCCGGTGCCGGTGATCTCCTCCTCGGTGTCGGCGAGTTCGGTGGTCAGCGCTTGGACCTCGGGGGTCTCCACGGCCCGGGCGAGGTCCTCGCGCAGGGTGCGGACCGCCCGGAGGAGTTCCTCGTGCGCCGGGTCGACGGCGGGTGCGCCCTGCCCGCCGGCGTTGTGGGTGACGGTGTTGTGGTCGCCGATGGCGAAGGCGCCCTGGACGCTGCCGATGTGGATGCCCTTGCCGGATGGGTCATGTGACGTCACGTCAGGACCTGCCCTTCGGGGATGCGGAGTCGCTCTTGGGAGCGGGATCGCCGTTGTGGGTGAGGGTGTTGTGGTCGCCGATGCCGACGGCGCCCTGCGCGGACTCGACGTAGACCCCGCCGTCCGCGACGTGCACGATCCGCTGCTCGAACTCGGCGGTCTGGTAACCCGCTTCGTGCAGGGCGCTCTTCACGCCGGCCGCCACCCGCTGTTGGACGGTCTTGAGGTAGCGGGCCACGTCCATGTGCTGGAACAGCGACGCCTCGTCGTCGGAGCCCAGCTCCCGGACCGCGGCGGCGGGACCCTCCGGGAGGGCGGCGCGGTGGCCCTCGGTGGCCGAACCCCAGCCGCCGCCCACGGCGCGCCCCAGGGTCAGCAGCGCCTCGACCGCGGCGCGGGGGCTGTGGGTCAGCGCCCACACGGCCTTGCCGAAGTGGTGGTGGTGCCGGTACTGGTGGGCGATGCGGTCGGCGTCCTGGAAGCGCGACCGCAGCGGCCACAGCACGTGCGGGGCGACCTCCATCATCAGCATGCCGCCCTGGGTGTGGACCCGGACGAAGACGGTGGTGACCACGCCCTCGTGCCACCCGCCGACCCTGATCCGCAGGAAGTGCCGGCGGGTCTCGCCGCCCTCCTCCAGGGCGGCGGCCCGGTGCGCCTCGAAGGCGGCGGGGTCGTACGGCGCGGCGGCCCGGGTCGCCAGGCCGTCGACGGGCAGGAAGACGCACTGGTCGACTTCGAGGGCGCGCAGCCGGTCGCGGACCGTGCCGGCCGCCGCCGGCGAACCGGACGGCACCCGCAGCGCCTCGACCAGCGGGACGATCCGGGCGAGGATCTCGCCGTTGTCCAACGGCACCGCGGTGCCGTCGGCCCGCGGGACCAACTCCACCGACAGCGACCAGGGCTTGAACGGCTCCCCCGCACCGCAGAACGGGTCGCCGGGGCGGTACATCACCAGCGGCCCGTGCTGCTCGATGCGCACCCGGTCGCGCAGCCGCTGGAAGCGGAGGCCCTCGGCCCGCTCGGCCGGGTCGGACACCACGTCGGGGAAGTCCTCCCGGGACAGCTCGTGGGCGAGCACCCGGGCGAACTGGCCCCGCTGGAGCATGACGAGCACCGCCACCGCCACCGGCACCAGCAGCGCCGCCCAGACCGCGAAGAGCGAGGCCAAGCCCATGTCCGGGCTGTCGGCGCCGCCGATCGGGTCGCTCCACGCCGCACCGGAGGACGAGCCGGTCAGGCCGGCGTCCGAAAGCAGCGACTCGACCAGGCCGACCGGCGACAGCACCGACAGGAAGCCGGGCAGGGACGCGGTGAAGGCGATCACCGCCAGCGCCAGCACGGAGAAGACCAACGAGAGCCGGCCGTACCAGCGCAGGAGGAAGGAGCCGAACCGGGCCGGCCACGCGGTCGACAGCCCGTGGACGAAACGCCCCAGGCCCAGCGCGAGCACCGGGAACACATAGCCCCACGCCATGCCCCGGGACAGCACGGCGCCCACCATCCAGGTCAGCAGGATCGCCGCCGACCAGCCCCGTTCGAGCCGGCGGGCGCGCAGGGCGTGGGCCAGCACCCGGGCCGCGTCGATGCCCAGGGACGGCGCGGCGAACCGCTCCTCGTGGACGTAGAGTTCGTCGATGACGGCGTCGCGGAAGGCGTCGTCGAGGTAGGTGCCGGCGCACAGCAGGCGCGTGGCCTCACTGGCCCCGGGCGGGACGGCGGGGAGCGGTGCGGGCGCCGGTGCGCCCGCGGATTCCTTGTGCAGCCGTGGCCGTGCGGCCTGCTCCCCCGGCTGCGCGGGCACCTCGTTACTGGTCATCGGCCTCCCCCGTACCTGCCGCCCGTGCCAGTGCGTGTTCGTCACAACGCACCGGCGCGGCGCCGCTGTTCCACCGGCGCGCACCGTCACCCGGACGTGTGAAAGGACCGCAGCATAGAGGAGCGGGGACCGCGCTGTCAGCGCGTTGCCGCACCTGCTCGGGCCCTCAACGGGGCGAGCCCGCACGGTCGTTGGACCGTACGGGCTCGACGGGGTGGGGCGGCAGGTGCCGGCGCCGGCCTCAGATCAGGCCGAGCGCGCGGACCGCGTCGCGCTCCTCGACCAGCTCCTGGACGGAGGCGTCGATGCGCGTGCGGGAGAACTCGTTGATCTCCAGGCCCTGGACGATCTCGTACGTGCCGTCCTTGGTGGTGACGGGGAAGGAGGAGATCAGGCCCTCCGGGACGCCGTAGGAGCCGTCCGAGGGGATGCCCATGGAGGTCCAGTCGCCGTCGGCGGTGCCGTTGACCCAGGTGTGGACGTGGTCGATGGCGGCGTTGGCGGCCGAGGCGGCGGAGGACGCGCCGCGGGCCTCGATGATCGCCGCGCCGCGCTTGGCGACGGTCGGGATGAAGGTGTCGGCCAGCCACTTCTCGTCGTTCACGACCTCGGCGGCGTTCTTGCCGGCGACCGTGGCGTGGAAGACGTCCGGGTACTGGGTGGCCGAGTGGTTGCCCCAGATGGTCAGGCGGCTGATCTCGGACACCGGGGTGCCGGTCTTCTTGGCGAGCTGGGTCAGCGCGCGGTTGTGGTCCAGGCGGGTCATCGCGGTGAAGCGCTCGCGCGGCACGTCCGGGGCGGCGGCCTGGGCGATCAGCGCGTTGGTGTTGGCGGGGTTGCCGACGACCAGGACCTTGATGTCGTCCGCGGCGTGGTCGTTGATGGCCTTGCCCTGCGGCTTGAAGATGCCGCCGTTGGCCTCCAGCAGGTCGCCGCGCTCCATGCCCTTGGTGCGGGGGCGGGCGCCCACGAGCAGGGCGACGTTGGCGCCGGCGAAGGCCACGTTCGGGTCGTCGGTGATGTCGATGCCCTGGAGCAGCGGGAAGGCGCAGTCGTCCAGCTCCATCGCGGTGCCCTCGGCGGCCTTGAGGCCCTGCGGGATCTCCAGGAGGCGCAGCTTGACCGGCACGTCCGCGCCGAGCAGCTGACCGGAGGCGATGCGGAAGAGGAGGGCGTAACCGATCTGGCCGGCGGCGCCGGTGACGGTGACGTTGACGGGAGTGCGGGTCATGGCGATCTCCTGCGCGGTATTCCGGGGGCAAGCCCCTGGACCACCTTGGGTGGCGGTGGGTGTCCCTGCCCATCTATCGAGGTCTCTTGGTATCGAGAGACCCGGCCGTCAGGCTATCGGACCCCCGCCCGACCCACGTGACGGGCCGGTGTGGGACACCTCACCGGCGCTCACGGGGCCCCGGCCGGACCGCCTGGGGGACCGCCTCGCGTGGGTGGCCGGGCGGAGCGGTCCGGTCGGGCCGCCGGCCGCCCGCGCCTGGAGGGGGAGCGCGGGCGGCCGGCGGTTGTGCCACACCCGTGGGGGGTGTGGTCCGCATGCCCGCGATCCGCAAGGGCAATCCCCCCTCCTCCCCGGCGGCCTCCCGCCGGGGGTGAATCCCGGCCAGTCGCCGGGCCGTCCGGTGGCGGTCCCGGGCCGGCGCCGTCGCGTCCTGCGACCCGGCGTCCCGATGCCGCCCGGCGCCGTCGGAGTTCTCGCAGGCCAGGGCAGCGGCGCGGGCACCGGCGCGGCCGCCGGACGGCGTCGGGACGGCGGTCACCGCCGCGCCGGCGAGCCGGCGCGCGCGGGTCGGTCGCGGCCCGCGAAAGCGGTCCGGAACTCGCCGTCGCAGCCCTTCCCCGAAGACCTCCCGGAAGGGCCCCCGAAGCGGCCGGCCCGCTCGCGGTCGGGGCCCCTGGACGTCGCCGAGCGGCGCGCGGCGGCGCGGCACGCGGTGTGCCGCGCCGCCGCAAGGGCCCCGGAACGGCCTCGGGGAGGCGGTCCTAGCGGACCGTGAAGTGGACGATGTCGTCCAGCAACGGCAGGTGGATCCACGGCTTGGGCTGCACCATCATCGCCAGGATCACGATCACGAAGCCCAGTCCGCCGTACGTGAGCATGTCGGTGAAGCGGGAGCGGACGGCGAGCATCCCCACCGAGGGCAGCGCCCACCGCAGCGCCGCGCCGGCCAACAGCGACAGCCCGATCACGATCGAGCCGATCCGGAACGCGTCCAGCGCGACCAGCAGCAACCCGAGGGCGACCCCGCCCAGCACGGTGAGCAGCGGCCACTGCCGGGCCGGCGCCGGATGGTCGCCCGAAGCGGCCCGGCCGCCGCCCTCGGGGCGGGCGGTGTCGCGGGTCAGCTGCGGAAAGCGGCGCGAGGTGCGCTGCGGCTCGGACGCACCCTCCGAGTGCGCTTCGGCGGCCATGTCTGGCGGTCAGCCCCTTCCGGGTCGAGTTCGTCGTCGAGTTCGCCGTCAAGGACGGTGCCCCCGACGGTGGCGAGGTCGGTGCGGTGTGGCGTCGGCCGTGCGGGACGGCGACCGGCGGGCCGTGCGGCCCCTTCCAGGCTCGCACGCCCCGGCCGGTGGGTGGGCGGGCGCGGGCCCGCCCCCGGCTAGCGCGGGGCGGTGATCCCGGCGGCGCGCTCGGCCGCCTCGACGACGTTCACCAGCAGCTGGGCGCGGGTCATCGGGCCGACGCCGCCCGGGTTGGGGGCGACCCAGCCGGCGACCTCGGCGACGCCCGGGTGCACATCGCCGACGATCTTGCCGTTCTCGTCGCGGCTGACGCCGACGTCCAGGACGGCCGCGCCGGGCTTGACGTCCTCGGGCTTGATGATGTGCGGCACGCCGGCCGCGGCGACGATGATGTCGGCCTGCTTCAGGTGCGCGGACAGGTCGCGGGTGCCGGTGTGGCACTGGGTGACCGTGGCGTTCTCCGACTTGCGGGTCAGCACCAGCGGCATCGGGCGGCCGATGGTGATGCCGCGGCCGACGACCACCACGTGCGCGCCCTTGATCTCGACCTCGTGCCGGCGCAGCAACTGGACGATGCCGTACGGGGTGCAGGGCAGCGGCCCGTCGATGCCGAGGACCAGGCGGCCCAGGCTCATCGGGTGCAGTCCGTCGGCGTCCTTGGCCGGATCCATCAGCTCCAGGACGCGGTTGGCGTCGATGCCCTTGGGGAGCGGGAGTTGGACGATGTAGCCGGTGCACTCCGGGTTCTCGTTGAGCTCCCGGACGACGTCCTCGATCTCCTCCTGGGTGGCGGTCTCCGGCAGTTCGCGCTGGAGGGACGCGATGCCCACCTGGGCGCAGTCCCGGTGCTTGCCGTTGACGTACCAGCGGCTGCCGGGGTCGTCGCCGACCAGCAGGGTGCCCAGGCCGGGGGTGACCCCCTTGGCCTTCAGCGCCTCCACGCGGGCGGTGAGCTCGGACTTGATCGCGGCGGCGGTGGCCTTGCCATCCAGAATCTGGGCAGTCATACCCCCCATCCTCCCGGATGGGGGGTCCTGTGTTCCAATCAGGGCGCGCGGGCGGCAGTTGTCCGGAAATGATCATTGCGGTTGCACAAAGGCTGACCGCCTTGACTGGACAGAGCGAATCCTCACCTAGAAGGATTGACGCCGCAGTGCCGCAGGCATCGTCGGGGGCGGGCCATGAAACAACCTGTTTTTCCTCCGAGTCACGCCGCGTCGTCCCCCACTGACACCAACGGAGGAAAGCAGCACCATGAGCTTTGGTGACCCGAACAACCCGTACGGCCAGCAGCCGCCGCAGGCCCCCCAAGGCCCGTACGGCCAGCAGCCGCCGGTCCCGCCGCAGGGCGGCCAGCCGGGCTACGGCTACCCGCAGCAGGGCGCCCCGCAGCAGCCCCAGCAGCCGTACGGCTACCCCCAGCAGGGCCAGGTCCCGCCGCAGCAGGGCGCGCCGCAGTACGGCGGCTACCCGCAGCAGCCGCAGGCTCCCTACGGTCAGCCGGGGATGCCGGGCATGGGGATGCCGACGGGTTACGCGAGCTGGGGTGCGCGGTTCGGTGCCTTCCTGGTCGACGGCCTCATCATCGGCGTGCTCCCGGGCATCCTCTACGTCATCGCCATCATCGTGGCGGCCGGCTCGGCCAGCTCGGCCAGCAGCTCGGCCAGCTCGGCCGCCGCGAGTTGCCCGACGGGCGACTACAACTGCGTCTCGAACGCCTACAACTCGGCCTCGTCGTCCAGCACGCCGGCCATCTTCTTCGTCCTCGTCGCGTTCGCGTGGCTGATCGCCGTGGCCGGAATGTTCTTCCTCATCGCCAAGGAAGGCAGCACCGGCCAGACCCCGGGCAAGAAGGCGCTCGGTATCAGGGTCATCAAGGAGGCCACCGGCCAGCCCATGGGCTTCGGTATGACCTTCGTGCGCTACCTCTGCCGCTACCTCAACGGCCTGCTGTGCGGCATCGGCTGGCTGTGGCCGCTCTGGGACGAGAAGAACCAGACGTTCGCGGACAAGATCGTCGGCACTGTGGTCATCCAGGCCCCCAAGTAATGCCGTAACGGGCCCTCGGACGCCCATAACAGCCGACGAAGGCCCCCTCGCAGCAGCGACCGGGGGCCTTCGTTGCACTCGCCGATACCGCTTCGCCTCGCCTGAAAGGGCACCGCTCGTGAGCTACCCCCACCCCGGCCCCTACGACCCCCCGCCGGGCCAGCAGCCCGGCTACGGCTATCCCCAACAGCCCATGCAGCCACCGCAACCGCAGCAGCCGATGGCCTCGTACGGCCCGTACCCGGGCGGTCCGATGCCCGCGGCGCAGATGCCGTACCCGACGGTGATGCCGGGCGGCGTCAAGGCGGCCCGGGCGATGCTGTACGTTCTCGCCGGCCTGAACATCATCGGCCTGGTGCTGGCGGTGATGGGACTGGGAGGCGTCACCAAGGCGTCGCACGAAGCCTCGTCCTCGCCGTACGCGGACATGTCGGCGTTCAACGTCGGCAAGGGCGTGCTGATCGCGGTGATCGTCCTCATCGTGATCTTCACGGTGACCGCGATCACGCTGGCCGCCCAATTCGGTAACGGTGGCAAGGGCGTCCGCATCGCCACCATCGTCTCCTGCGTCGTCGGCATGATCCTGAGCCTGTTCACCTTCCCGGTGGGCCTGGTCCATACCGTGCTTGGCATCCTGGTGCTGGTCCTCGTCTCCAAGGACGAGGGCAACGCCTGGTTCAACCGGCCGCGTTACTGACAACGCGGCGCACGAAACGGCGGAGGGCCGCACCCCGGGCAAGGGGTGCGGCCCTCCGGCGCTTGCGCGGACCTCAGTGGAAGAAGTGCCGGGTACCGGTGAGGTACATCGTCACGCCGGCCTTCTTCGCGGCCTCGACGACCAGTTCGTCGCGGATCGAACCGCCGGGCTGGACGATCGCCTTGACGCCGGCGGCGATCAGGATCTCCGGGCCGTCGGGGAACGGGAAGAAGGCATCCGACGCGGCGTAGGAGCCGCGCGCCCGCTCCTCGCCCGCCCGCTCCACGGCGAGCTTGCAGGAGTCGACGCGGTTGACCTGGCCCATGCCGACGCCCACCGACGCACCGTCCTTGGCGAGCAGGATCGCGTTGGACTTCACCGCGCGGCACGCCTTCCAGGCGAACGCGAGCTCGGCCAACTCGTCCGCGGACAGCGCCTCGCCGGTGGCCAGCGTCCAGGTGGCCGGGTCGTCGCCCTCGGCCTGGAAGGCGTCGGTGTGCTGGAGCACCGCGCCGCCCGAGAGCAGCTTGAGGTCACCGGGCTGGTGCGGGGTGCCCTCGACCTTCAGGACGCGGATGTTCTTCTTGCGGGCGAGGATCTCGACCGCGCCGTCCTCGTAGGCGGGGGCGGCGATGACCTCGGTGAAGATCTCCGCGACCTGCTCGGCGAGCGCGACGGTCACCGGGCGGTTGACCGCGATCACGCCGCCGAACGCGGACAGCGGGTCGCAGGCGTGCGCCTTGCGGTGTGCCTCGGCGACGTCCGCGCCGATCGCGATGCCGCACGGGTTGGCGTGCTTGATGATCGCGACGCAGGGCTCGTCGTGGTCGTGGGCGGCGCGGCGGGCGGCCTCGGTGTCCACGTAGTTGTTGAAGGACATCTCCTTGCCGTGCAGCTGCTCGGCGTTGGCGATGCCGCCCGGCTGGCCGTCGACGTAGAGGGCCGCGGCCTGGTGCGGGTTCTCGCCGTAGCGCAGGGTGCTGCGGCGCTCCCAGGTCTCGCCGAGGAACTCGGGCAGCGCGGCCCCGTCGGCCTCCGGCGCGTAGACGTTGGTCATCCAGGAGGCGACGGCCACGTCGTAGGCGGCGGTGTGCTGGAACGCCTCGGCGGCCAGCCGCTTGCGGGCGGTCAGGTCGAAGCCGCCGCCGTTGACCGCGGCGAGGACGTCGGCGTAGCGCTCGGGGCTGGTGACCACGGCGACCGAGGGGTGGTTCTTGGCGGCGGCGCGGACCATCGAGGGGCCGCCGATGTCGATCTGCTCGACGCACTCGTCGGGGGTGGCGCCGGAGGCGACGGTCTCCCGGAACGGGTAGAGGTTGACGACCACCAGGTCGAACGGCTCGACGCCGAGGTCGGCGAGCTGCTGCTGGTGGTCCGCGAGGCGCAGGTCGGCGAGGATGCCGGCGTGCACCTTGGGGTGCAGGGTCTTGACCCGGCCGTCGAGGCACTCCGGGAAGCCGGTGAGCTCCTCGACCTTGGTGACCGGCACCCCGGCCGCGGCGATCTTCCCGGCCGTCGACCCGGTCGAGACCAGCTGGACGCCCGCCGCGTGCAGCCCCTGGGCCAGCTCCTCCAGCCCGGACTTGTCGTAGACGCTGACCAGCGCGCGGCGGATGGGCCGCTGCGTACCTTCGGTGGCGGTCACGAGATACGTACCTTTCGTCCCTCTATGCGGTAGCCGTGACGGGCCAGACGCCCCACGACCTCGACGAGCAGCGATCGCTCGACTTCCTTGATGCGCTCATGCAGCGCGGATTCGTCGTCCTCCTCCCGGACCTCGACCACGCCCTGGGCGATGATCGGGCCGGTGTCGACGCCGTCGTCGACGAAGTGGACGGTGCAGCCGGTGACCTTCGCGCCGTACGCGAGCGCGTCGCGGACGCCGTGGGCACCGGGGAAACTGGGCAGCAGCGCCGGGTGGGTGTTGATCGTCCGGCCGCCGAACCGGGCCAGGAACTCCTTGCCGAGGATCTTCATGAAACCGGCGGAGACCACCAGGTCGGGGGCGTGCGCGGCGGTCGCCTCGGTGAGCGCCGCGTCCCAGGCCGCCCGGTCCTCGTGGTCCTTGACCCGGCACACGAACGTCGGCAGTCCGACCCGCTCGGCGCGCTCCAGGCCGACGGTCCCCGCGCGGTCGGCGCCCACGGCCACGATCTCGGCCCCGTAGGCCGCGGCGCCCTCGTCGGCGATGGCGTCGAGGAGCGCCTGGAGGTTGGTGCCCGAGCCGGAGACGAGTACCACGATGCGGGCCGGGGCGGAGCGGGCGGGAGGAGAAGAGGAGGCCACGGTGGGGTCTTTCTCGCCGGGTCGTGCGGGGCTGGGGGCTGTGTCGATATTTTGTGCGGTCGTACAAAGCGAGGGGTTTCACGAATCCGGGGAACCCTACGAACGCGCCGACCGTCAGCAACGATACCGGCACACCCTGCGGCCCCCACGGGACGGGGGCGAGCACGGGAGGTAGCGTCAGGCGGGAGAACGCACGCAGTTCATGGTCACCGTCCGCCCGGCCCACCCGCCGGCCGAACGCCCACGACAAGGGGAAGACGCACTCCAGATGCCGGACCGACGCCGCCGCGCGGCTCTCCTCCGCCCGATCCCAGCCACCACGGGGTGGGGCCTCGCGCCCGTCACCTCCCCCGGGGCGGTCCTCCTGCCGCGCGAGCGCACGTCGTCGTCCGCCCCGGATTCCCCGTCCGCCGGCAGCCCGGGCCGGGACGACAACCCGTTCGCGCCGCCGCCGGCCGGCGCCCCCGACCAGGAGTGGCGCCCGCGGGCCCAGTCCAACGGGCGCGCCACGGGTGACGGCGACGGCGACGGCGACGACGAGCAGCAGCCGCAGGAGCAGCCCCCGGCGTGGGGCAGTCAGTGGAGCAGCCGGCAGCCGGGCCGGCAGGGCGGCGACTTCGGCAGCCGGCCGGGCCGGGGCGGTGGCCAAGGCGGCGGTCAGGGCGGAGGCCAGGGCGGTTCCGGTGGACCGGGCGGCTCGGGCGGCTCCGGCAGCGGCCCCGGCGGGCTGCGCTGGGACCCCACCGACCCGATGCAGCGGCGTGCCCGGTACGCCCTCCTCGCCGGCATGTGGGCGTTCTTCTTCGTGCTCTTCAGCCTGCCCGAGGTGGCGCTGCTGCTGGGGGCGCTCTCCCTCTACTGGGGCATCAGCGCGCTGCGCGGCAAGGCCACTCCGAAGAAGGACACCACCGCGGCCCTGGAGGGGCCCGCGGCCACCGCCGCCACCCCGCCCCCGCCGGGTCGGCCTGGCGGCGCCGCGGGCCCGGGGACCCGGCCGCAGACCACCGCCGCGATCGCCGGTGTGGTGACCGCGTCGCTGGCGCTGATGATGGTGGCCGCGACCTTCACCGTCCAGATCGTCTACCGCTCCTACTTCAGCTGCGTGAACGACGCGCTGACCCAGGCGGCGGGCAAGTCCTGCGAGAAGCTCCTGCCGCCGCAGCTGCGACCGCTGCTCAGCCAGCAGGAGCAGCAGCAGCCGTAGCGGTCCGGGAAGGGCCGACGGGCGGCGCTCGGGCGCCTGCGCGCGGACCCTCAGGCGGCGGGCTCCCGGGTCTCCCGCCCCTCGCGGCTCCCCCGGTCCCCGCCCTCCTCCGGGCCCGGCGCCCGGCCGGCAGCGGGGCGCGGCTCCGGTGGGGCCGCGCCCTTCGGCGTGCGGTGCGGGGCCCGGCGGCGGAACGGCAGGTCGGGCAGGTGACGGCCGGGGGCGCGGCCCTGTGCCGCCCGGCGTACGGACGACCGGCGCCAGGCGCGCAGCGCCAGCGTCGCGGGCACCGCGACCACGCCCGTCCAGCCGGCCGTCACCAGGCCGGTCAGCCACCAACTGGGGCCGAACGAGGCCAGTGCCCGCTCCCCCAGCGCGCCGCCGGCCAGTCCCGCGAGCACCGTCATCGCCAGGGCGCACAGGCCCGCCGCCAACGCCGCCGTGCCGGCGGTCCGCCGCCACGACCGGTGGCCGTCCCCGGCCGCGTACCGGGCCAGCTGCACCACCGCGGCCGCCGGCACCGCCAGCGCCAGCAGCACCACCGGCCAGGCCCCGGGGCCCGGTTCCGGCAGGCCGCTGAGCAGCGGGAAGTGCGGCAGGGCGGGACGCGGCGAGGTGCCCAGCGGGCCGACCGCGGTCCCCGTGCCGACGGTGAAGCCGGGCCCCAGTCCGTAGGCGGCGCCCCAGACGGCCGCGTTGGGGAGCAGGGCGAGGCAGAGCAGCAGCACCGTGCTGAGGCCGGCCCAGTCGGGGGCGAGCTGGCCCAGGTCGTCCCCGAACCGGCCCGCGTGCAGGAGCAGCCCGATCAGGGCGAGCGCGGCGCCGGCGGCGAGCAGCGCGAGGGTGGCGGCGGCGCCGGCCTTGACGGCGGTGCCGAGGCGCGGGCCGGTGAGCGCGGTGCGCAGGGCGGCCGGCAGGGTGTCCAGGGCCCGGGTGACGCGGTCCGGCAACAGGGCCGCGGCGTCCGGTCCGAGGGTGTGCCAGGCGGTGGCGGTGACGGTGGCGAGCGCGGTGCCGGGGACGGCGAGCAACGCGGCGAGCGGGGCGGCGGTCAGCCGGCCGGTCGAGGTGTAGAGCAGGGCGCCGGCGGCGACCAGCAGGTATCCGGTGAGCAGGGCGCCGAGCAGGGTGCGCGGGGCGACCTCCGGGCCGGCGGCGGGGGCCTCGGGATCGGCGTCGGGCTCCGGGAGGGCGGCGGTGGCCAGGGTGTCCCGGGCGGCGCGGTGCAGCAGCCAGAGGGGCAGCGCGGCGAGCAGCAGCGGGACGGTGCCGACCGGCGCCGGGCTGCCGGTCGACGTCACCTCGCGGACCAGGCCGCCGCCGTGCGCGGCGAACCAGAGTCCGGCGGCCAGGTGCAGCGCCCGGGAGGGACCGGCGTCCGGGTACGGGGAGGCCACCCAGAGGAGCAGGACGGCGACCGCGAGGGCGCCGAGGCCGAGGCCGGCGGCGGTCACCCCGCTGATCACGGCGGTGCCGATCGCGGAGGACCGCCGCGCGGCGGTCCGGCCGTGGGAGGACAACGTGGTGCCGCGTTCGGTCGACTGGCTCACGCGGCCATGCTGCCAATAACCCCCGATTCCGCCACGTAACGGGCATGCGTCCGACGTGTCGCGCGCGTTCCCCCGCCGGACGTTTCCAGACTTCCGGTATGAGCGAGCACGACCGGCGACACCCCGACCAGAGTTCCGACGCGGCATCAGAAACCGCTGGCAACGACCCCCACGACACCCCGTCGGCCCGCTTCGACGCGCTGTACGGGGCGCACGCCGGGCCGCTGATCCAGCAGGCGCTGGTGCTCACCGGACGGGCCCGGCTCGCCCGGCGGGCCGTGCAGCGGGCGTTCCGGACGGCCTGGCAGCGCTGGCCGGAGGTGGCTGGGGCACCGGACCCGGTGGGGTGGGTGCGGGCGGCCGCCCACGACTACGCGCTGGCGCCGTGGCGGCGGCCGCTCCCCGGGCTGCGGCCGGCCGAACGCCCCGGGCCGGGCACGCCCGCGCCGCCGCCGGCCGCCCCGCAGGACCATGCGCTGCTGGTGGCGGTGCGGGCGCTGCCCGTTCCGTACCGCCGGGCGCTGCTGCTGCACGACGGACTCGGGCTGGGGCTGCACGAGACCGCGCTGGAGGTGGAGGCGAGCACGCCGGCGGCGACCGGGCGGCTGACGCACGCCCGGGAGTGCCTGGCCGAGCGGCTGCCGGAGCTGGGTCTTCACGAGCTGTCGCCGGACGCGCAGGGCGCGGTGCTGCGGTCCCGGCTGACCGCGCTGGCGGCGTCCCGCCCGGTGGTGCCGCCGCCCGCGCCGGAGGTCCGGGCGGACGCCGAGCGCTGGACCCGGCTGACGACCCGTGCGGGGTTCGGGGCGGCCGGGCTGCTGGCGGTGACGGCGCTGGCGGTGTCGTTCACCGCGCCGGACGGCTACCGGCCGCCGCGGCCGGTCGTGGCGGCGTCCGGCCCGGTGGTGCCGCCGCCCGCGCGGGCGGCCGCGCCACCGGTGGCCCAACAGGCGCACCGGGGCCCGCACCACCGGGCGTCGCACCACCCGCCGCACCACCGGGCGGCGGCGCACCGGGCGCTGCCGCCGAGTGCCCGGCTCTCCCCCGACGTCCGGTGAGCCCGGCGGGTGCCGGGGTGCCCGCAGACAGGCCGTGGGCCCGCACCCGGGAGGGGTACGGGCCCACGGCCGTCAGGCACGGGGCGGGGTCAGCCGCCCAGGATCTCGCGGGCCAGGAGCGCGGTCTCGGACGGCGTCTTGCCGACCTTCACGCCCGCGGCCTCAAGGGCCTCCTTCTTGGCCTGGGCGGTGCCGGACGAGCCGGACACGATGGCGCCGGCGTGGCCCATCGTCTTGCCCTCGGGCGCGGTGAAGCCCGCCACGTAGCCGACGACCGGCTTGGTGACGTTCGCCTTGATGAAGTCGGCCGCCCGCTCCTCGGCGTCGCCGCCGATCTCACCGATCATCACGATCAGGTCGGTGTCGGGGTCGGCCTCGAACGCCTCCAGGGCGTCGATGTGGGTGGTGCCGATGACCGGGTCGCCACCGATGCCGACGGCCGAGGAGAAGCCGATGTCCCGCAGCTCGTACATCATCTGGTAGGTCAGCGTGCCGGACTTCGACACCAGGCCGATGCGGCCCGGCTTGGTGATGTCGCCCGGGATGATGCCGGCGTTGGACTGGCCGGGGGTGATCAGGCCGGGGCAGTTCGGGCCGATGATCCGGGTCTTGTTGCCCTTGGCCTTGGCGTACGCCCAGAAGGCGGCGGAGTCGTGCACCGCGATGCCCTCGGTGATGACGACGGCCAGCGGGATCTCGGCGTCGATGGCCTCGACGACGGCGGCCTTGGCGAAGGCCGGCGGGACGAAGAGGACGGAGACGTTGGCGCCCGTCTTCTCCATCGCTTCCTTGACGGAGCCGAAGACCGGGACCTCGGTGCCGTCGAAGTCGACGCTGGTGCCGGCCTTGCGCGGGTTGACACCACCGACGATGTTGGTGCCGTCACCGAGCATAAGCTTGGTGTGCTTCATGCCGGTGGCGCCGGTCATCCCCTGGACGATGACCTTGCTGTCCTTGGTGAGGAAGATAGCCATGGTGTTTGGAGTCCTCGTCCCTTACTTGGCCGCGGCCAGCTCGGCGGCCTTGTCGGCCGCACCGTCCATCGTGTCCACGCGCTGCACCAGCGGGTGGTTGGCGTCCGAGAGGATCTTGCGACCCAGCTCGGCGTTGTTGCCGTCGAGGCGGACGACCAGCGGCTTGCTGACGTTCTCGCCCTTGGACTTGAGGAGCTCCAGGGCCTGCACGATGCCGTTGGCGACCTCGTCGCAGGCGGTGATGCCGCCGAAGACGTTGACGAACACGGACTTGACGTCCGGGTCGCCCAGGATGATCTCCAGGCCGTTCGCCATGACCTCGGCGGAGGCGCCGCCGCCGATGTCGAGGAAGTTGGCGGGCTTGACGCCACCGTGGTTCTCACCGGCGTAGGCGACGACGTCCAGGGTGCTCATGACGAGACCCGCGCCGTTGCCGATGATGCCGACCTGGCCGTCGAGCTTGACGTAGTTCAGACCCTTGGCCTTGGCCGCGGCTTCGAGCGGGTTAGCCGCGGCCTTGTCCTCCAGGGCCTCGTGCTCCGGCTGGCGGAACTCGGCGTTGGCGTCCAGGGAGACCTTGCCGTCCAGGGCGATGACCTCACCGGAGGCGACCTTGGCCAGCGGGTTGACCTCGACGAGGAGGGCGTCCTCCTTGATGAAGGTCTGCCACAGCGTGACCAGCACCTCGGCGACCTTCTCGGCGACCTCGGCCGGGAACTGCGCCAAGGCGACGATCTCGCGGGCCTTCTCGATGGAGACGCCCTCGTTGGCGTCGACCGGGACCTTGGCGAGCTTCTCGGGGGTCGTCGCGGCGACCTCCTCGATGTCCATGCCGCCCGCGACCGAGGCCATGGCCAGGAAGGTGCGGTTGGTGCGGTCCAGGAGGTAGGAGACGTAGTACTCCTCGGCGATCTCCGGAGCCGTCTCGGCGATCATCACCTTGTGGACCGTGTGGCCCTTGATGTCCATGCCGAGGATGTCCGTCGCCCGGGCGACGGCCTCGTCCGGCGTGGCGGCCAGCTTCACGCCACCGGCCTTGCCGCGGCCGCCGACCTTCACCTGCGCCTTGACGACGGACTTGCCGCCAAGGCGCTCGGTCGCCGCGCGCGCCGCCTCAGGCGTGTCGATGACTTCACCGGCCAGCACCGGTACACCGTGCTTGGCGAAGAGGTCCCTCGCCTGGTACTCGAACAGGTCCACGCGCGTCCGTCCCTTGTCTTCTCAGAATCGCCGTAGTGATCGCGGTTCGTTCGTCTGCGATGGGCGTGCCGCGAAGGGCAACGTGACGGCGCTGTCACTGGGGAGGCGTATGCACGGTGTCCGGATACGCGGCATGTCCGTCTCGCAGGGTATCTCCGCTGGACATGCGTCCCTAAATCAGAGATCACACTCCGGCGGTGATTACGGTCACAGATCTTTTGGCCAACGTACTCCGCCGCCCCTTTTCCGCAGGGGCACCTCGGCGCGCCGGAGGTATTTCGCAGGGCCGACCGGGCGTGCGGGCGACCGGGCCGCCGTCCGCCGTGCACTCCGGCGTCGTGCGCCGTTCGGGCGGCGGGTGCCGGCGCCCCCGTGCACCCGTGCGCACCCGGCCCGTTCGGTTCCGGTTGCGGGGAAGCGGGAAGCCCTTCGGGAAGACTCCGCAACGGGCCCGCACAAGACCTCCGCAGGCGGTGTCCGGAAAGGCCCTTGCCCGTCAACTCCCGCTGAAAGAAACTGCGTTGAGCACTTACGCATCAGGAGTCACAGGCCGGAGTCGCGCACTTCCGGGCTTGGTCCGGTGCGGGTCGGACCGCGGAACACGGACCGCCTCGCGCCGGATGCAGACGGGGGAACTTGATGGGTAGTGGGGGGATGCCCGACCGCGCTCACCGCTGGATGCGGTCGCGGACTCTTCCGCGCCTGCCGTCCCTCCCCCTTCTCCCCGCCCACCCCTCCCGGTTTTCTCGATTTCTTGGTGTCCTCACACTCGGTGCCTGAAGGGATTGGAGGGGGAATGCCGACACATACGACCTATCCCGGCGTCTATGTCGAAGAACTTCCCAGCAGCATCCGCAGCATCACCACCGTGACGACCTCGGTGACCGCGTTCGTCGGCCACACCCGGCGCGGGCCGCTCAACCAGCCCGTCCGGATCACCAGCTTCGCCGACTTCGAGCGCCGCTTCGGCGGCCTGACCTCGCGCAGCCCGGTCTCCTACGCCGTCCACCAGTTCTTCGGCAACGGCGGCGCCGTCGCGGTGATCGTCCGGGTCGCCAAGGCCGGCAGCGGCAAGGAGGCCCAGGTCACCCTGGAGTCCACCGAGGGCCGCAGCCAGTGCCCGGTCCTGGAGGTGCACGCCAAGGAGCCGGGCATCTGGGGCGACGGCCTGCGCATCGCCGTGGACCACGACACCCCGTGCCCGGAAGAGACCTTCAACCTCCAGGTCCTCGACGCGCACGGCACCGCCCGCGAGTCCTTCACCGGGCTGTCCATGAACCCCGGCAGCGGCCGGTTCGTCGAGACGCTCGTCAACGCCGGCTCGTCGCTGATCCGCGTGGCGGCCGTGGGCGAGGGCCGCCCGGACCCCTCCGGCACCGTCTCCAAGCCGTTCCACCACGAACTCCCGGACCTGACCGTGGAGTTGACGGTGAAGATCGGCGAGGTGGAGCGGGAGTTCACGCTCTACGACCCGGACTGCGACGGCGAGCCGCCGTGCGACGTCACCGAGTTGGCGCTGCTGCTGGAGCACAAGCTGCGCTCCCTGCCGGACGCGCCCGGCAGGCACGCGTTCGCGGGCGCCCAGGTGATCTCCTTCGGACGCCGCATCCAGGTGGTGGCCGGCTCCACCGACCCCGGCGACGTGGTCCGCTTCCTCGGCGAGTGCGCCAACGACCTGGGGCTGGAGGCGTCGGTCAATCCGCCGGTCTTCCCGCTGTGCGGCGGCGAGGACGGCGACCCGCCCGGACCGCGCGACCTCATCGGCAGCGAGGCCCGCAAGAGCGGCCTGCAGGCGCTGCGCGACATCCCCGACGTCAACCTGCTCGCGCTGCCCGAGCTGGCCTCGTACGCGTCGGTCGACGACGCGCTCACGGTGGTCTCGGCGGCCCAGCGGCTGTGCCGGGAGCGGCGGATCTTCCTCCTGGTGGACGCGCCCGCGGCGTGGGGCAGCGTGGACGCCGCCCGGGCCGGGATCGGCGCCTTCGACACGGTCCGCGACGACCACGCGGCCCTGTACTTCCCGCACCTTCAACTCACCGACCCGCTCACCGGCCGGCTGCGGTCCTTCCCGCCGTCCGGCGCGCTGGCCGGCGTGATCGCCCGCACCGACGGCGAGCGCGGGGTGTGGAAGGCGCCGGCGGGCACCGAGGCGCGGCTGGCCGGCGTGCACGGGCTGACCGTCAAGCTCACCGACCGCGAGAACGGCCTGCTCAACCCGCTCGGCATCAACTGCCTGCGGACCTTCCCGATGGTCGGCCCGCTGGTGTGGGGCGCCCGCACGCTCCAGGGCTCGGACGCCCTGGACAGCGAGTGGAAGTACGTCCCGGTGCGCCGGCTGGCCCTGCACGTCGAGGAGAGCCTGCTGCGCGGTCTGCAGTGGGTGGTCTTCGAACCCAACAACGAGCAGCTGTGGCAGCAGATCCGCCTCAACGCCTCCGCCTACCTGCACTCCCTCTTCGAGAAGGGCGCCTTCCAGGGCGGCACCCCGCGGCAGGCGTACTTCGTCAAGTGCGACAAGGACACCACGACCGAGGCGGACATCGAGAACGGGATCGTGAACGTCGTGGTCGGCATCGCGCCCGTCAAACCGGCCGAGTTCGTGATCGTCAAGATCCAGCAGCTGGCCGGCCAGTTCGACCTGTAGGGCGCGGGGCGCCGGGTCCGGCCGACGGGCCGGCCCCCGTGCGCCCCACGACGCCGACGTTCAAGGAATCCGACGTGAAGGAATCCGATGGCTGAGTTCAAGATCAACGCCCATCGCTTCGACCCGTACAAGAACTTCAAGTTCCTGGTCCTGTGGGACGGCCGGACGGTCGCCGGGGTCAGCAAGATCAGTCCGCTCAAGCGCACCACGGAGGTCGTCAAGCACCGCAACGGCGGCGACCCCAGCTCCCCGCGGAAGTCCCCGGGCCGCTCCGAGTTCGAGGGCATCACCCTGGAGCGCGGGGTCACCCACGACCCGGAGTTCGACCGCTGGGCCAACAAGGTCTGGCAGGTCGGCGCCGGCCTCGGCTCGGAGGTGTCGCTCGCCGACTTCCGCAAGGACATCGTCATCCAGGTCCTCAACGAGGCCGGGCAGGTCGCCGTCTCGCACAAGATCTACCGGTCCTGGCCCAGCGAGTACCAGGTCCTGGGCGAGATGGACGCCAACGCCAACGCGGTGGCCATCCAGAGCCTCAAGCTCGAATGCGAGGGCTGGGAACGCGACTACGAGGTGCCCGAGCCGGAGGAGCCCTCGTTCACCCACCCGGCCTGAGCCGCGGCACCGGGGGTGGTGGGGCGACGGGACAACGGATGACGGTCACCGGGCCGGCGGAACTGCTGGCCACCTGGGAGGCCGGGCTGGCCGAGCGGGGCGCCGCCCGGGCCCTTCTGCTGCACCGGGCGGCCCGGCCCGACGCGGCGCCCAACGCCCTTGCGTCGGCGCCGCTCGGGGAGCGCGCGGCCGACCTCTTCGCGCTGCGCCGGGCCCTGTTCGGCGACCGCATGGAGATCACGCTCTCCTGCACGGTGCCCGGCTGCGGCGCCGCGCTGGAATGCGAGCTGGACGCCGGGGAGTTGGCGGCCGCGCGACCGCGACCGCCGGAGGACGGGCTGCGGGTGGACGAGGGCGAGTGGACGGTCCGGTTCCGGCTGCCCACCCCCGCGGACCTCGCCGCCGTGGCCGCCGCCCGAGCGCCCGACGGCACCACCGCCCGGCGGCTGCTCGCGGCCCGCTGCGCCCTCGCCGCCCGGCGAGCCGGCCGGCCGGCCACCGCCGAGGAGGTCGCCGCCCTGCCCGACCCGGTGCTCAAGCGGTTCGCCGCGGCCGCCGAGGACGCCGACCCCGGCGCGGAACTGACCCTGGAGATCGCCTGCCCGGAGTGCGGCGCGGCCACCCCGGCGGAGCTGGACATCGCCGCGTACCTGTGGACCGAACTGGACGCCTGGGCCCGGGACCTGCTCCTCGACGTCCACCTGCTCGCCTCTGCCTACGGCTGGAGCGAGCCCGAGATCCTGGCGCTCAGCCCGCTGCGGCGCCGCTACTACCTGGAGCTGTGCGCGGATGCCTGAGATGCCCGAGCGGACGCCCGCCGCGTCCGGCGACTACCTCGGCCGGCTGCTGGCCCGGCACGCGCCGCCGCCACCCGACCCCTTCGGCGCGCCCGGCGTCGCCGACGCCCCGGCGGCGCGCACGCTCGTCCGGCCGCGGCTGCCCGGCCCGTTCGAGCGGGTGGAGGCGGTGCGCGGCCCGGCCGCCGACGATCCGGACGACGACGGTCCGTCGTCCCCGTGGTCGACCGGGCGCCCCGCCGCGGCACCGTTCGCCTCGGCCGGCCCGCGCACCGAGCGGTGGACGGAGGTCCGGACGGAGCACGCGCGGGAAACCGTGGTGCGCACCGAGGCGGCGCCGGACCGCGCGGCCGACCGCGCCGCGGCCGAACGGGAGCCGGGGCCGGGCGCGTTGCTGCGACCCGCCACCACGGCCGCGCCGGGGGCCCGGGCCGCCGCCGAGGGCGCACGGCCCCGGGGACGGGCGGCGGCCGGCACCGAGGAGACGGCGCCGAGCCGCGGGGCGTCGCCGGGCGGACCCGAGGCGGTGGGCCGGGCGCACACCGGCGTGCTGCGCCCGCGCCTCGACGACCTGCCGGCACCGCGCCGTCCGGTGCCGCCCCGCGCCGGTGCCGCGACCGGCCGGCGGGGCCCGCGCGGCCCGGCCGAGCGGGTGGTGCACGTGCAGATCGGCCGGCTGGAGGTCAGTGCGGCCGGCGCCGAACGGTCCGCGGCCGGCACCGGTCCGGCGCGCCCCGAGCGGCGGGCGCCCGCGCTGAGCCTCGCGGACTACCTGGCCACCCAGCAACGGACTTCAGGGGGACGGTCCACATGAGCAACGCACTCGCCCTCGCGACGGTCACCCAGGCCCTTGCGCTGCTGATCGAGCACAACCTGCATCCGGAGATCGACCTGGCCGTCTCGGTGGAGACCCGCAAGCCGCCGGCCGACCCCCCGGCCGACCCGACGATCACCGTGTTCCTGTACCAGGTCTCGCACAACCCCTCGATGCGCAACTCCGACCTGGTCACCCGGGCCTCCGACGGCACCCTGCTCAAGCGCCCCGCCGCCGCGATCGACCTGCACTTCCTGATCAGCGCGTACGGCGAGGAGCAGGAGCTGGTCGGACAGCGGCTGATCGGCAGCGTGGTGCGGACCCTGCACGAGATCCCGGTGCTGCCGCGGGAGTTGATCGAGGAGGCGGCCGAACGCCCCTACCTGGCGGGCAGTGACCTCGCCGAGTCCCTGCAGAAGGTCCGGTTCACGCCGACCCAGATGGACGTGGACGAGACCTCCAAGCTCTGGGGAATGCTCAACAACACGCCGTACTCCCTGTCGGTGGCCTACCAGGCGTCGTTGGTGCTGCTGGACGGCCACCAGAAGCCGGCGCCGGCCCGGCCGGTCAAGCGTCCGGAGGTGACGGTGGTGCCGGAGGTGCCGCCGGAGGCGCCGTTGGGGGACCCGACGGTGCCGCTGGGGGACGCGGCCCCGGTCCCCGGTGCGGCGGACGGCCCGGCGGCGGACGGCCGGTCGGCGAGCAGCCCGGCGGAAAGCCCGGCGGCGGACGGCCGGTCGGCGGACGACGTGCCGACGGGCGCACCCGAGGCGCCCGCCCCGACGAAACGGCCCGCGAAGAAGACGACGGGCGGGCCCCGGAAGGCCGCCAAGTCAGTTGTGCAGAGCGGGAGTTCGGGCGGAGGCCGCGCGGGGACCGGCTCGCGCCCCCGCCCCCGCAAGACACCCGGCGACGGCCCGCGGCAGGCGGCCCGCGCCGACGACGCGGGCCGGAGCGACGACGGCGGGGAGGACTGAGGCGCGGTGCGGGGAACGGGGGCGGAGGAGGACGCGGGCGACATGGCGGGCAACGGCGGGAACAGCCCCGGGGCGGCGGCGCCCGGCGAGGCGGACACCGGGGAGGACGGCGCAGCGCTGGCCGGCGCCGTCCGGGCCGTGCTCGCGCGCCTGGACGCACACGCCGCCCGGGCCCGCGGCAACGCCCGCACGGGCGCCGGCGGGGACGCAACCGCAGCCGGGACGGCGGGCCCGGCCGTCACCCCCGACGGCCAGGAGGACGCGGCGGAGCCCGGCGCCCCCTCCCCCCAAGCCCTCGACACCCTCACCGCCTGCTTCGGGCTGACCCCCTTCGAGCGGGCGGTCGTCCTGCTCGCCGCGGCCGCCGAGCTGGACCCGACCACCGGCGCCCGCTGCGCCGCCGCCTGCGGCGACCCGTCCCGCCCGCACCCCACGTTCTCGCTCGCACTGGCCGCGCTCGACGCACCCCACTGGAGCGCCCTGACACCGGTCGCCCCGCTGCGCCGCTGGCGACTGGTCGAGCTGGAGGACGAGACCCGGCTGACCGCCAGTCGCCTGCGGCTCGACGAACGCATCCTGCACTTCCTCGCCGGCGCCCCCTACCTGGACGCCCGGCTGCACGGCCAACTGCGCCGCACCGTCCCGCCCGAGACCCTGCCGCCCGCCCACGAGACGGCCGCCCGGCAGGTGGCGGCGGGCTGGACGGTTGCCGGGCCCGACGTCCCGTTGCGGGTCGAGCTGGTCGGCGGTGACCTGCGGACCCGGGGGGAGATCGCGGCCGCCGCGGCCCGCCGCTCCGGCCTCGGCCTCTACGCGATGAGCGCCGCCGACGTCCCGAGCGACCCCGCGGAACGGGACCGGCTGGCCCGGCTCTGGCAGCGGGAGGCGATCCTGCTGCCGGCCGCGCTGCTGGTCGAGGTCGGCGAGCTGGACCGGGAGCAGCAGGCCGCCGCGGACGCCTTCGTCGCCGGCAGCGCCGTCCCGCTGGTCGTCGCCAGCCAGGAGCCTCGGCCGACCGGCCACCCGCGCGGCGCCCGCGTCACCGTCCCCGCACTCTCCGACGAGGAGCAACTCGGCCTCTGGCGCGACGCCTTCGCCGACCTCCCCCAGGTGACGGAGCGCCATCTGGCGTCCCTCGTGGCCCAGTTCCAGCTTCCCGCGCACGTGGTGCGGTCCACGGCGGCCAGCGTGCGCCGCGACCTGCCGCCCTCCGGCACCGTCGATGCCGTCGATGCCGTCGAGCTGGCCTGGCGGGCCGGGCTCGCCGAGGCGCGGATGGGCCTGGACGAGCTGGGCCGCCGGATCGAACCACGGGCCGGCTGGGACGACCTGGTGCTCGCCGACCGGCAGCTGCGCATCCTCCAGGAGGTCGTCGCGCACGTCCGCCAGCGCGGCACCGTCTACCGGGACTGGGGCTTCGCGAAGTCGCTGCGCAGCGGCCTGGGCGTCACCGCGCTCTTCGCCGGCGGTTCCGGCACCGGCAAGACGCTGGCCGCCGAGGTGATGGCCAGGGAACTCGGCCTGGACCTCTTCGTCGTCGACCTCTCCCAGGTCGTCAGCAAGTACATCGGCGAGACCGAGAAGAACCTCAGCCGGGTCTTCGACGCGGCCGAGCGCGGCGGCGCGCTGCTCCTCTTCGACGAGGCGGACGCGCTGTTCGGCAAGCGCAGCGAGGTCAAGGACAGCCACGACCGCTACGCCAACCTGGAAGTCAGCTACCTGCTGATGCGCATGGAGGCGTACCGCGGCCTGGCCGTCCTCACCACCAACATGAAGAAGGCCCTGGACTCGGCCTTCATGCGGCGGATCCGGTTCGTCGTCGACTTCCCCTTCCCCACCGAACGGGAGCGGGCCGAGATCTGGCGCCGGGTGCTGCCGGCCGAGGCCCCGACGAAGGGCGTCGACCCGGCGCTGCTGGCCCAACTCACCGTCGCCGGCGGCTCGATCCGCAACATCGCACTCTCCGGCGCGTTCCTCGCCGCGGAGGAGGGCGACCGCCTCCAGATGCGCCACATGCTGGCCGCGGCCCGCACCGAGTACCTGAAGCTGGAACGTTCTCTGGCGCCGTCGGAGGTCCACGGATGGGTCTGAAGCACGAGGTCGGCAGGAACGCCACACGGACGGCCCGCCCCGTCCCCGCGACTCCGGCACCGGCGTCGGCACCGGCACCGGCACCGGCACCGGCGTCGTATGCCGCGCACCGCACGCCGGCACCCGCGCCGGCGCACGAGGACCCGCGGGCGTCCCGCTCCCCCGGCACGTTCCGCATCGACATCGACGAACTGGTGCTGGACGGCTTCGACGCCCGCATCGACCCGAGCCGGGTGTCGGCCGCGTTCCGGGCCGAGTTGAGCCGCCTGGTGCGCGAGCGGGGCGTGCCGCTGGCGGCGGACGGCGGCACGGACCTCGCGCTCGACGGGCTCGCCGGCCTGCCGCCGCTGCCGGCCACCACCCACCCCGTACGGCTGGGCGAGGCGCTGGCCCGCGCGGTGCACGCGGGCCTCACCGGGCGGGGGGAAACGCGATGAGCAGCGCGAACCGCCCGGCCACCCAGGACGACCGGTCCGCCCGCGACGCACGGCGCCGCAAGCGCAAGGAGCGGTCCGCCAAGTCCGCCGCCCCCGAGCCCAAGAACATCGTCAGCGGCGCCGGCCAGCCCCTCGACCTCAGCGTCCGCCGCGAACTGGAGGAACAGCTCGGCCACGACTTCAGCCAGGTCCGCCTGCACACCGACCGCGACTCCGGGCGGCTCGCGGACCTCATGGGCGCCGACGCGTTCGCCGTCGGCCGGGACGTCTTCTTCCGCGAGGGCGCCTACCGCCCCGGCACCGCCGACGGCCGACGCCTCCTCGCCCACGAACTCCTGCACACCGTCCAGGACCCGCACGGCCCCGGCGCCCTGCGCGCCGGCCGCGACCTGGGCGCGGTCAGCCTCCCCCAGGAGGCCATCGAACGCGAGGCGGAGGGCGCGGCCCAGGAGTCCGTCCGCGCCGCCATGCTCGGCACCACCCGACCGGACCACCCGGCCCCGACCGTCGAGCCGGGACAACACACACCCGGCTGGCTCCGCTACGCCACGGTGGACGCCGACCGCCACCGCAGCGAACTGATCGACCCGGCAACCCTGGTGGACCGCCTGGCGAACGGGGTGCTGCGGTCGTTACGGGGGGATCCGGAGGATCGGTCGGGGCGGGTGCGTCTCGAAATCGCCCGGATGGCACCCGAATTGCAGGAGTCGGTGCTGGACCGGCTGGAGGTGCGGCTGCTCAGTTCCGACTTCGACCGGCTGCTGGAACTGGTGACGGAGTCCGAGGTGTTGCCGACCGGCTTCCAGCCGTCGTCCACCCCCGAGCCGGTGCCCGACGCCCTCGACCAGGTGCGCGACGAGCGGGCGGGCCAGGAGCAGCGGGGTCAGGGCGCCGCACGGGCGGAGAAGCAGCGCGCCGAGGACGTCACCGAGGAGAAGAAGGACGCCAAGGGCCGCGCGGCGAAGCAGGACCAGGACCAGAGCAGGGCGCAGCGCGACGCGGCGGCGGAGGACCAGGAGGCCGGCGAGCGCAAGGCGCACGAGGACGAACGGGCCGTCGAGGGCGCGGACGCCAAGCAGGAGCAGCAGCAGGCCGACGAACAGCAGGGCCAGGAGCGTCAGGAGGCCGATCAGGCCGATGCCACCAAGGCGGACCGGGCCAAGGACGGTGCCGAGCGCACCAACGAGGAGCGCAAGGCTCAGCGCGAGCGTGAGGAGGCCGACCCGGAACAGGCCAACCGCCCCGGCGCCGACAAACGCAAACGGAACGACGACGCGAAGAAACCCGCGGACGGCTCGAAGCAGGAGGAGCTGGAGAAGAAGAAGCGGGAACAGCCCGGGCCGGTCCGTCCGGAGAAGGTCGACGAGCGAGCCGACCAACGGGACAGCGCGCTGTCCGAGCACGGGCTGAACGAACAGGACGAGGAGGACGGCCCGCCCCGCGAGGAGGAACAGCCGATCGGGCTGGAGGCGGGCGCCGACAAGGACATCAGCGCGAGCGGGGACGCCGGCGCAGCGGCCAAGGGCGGCGCGGGCCCGGGCGAGGCCGCGCTGAAACCGGAGGACTTCCTCCCCGACGCCGACCTGGACGTCTCGTCCGTACCGACCGCCGAGCATCCCGACGCCGCGCTGCCGACGTTCCCCACTCCCCCGCCCACCAAGGCCGAGCAGGTCCAGCAGGAGCGCGAGAACGCGGCGGACGACGAGGAGCACGAGGACGAGCCGGAGGCCGAGACCAAGCCGCCGGGTGCGGAGCTGGGCCCGGTCGAGGGCGAGGCGCCGCAGCCGGAGCACGGGCCGGCCGCGGAGGCCGGGGACCGCACCGAGAAGGACCTCCAGCCCTCGATGCCGGTCGAGCAGGAGGTCGGGCCGGACCCGGAGGCCGAGGACCGGCAGGCCCAGGAGCCGGAGGCCGAGGAGAAACGGGATCCGGACCAGACCCAGGACCAGGACGAGGACGGCGCCCGCCAGGCCAAGCAGGACGCCGACGACAAGGACGCGGACCGCGACGCGGAGGGCGGCACCGGCGAGGAGGCGCCGGACGCCAAGGAGGCCCAGGACGAGCAGACGGAGAAGAAGGAGCAGGACGCCCAGGAGGAGAAGCGTCAGGCGCAGGAGCAACCGGAGGGCGCGGCGGCCGGGAAGCCGGCCGGGGTCCCGTCGGACGGCTCGGCGAGCGCGGGCGGGGACTCGTCCGCGTCATCGGCCTCCGCTTCGGCCCCACCCGCCGGTGCGCACACCGACCGGACGCCGGCCGAGGACCGGCGTCCGTCCCCCGCTGCGCGCCGGGGTGCCGAGCCCGTGCGGGCCGAACGGGACGCGCCGGGCGCCAAGAGCGCGGTACCGAAGGAGTCGGGGCCCGGTGCGGCGCCCGGCGGCGCGGTGGGCGGCACCGAGCCGGCCCCGGCGCCGTCAGCCGCCGCCGGCCCCGGCGGCGCACCCTCCGTCGCCCAGGCCGCGGTCGGTCCGGCGTCCCAACAGGCCGACAGTCCCGGCAAGATGGGCGCGCCCGCGCCCGAGGGGGCGAAGGCCCAACCGGACGCCTCGCTGGAGAAGGACGGCGGGGGCTGCGCGCCGCCGGCACCGGCCGCCGAGAAGGAGGACGGCGGCGGGGGTTGCGGCGGGGGCGGCGGGGGTGCGAAGGCCGCCGAGGAGAAGAAGGAGAAGGCTCCGGACGTCTCGGCGCAGGACCCCAAGGCGGCGCTGAACACCGTCGGTCAGCTCGCTCCGGACCAGGCGCAGGAGGCACTGCCCGGGCTGGACGGCGCGGCGGACAAGAAGGTCAACGACGAGCAGCAGCGGCTCGACGCCAATCCGCCGAAGCGGGAACGGCCTTCGGGGGCACCGCAGACCCTGCACGGGAAGCCGGAGGAACAGGCCCCGGAGACCCCGGTCACCGGCCAGTTGGAGCGGCTCGGCCCGGAGGAGCAGGGCGAGAAGCAACGGGCCAAGGGCAGCGAGAAGGCCGAGGGTGCCAAGCCGACCGACAACATCCCGACGCCGCACGTGCCGCCCTCGAAGGACGGCAAGCTCACGTCGGACGACGCCAAGAGCGTGGCGGCGGCCGCGGACCAGGTTCCGACCAGCGACCCCGAGCTGCACAACAAGACCGTCGGTCCGGCCCCCAAGATCAAGCTGGAGGGGGACAGCGACCCGCAGCGCACGGACAAGCAGGCGGAGAAGCTCAAGGAGAAGCAGGGCAAGATCCAGGACACCGGGCGGTCGGACGCGTCCAAGTCGCTGGGTGAGGACAAGATCTACCCCGATGCGCCCCAGGAGGAACTCCAGGGGAAGGCCCAGGGCGGTCGGGCCGGTGCGGGGGGCGGCGCGGGCGCGGCGGCCGGTGGTGCACCGAAGCCCGGCGCCGGGGCGGTGGCCAAGCAGGAGCGTGGCGGCGAGATCAAGAGCGCCACCGGCCAGGCCGGCACTCAGGTGGCCACCAAGGAGAAGGAACAGCAACAGGGCGAGCAGAAGGCCAAGCAGGAGAAGCAGCAGCAGATCGACAACGAGGTCGCGCGCAACACCGAGCAGCAGACGGCGGAGCGCGGCCGGGTGGCCGATCAGTCCAAGACGGAGCGTCAGAACTGGCGCGACGAGCAGGACAAGAAGATCGAGGACGCCGACAAGGACACCGAGAAGGAGCACAAGGACGGCAACGACAAGATCACCAAGGAACGCGACACCAAGGACAAGGAGGTGGACGACCGAAAGAACAGCGACAACAAGGACATCAACACCAAGGCCGATGAGGCGGACAAGGACGCCAAGAAGAAGAAGGACGAGAAGAAGAAGGATTCCGACAGCCTCTTCGGCAAGATCGTCGATGCCGTCGCCGACTTCTTCAAGGACCTCCTGGACGCCGTCACCAAGATCTTCGACGAGGCCCGCAAGGCGATCAACAGTGTCATCGACACCTTCAAGGAGTGGGCGAACAAGGCGATCGACGCGGTCCGCGACTTCGCCGTCAAGGCCATCAACGCGGTCGCGGACGCGCTCATCGCCATCGGCGACGTGCTGCTGGCCGCGTTCCCGGAACTCCGCGACAGGTTCCGCAAGGCCATCAACGACCTGCGTGACAAGGCGATCGCCACCGTCAACAAGCTCGCCGACGGCCTCAAGAAGGCCGTCAACGACCTCCTCGACGCACTCGCCGCCGGCCTCAACGCGCTCCTCAACGTCCTGGAGGCGGGCCTCAAAGCGGCCATCAAGATCTTCCGCGACGCCATCGTCGGCGCCCTCAAGTTCGCCGAGGCCGCGATCCAGGCCCTCGGCCAGTTCGCCGCCCTCGTCGCGGACATCGCCCCGGACCCCGGCGGCTGGCTCTCCAAGGCCGGCAGCGCCGCCAAGACCGGCATCCAGGAACACCTCTGGGGCGCCATCAAGACCGCGGTAGCGCAGTGGTTCGACACCAAGGTCGAAGGCATCCTCGGCCTCGGCAAGGCCGTCATCAACGTCCTGATCAAGGGCTGCATGTCCTTGAAGCAGATCGGCAAGATGGCCTGGGACGCGGTGATCGCCGCCCTCCCGATGATGATCGCCCAACTCGTCATCGAGAAGGTCGTCTCGATGATCATCCCGGCGGCCGGCGCGATCCTCACCATCGTTCAGGGCCTGATGGCCGCGTGGCAGTCGATCAGCGCGATCCTCTCCGCCTTCGGCAAGTTCTTCGCCTTCCTCAAGGCCGTGAAGTCCGGCCCGGCCGCCTGCCTCTTCGCCGAAGCCGTCGCCGCCGGCGTCGTCGCCCTCCTCGAACTCATCATCAACCTCCTCCTGGCCCGCCTCGGCCGGGCCGCGAAGGGCGTCGGCAACCGCCTCAAGGGCATCGCCCAAAAGATCATGAAGGGCCTGAAGAAGACCGGCAAGGGCGCCCGCAAGGCCGCCGGCAACGCCGTCAACCGCGCCCGCGGCGCCGTCCGCAAGGCCACCCAGGCCCTCCGCAAACCCACCGGCCCCACCAAGCCGAAGGGCCCCAAGGTCCCCACCCGCCCCGGCGCCTCCACCGAACACCACCCCACCACCCACCCCGGCTCCAAGGGCCCCGCCACCTCCCACGACCGCCCCACCAGCCGCACCCCCGACAAGGAACGCGACCGCCGCCGCGAAGAAGACGCCGCCAAACGCGAACGCGACGCCGAGGACCCGAAGAAGCACCCGGACCCCAAGAAGCCGGAGAACGAGCACACCCCCACCCCGAAGAAGCCCACCCAGGAGGAACCGGGCGCCAAGACCCCCAAGAAGGACCACGAGGAGAAGCCCCCGGAGCACAAGCCCGAACCCAAGCCCGACAAGAAGCCCGAAACCCCCAAGAAGAAAAAGGAAACCGAGGCCCCCAAGCGCACCAGGCCCCGCAAACCCACTTCCCCGCTGGGCCGCGCCCTCAAAAAGATCAAGGGCAAGGTCAAGTCCGCCCTCAAGAAGGTCCGCAACGCCGGCAAGTCCCTGGGCAAGAAACTCCGCAAGTCCAAGCTGGGCAAGGCCCTGAAGAACAGCGCCAAGAAGGCCCGCGACTTCTTCAGGAAGAAGCGGGAGCAGCTGCATAAAAGCAAGACACGAAGAATCGAACAGAAGAAGAGTCAGCGCGATACCCGAAAAAAGAAAGAAGAACCCAAGGAATCAAAGCAGAAGCGCGTGAATAATGCCATGTCGCGCGTAACGAAGGCGCTCGAAGCACCACTCAAGAAAGGCATACCACAATTCGCCTTCCGGGCGGCCCTTGGCGCCATGAAGATGTGGTACCGACTATCTAGTCTGGCATCTGAGGGCTCGCCGAAATTCGAAGTAGTCGGAACACTAAACCCGAAGGCAAAAGGCCCGAAGGGCGAAAATTCAGACGGCAACGCCTACAGTCCGAGCGCCCCCAAGAAGGCCCCTGACAGGACCGACCCAGAAGAGGTGCACAGGAGAGCAACCCAAGCCCTTGAGCGCCTGGAACGAGAGGGGGTTCACGATCCGGCAAAGAAATCCCTACTCGAACAAATAGCCCGCCAGGCGAGAGAAACCGCGCACGCCGACAAGGACGCCGAACTAGCCGAGCTGCGGGAAGAGGAGAGGAAAGCCCTAGACGGACTCCTTGATGCGTACGAAGGATCCGGCCACAAGAGGTCCGAGCTCGACCCGAAGAGGGAACGAGAAGAGAACGAGGACCGGAAAAACAAAACAAACGAAGAGGAATTCCGCAAGAGGCTCGATAATGCCACGCATATCCCGCCACGTGAGTATGATTCGAAGCACTGGAAGGGAAAGACCGAATCGGAACGCAAGAATGCGAGCATGAACGGCGGACCTGGCCAGTTCATGGCGTCCATGACGGAGGCAGAGGTGAAGAGGCTTGAGCGCGACGCCTTACTGACCGGAAAGCGGGTCACGAAAGCGGGAGTCACTTACGGCTGGAAACGCTTCGATCGCCAGATAGGGTGGGCGAATGGAAAGCCCGCGTTCACGCTCCGGGCAGAAATGACCACGGCAGTTAAACCGTCGATCCACTCGCATCCGCGACTAGAAATGGACTGAAATGATGCAGCTAATGCCACTCCGCATCCCACCCGGATGGTGCACAGTATTCAACAAGTTCATGGAACTTCCAGAGATGGATGACTTGTCAGCCGAGGATAAGGATGCGTACCTCTCGGAAGATATTCTCGCGATGCGCTCCGTCGAGTTCCTCGAAAACCACTGGGGAACAACACCCGAATCTATCGTTCTGGATCTCGGCTGGTACGCACCACCCGGGCGCACCGGAGTTTACCGATTGTCCGTCCTCCACGGTAACTGGGACAATGTCGCATTCACCATCGAAGATGCAAATCAGTACACAATTCGTGATGCGATCGACAAGATTCTCCTAGACCTTTCAAGCGGCATCCCGCCGCAAGAAATTTCATGGGGCGCACACGATGGATGAAGATTTCGATTCTCGAAATGTGTCAATCCGTAGCAGTTCCTAGTCGTCTAACCGGAGGGGAAACATGACCCGCTACGCCGACATCCCCAAACCCATCCGTTCCGGAATTGTCGTGGTCGATCCTGAGCTTGGGATTCCGCAGCGGATCATTGTGTTGCAGTTCAATCCGGACACGTTGGAGCGGCAGGTGGCGCCGCAGGCTGCGGGCGGTGAGGCCGACAGCGGGGGCGGCGGAGGCGGGAGTGGAGGGGACCGTAACGAAGCCCTCAGGCTCAAGGGCCCCGCGCAGGAGACGTGGAAGTTCACTGCGGAGATCGATGCCACGGATCAGTTGGACGTGGCGGCGCCGGAGGGGATTCATCCGGAGTTGGCGGTGTTGGAGATGTTGGTGCAGCCGACGACCGCGCAGTTGTTGGCGGCGTCGAAGTTGACCAAGAAGGGGACGATCGAGATCAGTCCCATCGAGACGCCGTTGACGTTGTTCACGTGGGGCAGCAAGCGCGTGATGCCGGTGCGGTTGACGGAGTTGTCGGTCAACGAGTCGGCGTTCGATGTGAATCTCAATCCGATTCGGGCGTCGCTGAGCATCGGGTTGAAGGTGTTGACGGTGAGCGATCTGCCGGCCGGGCACCCCGGGGCGGCGTTGTACCTCGCGCATCTGGCGCAGAAGGAGCAGTTGGCACGGCGGGCGCGGGGCGGGACGTTCGCGCAGTTGGGGTTGGGGAGGGGGATCTGAGGCGTGGGCATCGAGCCGTATGAGAGTGCGTTGGACGATGTGCCGGGGGCGCATCCGTATCCGCGGAGCAGTCGGTACGCGGGGGTCGAGATCGGCGTGCACGTGCGGGCCGACGGGAGCGAAGTGCGGTATGCGAAGCGGCGGTTGTTGCCGTCGCTCGCGGAGGCGGCCGACGATGCCGTGCCGCATGTGGTGGGCAGTGGGGAGCGGGTCGATCAGCTCGGGCAGCGGTATTTCGGGGATCCGGGGCAGTGGTGGCGGATCGCGGATGCCAATCCGGTGCTGGAGCCGCGGGAGTTGACTGCGGAGGCGGGGGTGGAGATCGCCGTGCCGTTGCCCGGTGGGTTCAGTGGTGGGCTGGGTGGGCCGGGGGTGCGGCATGGCTGACGGGGACGAGCCGATCGGGCGGGGTCCCCTGCACGTGTCGCTGTACATGGGGCCGAAGTTGGCGCGGCTGGTCCCTCAGGAGGTGGTGGAAGCACTGCTCTCCGCGCAGATCACCAGTACGGCGGGCGAGCGCAGCGGCTTCCAGTTGGCGTTCGACCTGACGAAGAAGGGCGCGATCGTCCAGCGGTTGCTGCCGGAGGGGTTCTTCGATCCGAAGACGCGGGTGATCGTCACCGTGACGGTCAAGGGGACGCCGGTGGTGCTGCTGGACGGGGTGATCGTGCGGCAGGAGGTGGGGAGCAGCAACCACCCCGGCCAGAGCACTCTGACGGTGACGGGCGAGGACCTGACGCTGTTGATGGATCTGGAGGAGCGGACCGACCGCTATCCGAATCTGGCGCCCTCGCAGCGCGTCGAGCGGATCCTGTCCCAGTACGCCGATTACGGGATCGACGCGCGGATCATCCGGGAGCAGATTCCGCAGCCGCCGCGGGAGCAGGTGCGGGTCGACTACCAGACGGGCACGGACCTGAGCTACGTCAACGACCTGGCGCGGGCAAACGGGTACACGTTCTACCTGGAGCCGGGGCCGGTGCCGGGGCGGTCGACGGCGTTCTGGGGTCCGGAGCAGCGCCTCGGGCAGCGGCAGCACGCCCTGAACGTGAACATGGACGCCAATTCGACCGTGGACCAGTTGACGTTCGCGTACGACGGGACCGCGCGGGAGGAGCCGCAGGCCCGGGTCCAGGATCCCGTGACGCGGCGGGCGCCGTTGTTGGCGCAGCCGGACATCAGCCCGTTGCGGCCGCCGTTGGGGCTGCGGGGGTCGCCGGCGCTCAAGCGGAAGACGTTGAGCGGGACGGCGAAGATGGACGAGGGCCTGGCCAAGGCGGAGGCGTTGGGGCGGGCCGCGACCAGTGCCGACGCGATCTCGGGGTCGGGGTCGTTGGACGTCACCCGGCACGGATACCTGCTGCGTCCCCGTGAGTTGGTGGGCGTGCGCGGTGCCGGGGTCACCTATGACGGCGACTACTACGTGAAGTCCGTGACGCACAACCTGCGGATCGGCTCGTACCTGCAGAACTTCACGCTGTCGCGGGAGGGGCTGATCGCCCGCAGCGGCACCGTGCGGCCCTAGCCGCACCGGCACCCGATCACCCGCACCAGCACCATCACCCGATGCCCGTACGTGGGGACCGTAAGGAGAGAAGCCGCACATGGCTGCTGCACCGAACAACCGCTTCCTCGGCAAGTTCCGGGGCCGGGTGGCGGCGAACGACGATCCGATGGGAGTGGGCCGGTTGCGCGTCCAGGTCCCGGACGTGCTGGGCGACGAGGTGTCGACCTGGGCCCTGCCGTGCTTCCCGTTCAGCGGCGAGCAGGCGGGGCAGGTGGTGGTGCCGTCGGTCGGGGCCGGCGTGTGGGTGGAGTTCGAGCAGGGGGACCCCAGCTTCCCGGTGTGGGTGGGGTGTTGGTACGGGCGGCGGGAGGAGCTGCCGGAGGACGCCCAGCGGGATCCGGCGATCGCGCATCCGGTGGTGATCCAGACGCCGGGCAAGCACAAGATCGTGCTGTCCGACGTGCCGACCGAGGGCATCCTCCTCCAGGCCCCGGGCGGGGCGTACGTGCGGATCGACGCCACGGGGGTCCACCTCAACAACGGGCTCGGGGCGTCCGTCTCCCTCACCGGGGAGCAAGTCGACCTGAACGACGGTCGGTTGACCGTGCAGAAGAAGCGCTGACGAGAGCGGGGGAGGCAGGGCAGATGGCGAGCGGGAATCTCGTGCACGGTGGCATGACCATCGGCTGTCCGCACGGCGGGCGGGTGGTGCCGGCCGCGGCCGGCGGTGGGGCGGGCGTGCTGATCGACGGCGCGCCGGTGGCGACGGCCGCGGACCTGTTCGTGGTGAGCGGGTGCGCGCACGTCGTGGCGGGCCGCCCGCAGCCGTGCACCAGTGTGCGGTGGACGCCGGACGGCGGGGGCGGCGGCGTGTGCGTCGACGGGGTGCCGGTGCTGCTGGACACCACCGCGGCGCTGTGCTTCAGCGCCGCGGTGGTGCCGCAGGGGCCGCCGGTGGTGACGTCCGCCGGCGGGGGTCGGCCGGGCGGCTCCGAGGGGGTGACGAGCCGATGAGGGCGCAACCGGGGCGGACCGGGCACGTGTCGCGCACGGACCTCGCCTTTCCGTACCGCGTGGACCGGCGCGGGCGGACCGCGCACGCCCGGTACGACGCGCACGTGCGGGACCTGGTCGAGCAGTTGCTGTTCACCAGTCCCGGCGAGCGGGTGATGCGGCCCGACTTCGGCTGCGGGCTGCTGGACCTGGTCTTCACGCCGAACAGCCCGGAGTTGGCCTCCGCCATCGAGCTCTCCGTGCAGGCGGCGTTGCAGCGCTGGCTGGGCGAGTTGATCGAGGTGGAGTCGCTGGACGTGACGAGCGAGGAGAACGTGGTGCGGGTGTCGCTGCAGTACGTGGTGCGCGCCACCGCCAGCCGCCGCGACGAGGTGTTCGAGGGGCGGGGGGCGGAATGACGGTCGGCGGCACGTTCGGGACCGGACGGCGGGAGCGGATCCGGCAGGCGCGGCGCAACGGCGTGGACGCGGTGGAGGTCGGCGAGGACGGGCGGACGCTGACCGTCACCTTCCTGGGGAAGGCGCCGCACGGGCTGCGTCCGGAGAACGTCCGGATCGACGGCGGGCGGCGGATCACCGGCATCGAGGCGCTGGAGACCACGGTCGAGCGGGAGGAGGACCCCGAGCTGGACGACCGGCTGGTGGTGCTGCTGGACCGGGCCGGTGACTTCTCGTCCTACCGGTTGTCGGTGGTGGAGACCGACCCCTACGGGCGGCCGGGCACCGAGCCGTTCCCCGGGTTCGACCAGCGGTACTTCTCGGCGGAGTTCTCGTTCCGGCCGAACTGCCCGACGCCGTTCGACTGCGTGGACGACGACGGTGCCGGAGCGGGCGACGGGGGGCGGCTGCCGGACGCCTTCCGCGCCGCCGCGCCCGTCATCGACTACACGGCCCGGGACTACGACACCCTGCGGCAGGTCGTCCTGGACCGGCTGCGGCTGACGACGCCCCAGTGGGTGGAGCGCAATCCGGCGGACCTCGGCACGACGCTGGTCGAGTTGCTCGCCCACACCGCCGACCAGATCAGCTACCAGCAGGACGCGGTGGCCACCGAGGCGTACCTGGACACCGCGCGGCGCCGGGTGTCGGTCCGGCGCCACGTGCGGCTGATCGACTACCCGATGCACGACGGCTGCACGGCCCGGGCGTTCGTGACGGTCCAGGTGGTGGCGCCGCTGACGCTGCTGCCGGGGACCTTCCGGTTCGCCGCCGTCGACTACCGCTCGTACGGTCCGCGGGAACGGCCGGAGCTCGGGTCGGTGATCGACGACCGGGAGCTGGCGGTGCTGGCCGAGCGCGGGTCGCTGGAGGTGTTCGAGCCGGTGGTGCGCCGGGCGCCGCTGGAACTGCTCCCCCAGCACCACGCGATCCGGCTGTGGACGTGGGGCGGGGAGGTCTGCGGGCTGCCGGCGGGGGCCACCGCCGCCACCCTCACCGACGCCTGGGCCGACGAGGAGTGCGGACGGCGGGAGTTGGCGCTGGCCCCCGGTGACCTGCTGCTCCTCGAAGAGGTCAAGGGGCCGCGGACCGGGACGCCCGGCGATCAGGACCCCACGCACCGGCAGGTGGTGCGGCTGGCGTCCGTCACCCCGGCCGTCGACGAGCTCGTCGGGCAACCGGTCCTGGAGGTCACCTGGGCCGACGAGGACGCGCTGGCGTTCCCGTTGCGGCTGACGACGCGGGGCGGGCGCCACTGCGCACCCGTGGCGGACGTGAGCGTGGCGCGCGGCAACGTGGTGCTGGTGGACCACGGGCAGACCCTGGACGGGGACGGCGACGGCGACGGCGACGGGGACGGGGGCGGCAACGGCGACGGGGACGGGGACGGGGCGGGGGGTGACGGGCACGTGCCGGAGACCGTCACCGTGCCGCCCGTGCCCGCCGTGCTGGCGTCCTGCGACCCGCCGGCGTTCGGCTGCTGGGACGGCGGACACGGCGGCAACGAGGTCGCGCAGCTCCTCGACGACCTGATCGATCGGGCCCAGGGCGGCCGGGAGCTGTCCCCCGACGACGTCCGGCGGCTGTGCACCGCGGTCGGCGCGGAGGCCGCCGAGCGGGCCGGCATCGGGCTGGAGTCCGCCGGGCTGCGCGCCGAAAGGGTGCTGCCGGGGACCGCGTACGCGCAGGCCGCGGCGTTGCGGACGCTGCTCGCGCAGTCGGTGTACCCGGGGATCGTGCCGCGCTTCCGGCCGGTGGTGGGCCGCGCGCCGGTCGTCCAGGCGGTGCCGTTCCCGCAGCCGCGGCACGTCGCGGCCGGGCAGGCGGAGCGGCTCGCGGCGATCCCGGGGCGGGCGCGGGAGCGACTGGTGGAGCTGTGGCGCAGCGCCCGGGACCGGGACGGGCTGAGTGAGGCGGAGACCGCCGAACTGACCGTGCTGTTCGGACTCGACGTGCTGGAACGGCTGGAGCTGGCCCGGCATCCGGTGCGGGCGCTGCGGGAGCTGCTGCACCGCAGCCCGCGCCTGCTGGACGGCAAGCTGCGCCGGCTGGCGGTGCTCACGGCGCGTGCCCGGGCCGGGACGGTGCTGGACGGGCGGACGGCGTGGGAGGTCGCGCAGACCTGGGGGCCGGCGTACGCGACCGGGCTGCACCCGGACGAGCCGGTGCTGCACGGCCCGGCCGCCGCCGTCCTCCAGGACCCCCGCGAGGCCCTGCCGGCGCTCCGCCTCCGGGAGCTCACCGGCGCCGACGGCGGCCCCGACGGCGCCGGCGCGGAGTCCGGCGCCCTTTGGCGCCCGCGCCGTGACCTGTTGGGCAGCGGCGCCCGCGACCGGCACGTCGTGGGGGAGCTGGAGGACGACGGGCGGCTGGCGCTGCGGTTCGGCGACGGGCACCACGGGGCCCGGCCGACGCCGGGCAGCCGGCTCGCCGTCCACTACCGGATCGGCGGCGGCACGGCCGGGAACGTCGGTGCCGAGGCGATCGGCCACCTGGTGCTGCGACGCGACCCGCAGGAGTCGGAGGCCGGGGCGCCGCTGCCGGTGGCCGGGGTCCGCAACCCGCTGCCAGCGGTGGGCGGGGTGGAGCCCGAACCGCTGGAGCAGGTACGGCAGTTGGCGCCGTTGGACCTGCGGCGGAGTCGGCTGCGGGCGGTCACCGCGGAGGACTACGCGGCGCTGGCCGGCGGGCTGCCGGGCGTGCAGCGGGCGGCGGCGGAGATCCGTTGGACCGGCAGCGTCCAGGAGGCGCACGTCGCCGTCGACGCGTACGGCACCGAGGATCCGTCGCCGGCCCTGCTGGACGCGGTCGGCCACGCGCTGGAGGTCTACCGCCGGATCGGGCACGACCTGGTGGTGCGGCCGGCGCGCCGGGTGCCGCTGGACGTGGCGCTGGAGGTCTGCGCCGAGCCCGGTCACCAACACGGGCAGATCCTGGCCGAGTTGTACCGGGTGCTGGGCGACCGGGCGCTGTCCGGCGGCCGGCTGGGCTTCTTCCACCCGGACGCGCTGACGTTCGGGGAGCCGGTCCGGCTGAGCCGGCTGGTGGCCCTGGCCGCGGCGGTGCCGGGCGTCCGCAGTGTGGCGGTGACCCGGTTGCAGCGGATGTTCCACGCGGACCGGGGGGAACGACAGGCGGGGGTGCTGCGGCTGGGGCCGCTGGAGATCGCCCGCTGCGACAACGACCCGGACCGGCCCGAGAACGGCCGGCTGGTCATCGAGCTCGGGGGTGGGCGATGACGGAGCACCAGACGACGGGCTGCGGCTGCGGCTGCACGGGGACGGAGGCGGCGGGCGGCGGGCACGACGAGCGCCGCGCCGACCCCGCGCCCTACAACCCGCCGGGCCGCCGCGCCCTCGACTACCGGGTCGGCGACCACGGTTCGTTCCTGGCGGCGATGCTGGACCGGCTGGCCTCACCGGCCTACCCGGCGCTGCGCGGGCTGACCGTCCGCACCCCCGACGACCCGTCCGTCGGGCTGCTGGACGCCTGGGCGGTCCTCGGCGACCTGCTGACGTTCCACGGCGAGCGGATCGCCGACGAGGGGTACCTGCGAACCGCCAACGAGCACCGTTCGCTGGCGCTGCTGGGCCGGCTGGTGGGGCACCAGCCGCGGCCGGGGGTCGCCGCCGACACCCACCTCGCCTACACCCTGGACCGCGACCCGCGCGCCGGCGACCTGCCGGTGGTCATCCCGCGCGGGGCGCGCAGCCACAGCGTGCCGGCCGGCTCGGACGAGGAGTCGCAGACCTTCGAGACCGACGAGGACCTGACCGCGCGGTCGGCGTGGAACGAACTCGCGGTGCGGCACCGCCGGCCGGCGCTGCTGACCGCGGACGCCCTGCGGACCCGCCCGGAACTGCTGGTCGCGGGCACGTCCACCGGGGTGGCCGTCGGCGACCGGCTGCTGTTCGACTTCGGTGCGCAGCGGGTGCTGCTGCCGGTGGCGTCGGTGCGGCCGGACCGCACCCGGGACGTCACCGCGCTGGGGCTGCCCAAGGCGGCACCGGCGTCGCTGCCGGAGCTGGTCACCGAACTGCGGGCGTGGATCACCGAACCCCCCGCGTCGGTGGACCCGGACGATCCGGACTACCCGCCGCCGGCCACCCCGCAGGCTCCCAACCCCCGCCCGGTCAGCCGGTTCGTCGCCGACTTCGACGCGCAGGTGCTGGCGCCGCTGCGCAAGGACCTGGACGGCATCGCCGACCCGGCCGCGTTCACCGCGCGGCTGGCCGGCCCGCACGAGCGGCTGGCGGAGGCGCAGGCGGTGGCGGCCGGCTATCCGGAGGTCGTCGCGTGGTTCGAGGAGCTCCAGGCGGTCGTCGGTGAACTGGCGCGACGGGCCGACCAGCTGGGCGGGGAGCCGCCCGAAGAACCGGCACCGGGAGAGCCGGCGCCCGCCGCGCCGCCGGCCGCCGCCGAGGACCCGGCGGCCACCGGCCAGGGCACCGCGGTGCCCACCGCCCTCTCGGCCCTCGCCGCCGTGCTGCCGGCGCTGCGCACCCGGGTGGTCCGCCCGCCGACCGCCGACCGGGACGCGGCCGGCGACCCGCAGCGGGCGTTCGGTGCCGGTGCGGACCTGGGCGCGCGGCTGCTGGCCGCCCTGGACCCGCGGGTCGGCGACGGCCTCTACCCGGCGTGGCGGCGGGCGGCCGCCCCGGCCGGCGGCGACGGCTCCGCCGTTCCCGCCCAGCCGGTGCTGCGCGCCGTCCTCACCATGCGGGTCACCGCCACCCCGTTCGGTGCGACGGCGCCGCTGAAGTCGGTGCAGGACGACCGGGGGCGGGTCATCCGGACCGCGGACTGGCCGCTGACGGGGGCCGCGCTGACCACGGTGCGGGTGGTGTTCGACACCGCGGGGAAGGCCCCGGTGCGGGCGGAGTTCCAGCACGCCGAGACCGGCAGCACGGACCAGCGGGCGGAGAACCTGCCCGCCGACACCGCCTTCGCGCTCGGCCCCGGCCGGGTCGAACTGCACACCCGCACCGGCCAGGACCACGACCTGAGCTGGCTGGGTCGCCGCCCGGTGGACTCGCAGGAGCCGGGGGTCACCGCCCGGCTCCTGGCCGGACTGCCGGAGCGGACGGTGTTCGTCTCGCGTCCGGCGGAGGACGGCCGGGTCCACGTCTCGGTCGACGACGGCACCGCGCAGTCCTGGCAGTTGGCGCCCGGCGAGCACCGGCAGGTCACGCAGGACGGCTACGAGGTGCGGGTGCGGGTGGCGGCCGGCGGCGAACCGCCGGGCGTGGAGATCGGGATCGCGACGGTCCCGAAGCCGGCCGACCGGCGGGTGCTGGCGCTGGACGCGGTGTACGACGGGATCACGGTGGGCAGTTGGGTCGCCGTCGAGCGGCCCCGCAAGGGCGCGGACGGCCCGGACGGCATCCCCGGCGACAAGAAGCTGGCGTTCGTCACCACCCGGGTCACCGCGGTCCGCACCGCGGTGCACACCCAGTACGGCATCACCGGCCGGGGCACCGTCCTCACCCTCGCCGACCCGTGGCTGGACGAGCACGACGTCACCCTGGACGCGATCCGGGACACCACCGTGCACGCCGCCGGCCAGGACCTGGTGCAGGCGGACGACCCGGTCGGCGAGGACGTGCACGGCGACCGGCTGGAACTCGCCGCGCTGTACGACGGGTTGCGGCCGGGCCGCTACCTGGTCGTCTCCGGCGAACGCACCGACATCCCCGGGGTGGAGGGGGTGCGGGGCACCGAACTGGCCGTCATCGCGGGCGTGGAGCAGACGTTGGACCCGGCGCTGCCCGGCGACCGGGTGCACACCACACTGACCCTGACCCGCGCACTGACGCACCGCTACCGGCGGGACGCGGTGCGGGTGCAGGGCAACGTCGTCCCGGCGTCGCACGGCGAGAGCCGCGACGAGGCGATCGGCAGCGGCGACGCGGCGCGCGCCAACCAGACGTTCGCGCTCTGGCAGTCGCCGCTGACCTGGCTGCCGTCCGACAACCCCCTGGGGGCCGTGGCGCAGTTGGAGGTCCGGGTGGACGGGCTGCGCTGGCACCCGGTGGACAGCCTGGCCGGCCGCGGCCCCGACGAGCGGGTCTACGTCACCGGTTCGAGCGGCGCCGGCGGCGGCCGCACGACGGTGACCTTCGGCGACGGGGTGCACGGCGCCCGGCTGCCGACCGGTCACGACAACGTGCGGGCCCGCTACCGCTTCGGGACCGGCCGGGCCGCCAACGTCGCGGCGGACCGGATCACCCAGGCCGTCACCCGCCCGCTCGGCGTCACCGGCGTCACCAACCCGCAGCCGGCCACCGGCGGCGCCGACGCGGACGGCCCGGCACTGACCCGGCGCACCGTCCCGCTGGCGGTCTCCGCGCTGGACCGGCTGGTGTCCCTGGCCGACTACGAGGACTTCGCGCGCTCCCGGGCGGGCATCGGCCGGGCCGCGGCCCGCGAGGTGTTCGACGGGCGGCGGCAGGTGCTGCACGTGACGGTCGCCGGCGTCGACGACATCCCCCTCGCACCGGACGCGGAGGTGCTGCGGGCGCTGCGGGCGTCGCTGGCGGAGTACGGGGACGGCCGGCTGCCGGTGCGGGTGGACGTCCGGGAGCCGGTGCTGCTGCTGTGCGCGGCGAAGGTGAAGGTCGCCCCGGACCACGCCTGGTCGCTGGTGGAGCCGCGGGTCCGGCAGGCGCTGCTGGCCCGCCTCGGCTACGACGGGCGGGAACTGGGCCAGCCGGCCCGGTTGTCGGAGGTGCTGGCCGCCGCGCAGGCGGTGCCCGGCGTGGACTACGTGGACGTGGACGCCTTCACCGGCGTCCCGGCCTCCGTCACCACCACCGAACTCGCCGATCTCACAAAGGAGTTGACCGACTACCCGCGCACGTCGGTGCCGGCCCGGCTCGCCCGTTTCGACGAGCGGATCCACGAGGTCACCACGCACGGCGGCGAGACCCTGACCGCCGTCGCCGCCCGGTACGGCATCCCGCTGGCCGAACTCCTGCGCCTCAACCCCGACCTCACCGACACCCGGCCGCTGCCCGAGGGCCGCGCGGTCTGCGTCTTCCGCGGCATCCGGCCGGCCCAGCTCGCGCTGTTCTCGCCGCGGGTCGCGGACACGCTGATCCTGACCGAGGAGATCCGATGACCACCAACAGGGAGCCGGACGGGCTCGCGGAGCTGCTCCCGCACTGGCACCGGCTGCGGGACGCCGAGGACCCCGCGCGCGGCGAGCCCCTGCGGGCACTGCTGGCGGTGATCGCCGAGCAGGTGGACCGGGTCCGGGACGGCGTCGCCCAGCAGTACGACGACTGGTTCGTGGAGACCGCCGACGCATGGGTCCTGCCCTACCTGGGCGACCTGGTGGGCTACCGGCCGCTGCCGGGGTACGAGCGGGTGCTCGCCACCGGCCTGCGCGACGGCGGACTGCCGGACTCCTCGCGGCGGCGGCTGGCCGAGGCGCTGGCGCCGCGCCGCGACGTGGCCGCCACCGTCGCCAACCGGCGGCGCAAGGGCACCCTGGCGCTGCTGGAGGAGCTGTCCGAGGGCGTGGCGGGCTGGCCGGCGCGGGCGGTGGAGCTCTCCCGGCTGGTCGCGCACCACCAGCCGGTGCGGCTCTACGGGGCGGCCACCGAGGCCGCCGACGCGGTGCGGCGCGGGCGCGGCCGGCTGGTGGACGTCCGGGACGGCGCGGCGCTGGACCTGGCCGGCGGGCCGTTCGGCACCCTCGCCCGCTCGGTCGACGTGCGCCGGGCCGCCTCCCGCCGCGCGCAGGGCGGCTGCGCGCCGGCCGGGGTGGGCCTGTTCGTCTGGCGACTCAAGCCGTACTCCGTGACCCGGGCGCCGGCGTACTGCGTCGACCGGGCCCGCAACCTCTACACCTTCTCCATCCTGGGCAACGACACCCCGCTGCTGACCCGCCCGGAGCCGGAGCCGTCGGCGACCCACCTCGCCACGGTCGACAACGTCCCCGCGCTGATCACCCGCCGGCAGCTGCACGACCGCCTCGCGGACTACTACGGGCCGGGCAAGAGCTTCGTGATCCGCACGGACGGCGCGGACCGTCCGGTCCCGCTCGCCGACGTCGTCGTCGCCGACCTGGGCGAGTGGCGCTACCGGCCCAGGCGCGGGCAGGTCGCCGTCGACCCGGAGCGGGGACGGATCGCGTTCGGCGCCCGGTCCGCGCCGCGGCAGGGCGTGTGGGTGGACTACCACTACGGCTTCGGGGACGACCTGGGCGGCGGCGAGTACGTCCGCGAACGCAGCGAACCGGGCCGCCCCCCGGCCGACGGCGGGGCGCGGGACACCCCACCGGACGCCGCCGTCTACCGGGTCGGCCCCGACGGCCCGTACCGGCGGATCATGGACGCCTACACGGCCTGGCGGCACGACCGGCGGGCCGGCCGGTGCGGGCCCGACGGCGTCATCGAGATCGTCCACAGCGGCGCCTACCAGGAGCAGTTGGACTTCGACCTGGAGCCGGGCGACCGGCTCCAACTGCGCGCCGCCGAGGGCACCCGTCCGGTCATCCGGCTGCTGGACTGGTACAGCAACCGGCCGGACGCCCTCAACGTCCGGGCCGTGGAGGCGGAGTGCGCACCGGGCGAGCGGCCGCGCATGGTGCTGGACGGGCTGCTGGTCGCCGGCCGCGGCCTCAACGTCAGCGGCCCGCTCGGCTCCCTGGTGCTGCGGCACTGCACCCTCGTACCGGGCTGGTCGCTGGAGCCGGAGTGCCATCCGGCCTCCCCCGAGGAACCCAGCCTGGTCCTGGACCGCACCACGGCCTGCGTGGAGATCGACCGGACGATCCTCGGCACCATCGAGGTGATCGGCGACGAGGTCGGCACCGACCCGCTGGCGATCCACCTGCGCGACAGCATCCTGGACGCCACCGGCCCCGACCGCGCCGCCCTGTCGGCGCCCGACTGCCGCCACGCGCACGCGGAGCTGTCCGTGCACCGCACCACCGTCCTCGGCGAGGTGCACGTGCACGCGGTGCGGCTCGCCGAGAACAGCCTCTTCACCGGGCGGGTGCGGGTGGCCCGGCGCGGGGTGGGCTGCGTGCGGTTCAGCTACCTGCCGCCCGGGTCGCGGACCCCGCGCCGGTACCGCTGCCAACCGGACCTGGTGGGCCCCGCCGACGCCGCCCGGGTGCGGCCCCTGCTGCGCGGCGAGCGCTACGGGACGCCGTGGTACGGGCAGTTGGCGGCGGGCTGCGCCGCGGAGCTGGTCCGCGGCGCGGAGGACGGCGCGGAACTGGGCGCGTACCACGACCGCTACCTGCCGCAGCGCACCGACAGCCTGCGGGCCCGGCTCGCGGAGTACACCCCGGCGGGCACCGACGCGGGGATCGTGTGCGTGACGTGAGCCGCCGACCAGCCAGCCCGCCGTCCGGCCGCCCGCCCGGGGCGCGCCCGTCGCGCACCACCACCGCCCACCACCGACCGCCCGAGCTTCCGTACGAGGGGGACCCCTTCCATGCACGCTGACCTCTCCCGCATCACCTACCGGCCGGAGCGCCACTACTCCGCCGTGGTGGCGCAGCAGGGCCGGGTCCAGCTGGACGCCGACGCCAACGAGCAGGCCGCGATCCAGCTGTTCCAGGCCCGCACCCTGGCCGCCGACCTGATCGGGCCGCACGGCGGACCGCACGGCGCCACCGGATTCAAGATCGAACTGCGCGGCGGTCCGCACGAGTTGGACGACCTGGTCATCGGCGGCGGCCGCTACTACGTCGACGGGATCGGGTGCGACGCCACCCGCCCGCAACCCGGCACACCGGTACCGGCCGCCGGCCACAAGGAGGGCGCGGAGCCGGCCGACCCGGACGCCGCGGACGCCCCGGCCGGGCCCGCCGCCGGGACGTGGACGTACTGGGACCAGCCGGACGCCTTCCGCGACCCGGAACGCCCCGGCGACCGGCTGCCCTCCCAGTTCCCCTACCTGGTCTACCTGAAGGTGTGGGAGCGGCTGGTCACCGCCGCCGAGGACCCGGCGCTGCGCGAGGTGGCGCTGGGCGCCGCGCTGCCGGACACCGCGGCCCGCACGAAGGTGGTGTGGCAGGTGCTGCCGCTGCCGGCGTCCGCGCTGGGCCTGGACGGCGACAACCCGCCGGCCGACGAGATCCGCACCGCGTTCGGCCGGTGGGCGCAGCAGGCCGCCGCCCCGGCCTGCCGGCTGGCGGCGCGCAGCGAGCGCCCCGACCACGCCGACGACGACCCCTGCCTGGTCGCCCCCGACGCCCGCTACCGCGGCCCCGAGAACCAGCTGTACCGCGTCGAGGTGCACGACGGCGGCGCCGCGAAGGACGCCACGTTCAAGTGGTCCCGGGAGAACGGCTCGGTCACCTTCGCGATCGACGACCTCGACGGCACCTGGGCGGAGTTGGCCTCCCTGGGCGGCGACGACGCGCTGTCGCTCCAGGTCGGCGACCTGGTCGAGTGCGTGGACACCGGCTACGCCAGCCGGGGCGAGGCGGCCCCGCTGCTGCGGGTGGAGGAGGTCGACCTGCCCGGCCGCCGGGTGCGGCTCTCCGACGAACCGGCGCCCGGCGTGGGCCGGCGGCCCGAGCTCCATCCGTTCCTGCGCCGCTGGGACCACCAGGAGGGCGGGCGGAAGACGGTGCGGCGCGGCGACCGCCCGGGGCGGCTGCGGCACGGCGCGGTGCCGGTCGAGGAGGGCGGCTGGCTGCCGCTGGAGGACGGCGTCGAGGTGTACTTCGAGGCCGGCGGCACCTACCGCACCGGCGACTTCTGGCTGGTCCCGGCCCGCACCGCCACCGGCGGCGTCGAGTGGCCCACCGACCCGGCACGCCGTCCGCTGCTCCAGCACCCGTTGGGCGTCGTCGTGCACTACGCGCCGCTGGCCTGGGTGCACGGCGAACAGGCGGTTCCCGACCTGCGGTTGGCGTTCCGCCCGCTGGCGGCCGACATCCCGGCGGCGGGCGACGCGGCCCCGAACGCGGCGGGCGCCGCGGACACCGCCGGCGCGGACGCTCCCGGGACGCTGTCGACCACGAGCGACGGCGGCGCCGGCCCGGCGCGGTCCCGGTCGCAGACCACCGCGGAGGCCGAGGCGCAGGTGGACGAGGCCGGGGAGGCGGGCTGATGGCGACCCCCCTGACCGGAAGCCAGCTGCTGGCGGCGCTGCGCGCGGAGGGGCTGGTCGTCCACGAGATCCGCGACTGGCGCCGGCACAACCGCAACACCAAGGGCCCCTGGGGCCCGATGCACGGCGTGGTCGTGCACCACACCGCCACCGAGGGCACCGACGCCTCGGTGGACGTCTGCTACGACGGGCGCCCGGACCTGCCGGGGCCGCTCTGCCACGGCGTGATCGACAAGGCCGGCGAGGTGCACCTGGTCGGCAACGGCCGCGCCAACCACGCCGGGCTCGGCGACCGCAACGTCCTCCAGGCGGTCATCGACGAGGAGGAGCTCCCGAAGGACGAGCTCGCCGACACCGACGGCAACCGCCACTTCTACGGCTTCGAGTGCATCAACCTCGGCGACGGCCAAGACCCCTGGCCCGAGCCGCAGCTGCTGGCGGTGGAGCGGGCCTCGGCGGCGATCTGCCGGGCACACGGCTGGGGCGAGCGGTCGGTGATCGGGCACCTGGAGTGGCAGCCGGGGAAGATCGACCCGCGCGGCTTCACGATGGACGCATTGCGCGCCCGCATCGCGGCCCGGCTGTCCCGCCCCCCCGGAGGGCCCGGCGTCCCCGGACGCCCAGGGGCGGCCCGACGGCACCGGAGACGGGACCGGCCCGCCGGGCGACAGTGCCGGTGGCGATGCCGGTGCCGGTGCCGGTGGCGGTGCCGGTGGCGGTGCCGGTGGCGACGACGCCCGGACCCCACCCGCCCCGCCCATGCCGCAGCACCCGCCCTACGAGCCCTTCCCCGGCGCCCAGTTCTTCCGCTCCGGCGCCCGCAGCCCGGTGCTCGCGGCGATGGCGCAACGCCTCGTCGCCGAGGGCTGCGACCACTACCGCCACGGCCCCGCCCCGGAATGGAACGAGGCCCACCGCAAGTCCTACGCCTCCTGGCAGCGCAAGCTCGGCTTCCACGGCAAGGACGCCGACGGCGTCCCGGGCCGCGTGACCTGGGACCGCCTCCACGTCCCCAACACCCGGGCGGCGGGCGACGCGTAGCCGGCCCGCGGCCGAGAACGCCGGCGCGCCCGGGGGCAGGAAGCCCACCGGGCGCGCGCCGGGATGCGGTGACTTACGGGTGGTACTTCTCCTCGACGGTGTCGGCGCCCTGGGACACGCGGTCCATGGAGACGCGGACGGTCACGGCGCCGGTCTTCGCGGCCTGCTCCAGCTGGTCCACGGAGCACTTCTTGGTGCCGTAGCCGTCCTTGCCGATCGTGACGTGGCCCGAGGCGTCGCCGCAGATCGCGGCCGCGCCGAGGATCCTCGTGGCGTTGGCGACCAGGAACTGCTGACCCTTGCCGCCGCCCTCGGGCTTGACCATCAGCTTGCCGGGCGCGACGTACGTCATCTTGCCGACGATCAGTTCCTCGTTGCCCGCGTGGGCGGAGCCGCCCCCGGTGCCCTCGGAAGCGCCGGTGGAGCCGGAACCGCCGGTCGAGCCGGAACCGCCGGTCGCGGAGTGCGTGCCGGTGCCCGCGCCGCCGCCGGTGGAGTGCCCCGCGGACGCGCCGCCGTTCTGGCCCTGCGCATCGGAGTTGCCGGCCGGGGACTGGCCCGAGGCGCCCTGGCCGTCGGCGGCGGGCGAGGAGGCGGAGGGGCCGGCGGCACCCGTCGACCCGTCCTCCGGCCCGCAGGCCGTGGCCCCGAGGCCCAGTGCCGCGGCGGCGACGAGGGCGGCGGCGACGCGGCGGCCGGCGCGGCCGCGGAGTCGGTTGGTGACGGTGGCGGTGTTCATCGGTACTCCCGTTGCTGTGGTTCTGTCGTCTCGCTCCCGGACGACAACCAGCTTCGAAGAGCGAGTTGGCGTTCCGCTAACGGACGACTAATACGGTGCGGCGGCGAACCGCAACAGCCGCCCCGAGGGCCCCAACTGCCCTGCGGACAAACCTGATTGAGTCACCATGTCGCGGACGCATACCCAGCTCACGGCATGAAAAAGGCCGAGTGGCCCTCCCCCACAGAGGGCCACCCGGCGTCTTTCACACGGCGGGGCGGGGTGATGTCGCCATCACCCCGTCCGCCTCATCCGGCGCTCCGGGGCCCCGGCTTCCCGACCGCCGCCGCGGCCGGTCCACCGGTGCACCCCTCGCGGTCCGCCGGACGGTCAGAGGCCCTGCACGGGGAGTGCGGGCAGCGCCGGCACGTTGGCGGCGTTGGTCAGGTCGGCCAGGTTGGCGGGCACGGCCGGGGTCAGGCCCTTGGCGCCGGCGACGGTGGTGGTCGCGGTGCCCTTGGCGTCCGTCACCACGACGGTCACCAGGCCCCGGGCGAACGGCACGGCGTCGCTGCCGACGCCCTGGGCCAGCACGGTGGCCTCGCCGCCGACGCCCTGCGCGAACGGCACCGCCGCGCCCTGCACGTGCTGCGCGAAGACCTGCGCGCGGCCGCCGACGGCGGTCGCGAACGGGGTGGCCTGGCCCGCGGCGTCACCGGCGAGCGCACCGACGTTGCCGACCGCGCCCTGGGCGACCGGGAGGACCTTGGCGACCGCCCGGCCGGCGACCGGCGGCAGCACGTCGGCGGAGGTGCGGTCCACGACCGGACGCGCGGTGGCCAGGGCGCCCTGGGCCTGCTTGGTCAGCTGCTCGGGACGCAGCCCGGCGCCCGCGAGACCGGCCAGCAGGTTGTCGGCCGAGCCCGGCGCCTTGGGCAGCGCGGGGGCCTTGGGCAGGGCAGGGGTCGTGGGCAGCGCCGGCACGCCGGGCAGGCCCTTGGGCAGGCCGCCCGGCAGCTCGGCGGCGGGCACGCCCGGAACGGCCGGCAGCTTGCCGTTCACCAGCGAACCGGCCTTGCCCAGGTCGGCGGCCTTGACGCCGTCGGTGACCTTGCCGAGCTGCTTGCCGGCGTCGGCGACCTTGGCGACCCGCTGGACGTCGACGGCCTTCTGGACGCCACCGGTGTTCAGCGCGGGCAGCCCACCGCCGACGAGCCGACGGACGCCGTCCACCACGCCGCCGGTCTGCGGCAGCCGACCGGTGGGCAGCTCGTTGGCGGACACGCCGCCGCCGAGGACCCCGGTCGCCTTGTCGGCCGCGCCGCGCACGGTCTTGGTGGCGGTGCCGGCGGCCTTCTGGACGGTGCCGGTGACGGCGCCGGTGGGCAGCTGCCCCGCGGCACCGGTGACCGAACCGACGGCCGGCAGGTCTCCGGTGGCGGGCAGTTCGGCGGCGTTGGCGGCGACGGTGCCCAGGGCCCACAGGCCGGTGGCGGTGGCGGCGACGGCGATGGAACGGCGGATGTTGGAGCGCATGGTGGTGATGTCCTTCGAATTCAGGGGGTTCAACGGGCAGACCTGTGCCGCCCCCGCGCGGCAGGTCTTTTCAGACGCGGAGCGGGTCTGCCCTAGCCGGGGAATTCGAGGATGTCTTCGGCCCGTCGGCGCGTCGGGGCGCCGTCGGCCGTACGGACGCCACCCGGCAGCAGCCGGAAGCGCGGGGAGTCCGCCGGAACGGCGGCGTGCTGGTCCCCACCACGAGGACCGTGGCCGTCACCCGCGCTGTGTGCGGGCGGTGCGGCCGGGCCCTGCTGGCCCTGGCCCGGCAGGCCGTGGTGGCCGGCGTCCCGCTGCTCAGGGGCGGCGGAACGGGACCGGTCGGCGGCCGGGTGGGGCGCCGCGTAGGCGCAGTGCGCCGGGCGGAACAGGTGCGGCGCGGACGGGCCGTGGCCGGCGTGCGCGGCACCCTGACCGGTCGCGGCGCCACCGGGCGCCCCGCCGTGCGCGGGGCCACCGCCGTCGCCGGACCGTCCCGGACCAGTGCCGACGGGCAGGTGGACGGGCAGCGCACCGCCGACCCGCTCCCCGATCCCGCCGATCCCCTCGACCGCGCCCGTCACCGGGCCGTCGAGCCGGTCGGCGACCGGTGCGGCGGCCTGCTCGGCGGGGCGCACCGCGCCCTCGACCGCGGCCGTCGCGGTGTCCGTACGGCGGGCGAGCGCGGTGCCGTCCGCCGTGCCCTGGTGCGCCAACGCCGGCCCGGAATCGGGCAGTCGGCCGGTGCGCCGGGAGGCGGTGACGTGGTCCGGGGCCGGGGCCCCGGACAGGGCCGCCGCGGCCAAAGAGCCGTCGGCGGGCGTGCGGTCGGCGGCGTGTGCGCCGGAACCGTAGGCGACGCCGAGGAGGACGAACCCGATCAGGAAGAGCCCCGCCAGCAGTGCGCGCCGCACGGCCACCGTGCGCGGCAGGCGCACGGCGGCAGGCGTGACGAACACAGCAGACAAGGAGGGGACCTTCCCAAACGGACGGGGACAGCCGGGCGCAGCGCCTCGGTGTCGCACCCGTCACGGGTGATCGAGCGATGCCCTGATCCTTGCACGACACGCCAGGTGGCACGCAAGTCCCCCCGGGATTCCTGTCACCGTTGCTCCGCCATGTCCGGTATGGGCAGCGGTCTTTTCTCCAGTGCGGCGGCCATCACCTCCGGGAACAGCTCGGGCGTGCAGGCGAACGCGGGGGCGCCCAGGGCCGCCAGGGCCGCCGCGTGCGCCCGGTCGTAGGCGGGCGCCCCCTCGTCGGAGAGCGCGAGGAGGGTCACGAACTGCACGCCGGACGCCTTCATCGCGGCGACCCGCCGGAGCATCTCGTCGCGGATGCCGCCCTCGTAGAGGTCGCTGATGAGGACGACCACGGTGTCGGCGGGCCGCCGGATCCGCGACTGGCAGTAGGCCAGGGCGCGGTTGATGTCCGTGCCGCCGCCGAGCTGGGTGCCGAACAGCAGCTCCACCGGGTCGTCCAGGTGGTCCGTCAGGTCCACCACGGCGGTGTCGAAGACGACCAGCCGGGTGTCGAGGGCCCGCATCGAGGCGAGCACCGCCCCGAACACCGAGGCGTACACCACGGACGCGGCCATCGAACCGGACTGGTCGACGCAGAGCACCACGTCCTTCGTGGCCGCCCGCGCCGCCCGGCCGTACCCGATCAGCCGCTCGGGGACGACGGTGCCGTGCTCCGGGAGGTAGTGCTGGAGGTTGGCGCGGAGGGTGCGGTTCCAGTCGATGGCGCGGTGCCGCGGGCGGCTGGTGCGGGCGGCGCGGTCCAGCGCGCCGGTCAACGCGGCCCGGGTGCGGGTGGCCAGCCGCTCCTCCAACTCCTCGACGACCGCGCGGACGACCCGGCGGGCGGTCTCCTTGGTCGTCTCGGGCAGCACCTTGTTCAACGACAGCAGCGTGCCGACCAGGTGGACGTCGGGCTCGACGGCCGCCAGCATCTCGGGCTCCAGCAGCAGCGCCGACAGGCCCAGTCGGTCGATGGCGTCGCGCTGCATCACCTGCACCACGGAGGACGGGAAGTACCGCCGGACATCGCCCAACCAGCGGGCCACCTGAGGTGCCGAGGCGCCGAGCCCGGCCGCCCGCGGGCCGCCGCCGTCGCGCCCCCCGTGGCCGGATCGCTGGTGCTGCCGCGGGTGCTGCCGCTGTCCGTAGAGCGACTCCAACGCCCCGTCCATCGCGGCGTCCTGGCCGTGCAGCGCGTGGCCGGTGCCGTCCGCGTCACCGCCGCCCAGGACCAGCCGCCAGCGACGCAACCGCTCCGCGGCCGGATCGTTCACCGTCGTCATCTGCCCGCCCCCGTCAGCTCGTTGGCCCGCCGCCAGGCCGCTCCGGCCCCGCCCGCGCGCCCCGCACCCCGCTCACCCCGCTCACCCCGACCGGCGCCTTCACCGGCGCCGTCCGCGCCCCCGTCGCCGGCGCCGTCCCCGTCGTCCGCGGGGCCGTCCCCGTCGTCCGCGGTGCCGTGCCGGGGTGCGCCGAGCAGGAGCCGGAGGGTGGGCAGGACGGCGGCGGCGCGGTCGCGGTCCAGGCCGGGGCCGAAGCCGGGCGCCGCCGCGTCGCCCGCGCCGAAGGACGCACGGCCCGGGCCGTCGGCGGGGCCGCGGCGGACGAGTTCGCCGAGGGTGCGGCGGACCCCGGTGTCGTATCCGGCGAAGGTGCGCCGCAGCAGCGGCAGGACGTCGGTGAACGCGGCGTCCGGCACCCGCGTCAACCAGCCGTCCACCAGCGCCCACAGCCGTGCGTCGTGGAGCAGCAGCAGGCCGCCGTCCCGGCCGCCGACGAAGCCCTCGATCCAGCCGGCGGCGTCGGCGGGCGGGGTACCGGGCGAGAGGGCGAGCGCCATCAGCCGCTCCGCCCCGTCGTCGGGCAGCCGCCCGTCGTCCAGCAGCAGCCGGGCGGCCCGGCCGCGGAGCACCCCGGGGACGGCGTCCCGTTCGGTGAGGGTCCGCAGGACCGCCGACCAGCGCACCCGCAGGGACACCGTCGCGGCCCCACCGGACCCATCAGGCCCACCGGCCCTAGCGGCCCCACCGGCCGGCGTGCCGGTTCCGGCCGGCGTGCCGGTTCCGGCCGGCGTGCCGGTTCCGGCCGGCGTGCCGGTTCCGGCCGGTATTTGCCCGAGGAGGCCGACGGCCCGGTGGGTGGCGTCGAGGTGGCCGCGCATCTCGGCCGCGCCGTCCGCGCCCAGGCCCGTGCAGGCCGGCGGCAACCCGACGAAGATCCGCCCGGCCAGGCCCAGCGCCACGTCGTGCAGCGCCCCGGCGTCGGTGCCGCGGACGTCCCCGTAGCGCACCGACCGGACGAGGGCGGGCAGGGCCCGGGCAAGGTGGCCGACGTCCGCGTCAAGGGCGGCGCGGTCCGCGAGCGCCCGCAGCACCACCGGGAGGGCCTCGGGCAGCGCGGCGAGCAGGCAGCGCTCGGCGAGCGCGGTGACCTCGGCGAGCACGGTGGCCTCCGCGGCGTCCGCGCGGGCCTTGGCGGTGGCCGCGGCGAGCACCGTGGTGCCCCAGACGCCGGCCTCCGCGACCCGCACCGACAGCTCGGGTTCCCACCGCAGCCGCCAGGTCTCCCGGAAGGTGCCGGTGCCGCCCCGGGAGCGGACGGGCTCGCCCCAGGGGACGCCGAGCAGCCGCAGCCGGTGCAGCAGCCGGCTGCGACCGGCGTCGGTCTCCTTGCGCAGGTCCAGCTCCACGTCCCGCTCCGCCGGCTCGGGCTTGAGCCGCAACGCCCGCTGGCAGCGGGCGAGGTCGCGTTGGAGCGGGACGGCCGGGGCGTCCTCGGGCACCCGGCCCAGCACCTCGCCGACCACCAACCGGTCGCGGATCAGGGCGGCCGGCACGTCGGAGCCTTCGGCCATCACGGCCCGCACCGCGTCGTCGAGTTCGGCGAGGCCGGCCAGCGGGCGACCGCGGACCGCGGCGAGCCCTTCGGCGAGCCGCACCGCCTCGATGACGTGCGCGGACGAGACCGGGTAGTCCGCCTCGCGGAGCAGCCGGGCGGCCTTGGTCAGCCAGCGCTCGACGGGGCGGTCGGGGGCCTCGAAGAGGTGGCCGTACCAACCGGGCGAGGCGATGCCGGCGCCGTAGCCGCTGTGCCGGGCCAGCCGCCGGTGGGTCCACGGCACCCAGGTCAGCGCGGTCTTCACCTTCGGAAGGCCCGTGAGGAGCCGTCGGTCGGCGGCCGCGGTGGGGTGCGTGCCCGTACGGGAGCGGGTGCGCGGGAGGTCCAGCGCGGGGACGTGCCAGGCCCCGCAGACGACGGCGACCGGGTCCCCGAACTCCTTTCGCGCCGCCCGCAGTCGGAGTCGCATATGGGCCTCCCGCAGCAGGTCGCGGGGGTGGCCGCCGGCGCCGTACGCGGTGCGCAGCTCCGCCATGGCCTCCGCGAGCGCCGCGAACGGGGCCAGCGCGTCCGTCCCGCCGTGGGCCGCCCGACGGTGCTCGACGACGTCCTCCCACCACCGTTCGGGGTCGTCGTGGCCGGCGGCCTCGGCGAGCGCCCGGAGCGGGTCCAGCCGCACGGCGTCCGCCGCGGCCGCCCCCGCCGGCTCCCCGTCCGACCCGCCCGCCCCCGCGCCCGGGTCCTCGTCCGGGTCCTCACCCGACTCCTCGTCCGGCTCCTCGTCCGGCTCCTCGTCCGGCAGGGCCAGGGCGTGCGCCGCCGGCAGGTCGACGAAGCGCACCGGAACACCGCGCGTGAGCGCCCAACGCAACGCCACCCACTCCGGGGAGAAGGCGGCCAGCGGCCAGAACGCCGCGCGCCCGGGGTCGTCCACCGCGTGGGCGAGCAGGGCGACCGGGGGCCGCATCTCCGGGTGGGCGGCCAGCGCCACCAGGTCGTCGGCCTCGGGCGGCCCCTCGATCAGCACCGCGCGGGGCGCGCACTGCTCCAGCGCGGCCCGCACCGCCCGCGCCGACCCCGGGCCGTGGTGCCGCACCCCCAGCAGCACCGGCCCGCCCCCGCTCCCGCTCCCGCCGGTCATGCGCCCACCTCCCGGCAGGCGCGGTAGAAGTCCTGCCAGCCCTCGCGCTCGCGCACCACGGTCTCCAGGTACTCCTGCCACACCACGCGGTCGGTCGCCGGATCGCGGATCACCGCGCCGAGGACGCCGGCGGCCAGGTCACCGGCGCGCAGCACACCGTCGCCGAAGTGGGTTGCCAGGGCGAGGCCGTTGGTCACCACCGAGATGGCCTCGGCCGTCGAGAGCGTCCCGGTCGGTGACTTCAGCTTGGTGCGGCCGTCGGCGGTGACACCGGCACGCAGCTCACGGAAGACCGTCACCACCCGACGGATCTCGTCCGTCCCCTCGGGCACGGGCGGGAGTTGCAGCGGTCGGCCGATCTGCGCGACGCGCCGCGCGACGATGTCCACCTCGTCCTCGGGAGTGGCGGGCAGCGGCAGGACGACGGTGTTGAAGCGGCGGCGCAGGGCGCTGGAGAGGTCGTTCACCCCGCGGTCGCGGTCGTTGGCGGTGGCGATCAGGTTGAAGCCGCGGACGGCCTGCACCTCCTGCCCCAGCTCCGGTACGGGCAGGGTCTTCTCGGACAGGATGGTGATGAGGGCGTCCTGGACGTCGGCCGGCATCCGGGTCAGTTCCTCGATCCGCGCGGTCATGCCCTGCGCCATGGCCCGCATCACGGGGCTGGGCACCAAGGCGTCCCGACTGGGCCCGTTGGCGAGCAGCTGGGCGTAGTTCCAGCCGTAGCGGAGTGCTTCCTCCGGCGTGCCGGCCGTGCCCTGCACCAGCAGGGTGGAGTCGCCGCTGACCGCCGCCGCGAGATGCTCCGACACCCAGGTCTTGGCGGTGCCGGGCACGCCGAGCAGCAGCAGCGCGCGATCGGTGGCGAGGGTCGTCACGGCGACCTCGACGATGCGCCGTGGGCCGACGTACTTCGGCGTGATGTCCGTGCCGTCGCCGAGCGTGCCGCCGAGCAGGTACGTGGCGACCGCCCACGGGGAGAGCCGCCAGCGCTCGGGACGGGGCCGGTCGTCGGCCGCGGCGAGCGCCGACAGCTCCTGTGCGAAGGCGACTTCGACGTGCGGCCGCAGTGCTTCCCCGGCCGCGCCGCGGGCCTCGCCCGCCGTCGTGATGGCGTTCTCGGACATGCTTCCCCCTCGTCGCACGATGCGCGGCCGGCACCCCGCGGAAAACCCGCCGGCCGCTTGCGGTTCCCAGCCTGCACCAGACCACTGACAATGCCCCGAAAACCGCCTCTCACCTGCGGAGTTGCCGAGGTTCGGGGCGATTGTCAGTGGTGCGCCGTAGCGTCGAAGGCGACGAATCCGCAGGGGTTCGACGGGGATCCGCAGGGGGGTCGGATGAATCCGCGAGGGGAACGCTGGACGACGGACCGGGTGCGCGCCCTGGCGCCCGACGCGGCGTCGCACGCGGCGGCCGCACGGCTCGCCCGCACCGGCCGCTGGTCGGCCGTCGGCGCGGCCGGGGGCGCCGTGTGGGGGGCGTGCGGGGCCAGCGGCGCCACCGCGCACGAAGCACAGCAGTACCAGACCGTCGTCGACCTCAACGGCCCGGCGTTCGAGTGCAGTTGCCCGAGCCGGAAGTCCCCCTGCAAGCACGCGCTCGGGCTGCTGCTGCGGTGGGCCGCCCCCGCCGCTCCCGCCGCCCCCGTCACCGAGGGGGCCGCGCACGGGGATCAGCCGGCGGGCCCGCCGCCGTCGTGGGCGGCCGAGTGGCTGGCGGAGCGTCGGGAGCGGCCCGGCGGCGGCCGGACGGAGGAGGCGGGGGCCGGTGGACCGGCGACCGGTGCGCCCTCCCGCGCACCGGCCGATCCGGCGGCGGCCCGGCGGCGCGCGGAGCGCCGCTCGCAGCGGATCGGGGCCGGCGCCGCGGAGTTGGAGCAGCGGTTGCAGGACCTGCTGCACGCCGGCCTCACCACGGCGGGCCCCTCCGACGCCCCCTTCTCCCCCTCCTCCCCCGCCGGCCCGGGCCGGCCCGCGACCGGCGACCGGCACTCCTGGGACGAGACGGCCGCCCGCATGGTCGACGCCCAAGCACCCGGACTCGCGGCCCGGGTACGCGAGTTGGGCGCACTTCCGTCGACCGGTGCGGACTGGCCCTCCCGGCTGCTGGAGGAGTGCGCCCTGCTGCACCTCCTCGGTCAGGGCTTCCTGGGCGTCGAGGGCCTGCCGGCGCCACTCGCCGCGACGGTCCGCACCCGCGTCGGGGTGACCACGGAGGCCGCGGACGTCCTCTCCGGCTCGGACACCGTGACGCTCCGGGACCGCTGGCTGGTCCTTTCCCAACACGACGGCACCGAAGGCCCGTTGACCTCCCGCCGGATCTTCCTCCGGGGCGAGCGGACCGGCCGGATGGCGCTGCACCTCTCCTTCGGCGGCTCCCACCGCCCCTTGGACGTGGCCCTGCCGCCGGGCCACCTGCTCGACGCCGACCTGGCCTACTACCCGGGAGCCCGGCCGCTGCGGGTCGCCCTCGGGGAGCGGCACTCCCCCGCGGTCCCGGGCCCGGTCCCGTCCGGCTGCGGGATCGACGCCGCCCTGGCCGCGTACGGCCGCGCGCTGCGCGACGACCCCTGGCTGGACGCCTGGCCGGTGGTCCTCGCCGACGTCACCCCGATACCGGGCCGGTCCCGCGGCGACTGGCAACTGGCCGATGCGGACGGCGAGTCCGCCCTCCCGCTGGACCCGCGCTGCCTGGGGCGCACGGCGCAGTGGCAGCTGGCGGCCGTCTCGGGCGGCGCGCCGCTCACGGTCTTCGGCGAATGCGGCCACCGCGGCTTCCTGCCCCTGACCCTCTGGGACCCCGCCCCGGTGTCCCTGTCCCCATGAAGCCCCCCCATGACGCACCCCCCTGACGCCCCGCGCCCCTCGTCCACCCCCGGTCCCGCCCCGCGCGCGGCCCGTCGTCCGTGCACCACCCACCACCGGAGGCAGGGCATGCCGAGCACCCCCACCCCCCAGACCACCTCCGCCACCCCCGTCGACCCGGCCGCCGCCCCCGCGCCCTGGCCCGACCTGGTCGGCGCCGCGCTCCTCGGGACCGGGCGGCGCACCCCGCCGGTGGCCGTCCGGGCCGGGCAGAGCCCCGCCGCGGCGCTGCTGGACGCGGCGGCGGTGAGCACCGTGCGGCGGCGCGCCGCGCTGCGCCCCGCCCCGGCCGGCGAGCGCCCCGCCCCGGCCCCCGCCGATCCCCGCCCCCCGCTGCCGCCGGCCGCCCGGCGCCGGCTCGCGCTCCTGCTGGCCGACCGCGGCCCCGGCTCCACCGGCCGGCGCGGCACCGACCCCGACCTCACCGAGCTGTTGCCCCAGTGGTTGGCGGCCGCCGGCGAGCAGGGCTACCGCGCCCCGGCGGCGTTGCTCCCCGCGCTCCTGGACGCCGCCCGGTCGCGCACGGACCTGCGGCCCGCCGCGCTCGCCCTGGCGGGCCCCCGCGGCCTGTGGTTGGCGCGGCTGAACGACTCCTGGCGGTTCGCGCTCCGGGGCGTCGGCGGCCCGCTGGCCCTTCCGGGCGACGATGCTCCCGAGGCGGTCCGCCGACGGTGGGAGGAGGGCCTGTTCGCGGAGCGGGTGGCGCTGTTGACCGCGGTGCGCCGCCGCGATCCGCAGGCCGGACTGGAGCTGCTGACGACCACCTGGGCGACCGAACGCGCCGAGGACCGCCTGATGTTCGTGGACTCCCTCGGCGAGGCCCTCGCACCGACCGACGAGACGTTCCTGGAAGGGGCCCTGTCCGACCGCAGCCGCACCGTCCGCAGCACCGCCGCGGAGCTCCTCTCCGCCCTGCCCGGCTCCGCGCTCGCGGCACGGATGGCCGAGCGCAGCCTGGTCTGCGTCCGGCTGGCCCCGGCCGCCGAGGGCGCCGGACACCACGAAATGCTGGCCGTCGACCCGCCGCGCGCCTGCGACGCCGGGATGCAGCGGGACGGCGTCGCCGCCAAGCCCCCCTCGGGACGTGGGGAACGGGCGTGGTGGCTGGGCCAGTTGGTGGAGGCCACGCCGCTGGACCGCTGGACCGGACGGTTCGACGGCCGCACCCCGGCGGAGATCGTCGCGCTCCCGGTGGCCGGCGACTGGCGGACGGAGCTGCACGACGCCTGGTGCCGGGCCGCGGTCCGCCAGCGGCACCCGCAGTGGGCACGGGCACTGCTGGGCGCGCCCGGCGACCCGGTCCTGGCCGCGCCGGAGATGGCACCGGCCGGCTCCGCCCGGGACCTGACGAAGCTGCTGACCGTGCTCCCGCACGACGAACGGGCCCTGTGGGTGGCCGAGTTCATCGCCGTCCACGGCCTCTCGGACGCGTTCCGGATGCTGGGCGTCTGCGCGGTCCCCTGGTCCGCGCCGCTGGGCCGGGCGGTGGTCGACGCGCTGGACATCGCCCGCGACGCCGGCAGCTACCCGTGGAGCTTCAGCGGCGTGATGGGCCTGGCCGAGCGCTGCCTGGACCCGGCGGAAGCCGGCCGGCTGGACATGCTGACAGCCGTCACCGACGAGCCCGAGGGCGCCTCCCCGGGCTCCAGCGGCTACTGGTCCGAGGCGTTCCTGCGCCTGGTCGGCACGCTCCGCCTGCGCGCCACCCTGCACGCCGAGCTGCGGCCCGGAGCGCCGTCATGACGCACGGCCGCCGGCCCGCAGCCCCGGGCCGGCGCGCGCCGCGGACGTCCGACGCCCGGTGGCCGGAGGGTTCAGACGGCCAGCGGGCGGACGTTCGCGTTGACCCACTCCACGATCGAGGCGGTGGTCGCCCCCGGCGTGAAGATCTCCGCGACGCCCTGCTCCTTCAGCGGAGCGATGTCGGCCTCCGGGATGATGCCGCCGCCGAAGACCTTGATGTCCGCCGCGTCCCGTTCCTCCAGCAGGGCGAGCACCTTCGCGAAGAGGGTGTTGTGCGCCCCGGAGAGGATGGACAGCCCGATCGCGTCGGCGTCCTCCTGGATGGCGGTGTCGACGATCTGCTCCGGCGTCTGGTGCAGCCCGGTGTAGATCACCTCCATGCCGGCGTCGCGCAGCGCCCGGGCGATGACCTTGGCGCCCCGGTCGTGTCCGTCCAGCCCCGGCTTGGCGACGACGACCCGGATCGGCCCCGACCGGCCCGCGCCCTGCCCCTCCGCCTGCACCCCGTCTTGCCGCGCCACACTCATCACTGCCTCCAAGCCATGCGCGGCACCGCCAGGGCGGGGCCGCCGAGCCGACATCCGGTCGCGCCACCGCGATCCGGCGGCCACGAGCGTGAACGAACGTTATCTACAGCATCCCGTACCCAACCGTTTCGTGACATCCGGCGAGGGGGAAATCACACACGGGACATCTGCACCTGGGACACATTCGCCACGCGCCGCGTCCCGCGTGCCGCACCGCCGCCAGGGACGGCCGGCGAGGCGCGCGGGCCGGGCGCCCGGGGAGCCGCAGCCGGGCCGGCGCGCGAGCCGCCGCAGCGCCGCCGCCGTGCACGGCTTCCCCACAAGGGCATTCGGGGGTCGTCGCCGCCTTCCGCATGCCGTTCGGGAGGTCGGCCATGGGGGCCCTGCCTGTTCTCTCCGCACCCCTTCTCCTGCGCAGCACGCTCGTGGAGCTGGGCGTACTCGTCACCCACCTCCTCCGCTATCCCACCGGGATGGCCCAGGAACGGCCGCTGCCGGCGCCGGCCGGGACCGGTGCCGACGGTTCTGCGGCCCGCCTGCCCACCGAGGGCCGCGCGCACCCGCCGGTACTCCTGCTGCACGGGTTCGTCGACAACCGCTCGGTCTTCGCCCCCCTGCGCCGCTCCCTGCACCGGCACGGCTGGCGCCACGTCGAAGCGCTCAACTACTCCCCGCTGACCTCCGATCTGCGGCGGGCCGCCGAGCTGCTGGGCCGCCACGTGGAGGAGTTCTGCGCCCGGACCGGACACCGTCGGGTGGACGTCGTCGGCCACAGCCTCGGCGGCCTGGTCGCCCGCTACTACGTACAGCGGTGCGGCGGCGACGCCCGCGTCCGGACACTGGTCACGCTCGGCACCCCGCACGCCGGCACCCGCGTCGCGCCGCTCATGTCGGCGCATCCGATCGTCCGGCAGATGCGCCCGGACTCCGCGGTGGTCGCCGAGTTGGCGTTGCCGGCACCGCGGTGTCGGACGCGCTTCGTGGCCTTCTGGAGCCAGCAGGACCAGGTGATGGTGCCGGCCGCCACCGCCCGGATCGAGCACCCGGACCTGTGGGCGGAGAACGTCCGCGTCATCGGCGTCGGCCACCTCGCGCTGCCGGTCGACGCCACCGTCGCGGCCGGCATCCGGGCGGCGCTGGCCAGCACGGCGGCGGACGAGGCCACCGGGGGCGCGGTGTCGGTGGCCTGAGCGGCGAGGTGCGCCCGGGCCCGGGCCGGGTCGCGACCGGTCCCCCGGACGGCAACGTTCCCGACGCCCGTGCGTCCCCTGGGCGCCGCGCGCCGGCCGCCTCGTCGAACGACCCTCGAACGGGGCGCCAAGAACGCGCATGGCCGTTGCCGAAAGCGGGCCAATTGCCCGGCCCCGCCGAGCCCGAAACCTCGGGAAGATTGTCGCCGTCGCGTACCGCCGGGTACAGTCGCCGCTAATTCTCCTGCAGCCGAGGCGAAAGAGAAGTTGGTGGACGACCGTCACCCGTCGGGGGCTCAGCTTCCGACCGCCCCCGCTTCCGATGCCTCCTACGCACCCTCGGCATACGGCGACGACGACCCCCTCTTCGGCGCGCACCCCGGCGGCTACGGGCACGGCGCCCACGCCCCCGGCGGCCACCCCACCGACGCCTACGCGAGCGGCAGTTACCCCACCACCGGGTATGACAACGCCGGGTACGACGCGGGCTACGGCAGCACCGGCTACGACCCGTACGCCCACACCGGGTACGACGCCCCCGGCTACGACACCGGCGCCACCGGGTACGACAACTCCGGGTACGCCAGCGGCTACGACAGCGCGGCCTACGGGCCCGGCGGGGGCTACGACGCCGCGGCCCACCACAGCGGCACCGCGTACGACCCCGGCGCTTACGACACCGGCACCCACGCCCCCGCCGCGTACGCGGGCGACACCTACGACACCGGCTCCTACGCCACCGCCGCTTACCCCACCGGGGGCTTCGCCACCGACGGCTACGGCGGCGACGCGTACGGCGGAGGCCACGACCCCGGCGCCGCGTACGGCACGGGCGACGGCCTCACCGGTGGTTACACCACCGGCAGTTACGCCACGACCGGGCACGACACCGCGGGGTACGGCACCGCGGGGTACGACACCGGCTACGGGGCCGCGGGCTACGACTCCGCCGCCTTCGCGGCCGCCGCCACCGCCGTCCAGGAGTCCGTCGGCCACGAGGCCACCGCGGTCTGGTCCACCACGGACTACGCCGACTACCCCGACCGGACGCCCGACCCGGCACCCGGCATCCCGGCCCAGGCGGGCCCGCCCGCGGAGGACACCCTCCTGTGGGACGCCCCCCTCGTCGCGCACACCCCGGAGACCGACGGCGCCGACGACCCCGACAGCGCGCCCGACACCCGTGCCGCGGCGAGCGGTTCGGCGGCGATCGCCGACGCGATGACCCAGGCGATGCCCGTCACCGTCGTCCCGGACGACGACGCCCCCACCGGCCGGCGGGTGAGCGGTCCCCCGGCCGGCAAGGCGGTCCGCGGCGGCAACCGCGGCCGGCGCCGCCAGGCCAAGCGCTCGGCGCTGCTGACCGTCGCGGTGCCCTCGGTCGCCGCGATGGGCGTCTGCGCGGCGGCCGCGGCCTCGGTAAGCCAGTTCGGCGGGGACGACCAGGACGGCAAGACGACCCAGGCCGCGCCGGACGCCGGTGCCGTGAAGCGGACGACGGCCGCCAACAAGAAGCTGGACAGCCAACTCGCCGGACTCAGCGCCAGCGCCCAGGACTTCCGCGAACGGGCCAGCCGCACCCAGGAACGGCTGGATCTGAAGCAGCGGCAGGCCGACGAGCGCAAGCGCAAGGAGGAAGAGGCCGCCCGCAAGGAGGCGCTGCGCCCCAAGTTCGTCCTGCCGGTCACCCAGCACGGCCTGAGCGCGCTCTTCGGCCAGGCCGGGGTCAACTGGATGTCGGTGCACACCGGCATCGACTTCCCGGTCAGCTACGGCACCACGGTCGTGGCCGCCACCGACGGCACCATCCGCACCCAGTGGAACTCCGCCTACGGCAACATGGCGATCCTCACCTCGCCCGACGGCACCGAGACCTGGTACTGCCACCTGAGCAGCACCAAGATCCGCTCCGGTTCGGTCAAGGCGGGCGACACCATCGCCTACTCCGGCAACTCCGGCAACTCCACCGGCCCGCACCTGCACTTCGAGGTGCGGCCCGGCGGCGGTGCGGCGATCGACCCGCTGCCGTGGCTGCGCGCCCACGGCCTCAACCCGAACTGAACCCCGCGCCCCACGCGCACCGGAAAGGGGGCCCACCGCACACCGCGGCGGGCCCCTTTCGTCGTCCTTTTGCCGTCTTTTCGTCGTCGCTCCAGAGGGAGGCCCCGGGCGGGCGCCGGGGCCTCCCCGCGGGTCAGAGCTTCTCGACCGGCGCGTACCGCAGCAGCAGCCGCTTGGGCTTCTCGCCGCCGAAGTCGATGGTGGCCTCGGCGTTGTCGCCACTGCCCTTGACGCCGACGACCGTGCCGAGGCCGAAGCTGTCGTGGGTGACGCGGTCACCGACGGCCAGCGAGACCACCGGGCGGTCGGCGGTACGCCGGGTCGCGAAGCCGCTCGGCCCCTTGGACCGCGTCGACGACAACGACGCCCCGATGCCGCCGCCGAAGCCGCCGCCCGAGGAACCGCCCGACGACAGCCCGCCCATGGACGCCGACGGCGTCGCGGGGCCGGTGCGCTTCCACTCCAGGAACGAGCCCGGGATCTCCTCCAGGAAGCGCGAGGCCGGGTTGTACGAGGGCTGGCCCCAGGCGCTGCGCATCGTGGAGCGGGTGACGTAGAGCCGCTCGCGGGCGCGGGTGATGCCGACGTAGGCGAGCCGGCGCTCCTCCTCCAGCTCCTTGGTCTGGCCGAGCGCCCGCATGTGCGGGAAGACGCCGTCCTCCATGCCGGTCAGGAAGACCACCGGGAACTCCAGGCCCTTGGCGGTGTGCAGGGTCATCAGCGTGATGACGCCGGCGCCCTCCTCGTCCTCGTCCGGGATCTGGTCGGAGTCGGCGACCAGGGCGACCCGCTCCAGGAACTCGGCGAGCGTGCCGGGGCCCGCGGCGGTCGCCTCGACGTCCCCCGCCTCGGCGTCGACCGCACCGGCGTCGGCCGCCGGCGCTGCACCCTCGCCGCGCTCCTGCTCGAACTCCAGGGCCACGGAGGCGAGTTCCTGGAGGTTCTCGATCCGGGTCTCGTCCTGGGGGTCGGTGGAGGACTGGAGCTCGGCGAGGTAGCCGGTGCGCTCCAGGACCGCCTCCAGGATCGTGGCCGGGCCGGCCCCGGACTCCACGATCGTGCGCAGCTCCTCCATCAGGGCGTTGAACCGCTTGACGGCGTTGGCGGAACGGGCGGCCATGCCGTAGGCCTCGTCGACGCGGCGCAGCGCCTGCGGGAAGGTGATCTTCTCGCGCAGCGCCAGGGCCTCGATCATCGCCTCGGCGCGGTCGCCGATGCCGCGCTTGGGGACGTTGAGGATGCGGCGCAGCGGGACGGCGTCCTCGGGGTTGGCGAGCACCCGGAGGTAGGCGAGGATGTCGCGGACCTCCTTGCGCTCGTAGAAGCGCACGCCGCCGACGACCTTGTAGGGCAGCCCGACCCGGATGAAGATCTCCTCGAAGACCCGGGACTGGGCGTTGGTGCGGTAGAAGACCGCGACGTCGCCGGCCTTGGCGTCGCCGGCGTCGGTGAGCCGGTCGATCTCGTCGGCGACGAACTGGGCCTCGTCGTGCTCGGTGTCGGCGACATAGCCGGTGATCTTGGGGCCGGCGCCGGCGTCCGTCCAGAGGTTCTTCGGGCGGCGGTTCTCGTTGCGCTCGATGACGGCGTTGGCCGCGGAGAGGATGGTCTGCGAGGAGCGGTAGTTCTGCTCCAGCAGGATCGTGGTGGCGTCCGGGTAGTCCTCCTCGAACTGGAGGATGTTGCGGATCGTGGCGCCGCGGAAGGCGTAGATCGACTGGTCGGCGTCACCGACCACGCACAGCTCGGCGGCGGGGGTGTCGACCGTGCCAGGGCCGACCAGCTCGCGGACGAGGGTGTACTGGGCGTGGTTGGTGTCCTGGTACTCGTCGACGAGGACGTGGCGGAAGCGGCGGCGGTAGTGCTCGGCGACGTCCGGGAACGCCTGGAGCAGGTGGACCGTCGTCATGATGATGTCGTCGAAGTCCAGGGCGTTGGCCTCGCGCAGCCGCGCCTGGTACATCGTGTACGCCTGGGACAGGGTCTCCTCGAAGCCTCCCCCAGACCCCGTCTGGGAGGTGCCCCCAGCGGCCGTGCCGGCGAAGCTCTCCTCGTCGATGAGCTCGTTCTTGAGGTTGGAGACCTTCGCGCTGAAGGACTTGGGCGGGAAGCGCTTGGGGTCCAGGTCGAGGTCGCGGCAGACCAGGGCCATCAGGCGCTTGGAGTCGGCCGCGTCGTAGATCGAGAAGGACGACGTGAAGCCGAGCCGCTTGGACTCCCGGCGCAGGATCCGTACGCAGGCGCTGTGGAACGTGGAGACCCACATGGCGTTGGCCCGCGGGCCGACCAGCTCCTCGACGCGCTCCTTCATCTCGCCCGCGGCCTTGTTGGTGAAGGTGATCGCGAGGATCTGGCCGGGGTGGACGTGGCGCTCGGCGAGCAGGTGGGCGATGCGGTGGGTGAGCACCCGGGTCTTGCCGGAGCCGGCGCCGGCGACGATCAGCAGCGGGCCGCCGCTGTGCGCCACGGCGGCCTTCTGCTGGTCGTTGAGCCCTTCCAGGAGCGCCGCCGCATCGATGGCCGGGCGGGCGGCGCCGTCGCGGTAGTACGACTCCCTGGAGACGGGCGCGTCGAACCGCCCGCCGAAGAGGTCGGCGGGGACCTCCTCCGGGGCCGGGCCGGGCTCGTCCTCGGGCGGCGGCGGGGGCTCCTCGTCCGGGGGGCCGAGATCCGCCAGGAAGCTGTCGTCAAAGAGGCTGCTCATCGCCCACCGAGTCTAGGCCGCCGCACTGACAACCGGTCCCGGAGTACCGGATTGGCCGGCACCGCTCCGCCGCGGGCGCTACCGTGTCCGTTCTGCCCGCAAACCGGCACCGCTCGCGTTCAGGTCACGAAAAGGTTTCGGGCATATCGAACACCAGCCTTCACAGGGGCCACACGAGTTGGCTACGGTCTCGCTCGGGCAGCCCGCAGTCCCCGCGGACGACAGCGTTCGCACGGGCCGCCCCCGCCGAGTCCGGTCCCGCCGCGAGGCACCCGGAGCCGGGGACCCACCAGCACCACCGGGGTGAATCGACCGGTGCGCCCGCCGCCAGGCGGACGCAGCAGCCGTAGGGCAAGCCTTCCGTCAGCAGACCGCCCGAACCCGACAGCTAACCCGGTAGGCGGTCCACGGAAGGAGTCGCCGGCCTTGGCGTCCCATCGCAAGCCGCGCACCCCCATACTCGCCACCCCCGGCGGCCGTCGTACGGCGACCGGGCTCACCACCGCCGCCCTCGCCTCGGTCACCCTGCTCTCGCAGACCGCGAACGCAGCCCCCAAGGCGCCCCAGCCCTCCATCGAAGAGGTCAAGACGAAGGTCGACGACCTCTACCAGCAGGCCGAGGTCGCCACCCAGAAGTACAACGGCGCCAAGGAGAAGGCCGACGGCCAACAGCGCACGGTCAACCGCCTGCTCGACGAGGCGGCCCGGCGCGCGGACAAGATGAACGAGTCCCGGCGCCGGCTGGGCGCGTTCGCCTCGGCGCAGTACCAGAGCGGGGGGATCAACCCGACCGCCCAGCTGATGCTGGCCAAGGACCCGCAGCAGTTCGTCGACCGCAACCACCTGATGGAGCAGCTGACCGCCCAGCAGAAGCAGGCGATCACCGACTACCAGGCACAGGCCGCGGCCGCCACCCGCCAGCGGGCCGAGGCCACCAGCAGCCTGGAGAGCCTCCAGCAGTCGCAGACGTCCCTGAAGGAGAACAAGAGAAACGTTCAGGCCAAGCTGGCCGAGGCGCGCCAGCTGCTGTCCCGGTTGACCGCCCAGGAGAAGGCGCGGCTGGCCGAACTGGAGCGCCAGAAGGAGGCCGAGGCCCAGCGCAAGGCCGCCGAGCAGGCCCGCAAGGAGGCCCAGCAGCGGCAGCAGCAGCCCAGTGGCGGCGGCTCCGGGCAGAGCTCCGGCGGCGGCACGTCCGACGGCGGCACGTACTCCACCAAGGCCGGCAAGGCGATCGCCTTCGCCCGCACCCAGATCGGCAAGCCATACGTCTGGGGCGCCACCGGGCCCAGCTCCTACGACTGCTCGGGGCTGACGCAGGCCGCGTGGCGGGCGGCCGGGGTCGACCTGCCGCGGACGACCTGGGACCAGGTCAAGGTCGGCACCCGGGTCTCCAGCAGCGATCTCCAACCCGGCGACCTGGTGTTCTTCTTCAACGACATCAGCCACGTCGGGATGTACATCGGCGGCGGCGAGATGATCCACGCCCCGCACCCGGGCGCCAGCGTCCGGGTGGAGTCGATCTACGGCATGCCGATCTACGGCAGCGTCCGGCCCGCCTAGCCGGTGGGCGGGCGCGCACCGCGCGCCCGCGACGGACCCACCCCCCACAGCCACCCCCCACACGCCACCGCGCGGTCATCCGCCGCCTCCGGAAGGTACGGAGCGGGATGACCGCGCGGTGAGCCGTTGGTGCGGCGGTGCGGCGCCGGGGCCGCCGGGCGGGTGCCGGGGCCGTCGGGCCGGGGCCGGGGCGCCTGGGTGCTCAGGTCCAGAGCACCGCGATGAAGATGTTGAGCATGGTGAGCCCGCCGACCGCGCCGAAGAGCGGCTTGGGGAGCTTCTCCTCGTCGCGCTTGACGTAGACCAGCGCCAGGATCACCACCAGGACGGCCATCTTGATGCCGATCTTGATGTTGTTGAGCGAGTGGTCCTGCATCTGGTTCAGACCGACCAGCACGATGCCGGTGACCAGCATCGTGAGCGCGCCGTGCAGCATGGCCGGCACGAAGCGGGCGGTGCCCGCGCCCATGGCCTTCATCTGGGTCAGGAAGCCACCCAGCAGGGAGGCGATGCCGATGATGTGCAGGGCGACGAAGACATTGATTACTACGTCCATAGTGCTGGATCGTATCCGCCCCATAGCACGCCCTTTCCGGCAGGGCGCCCGTGATGCCGGCTTCGGTCAGGGCCCACCGCTCCCGACCCCCCGCCGACCGCCGATCGGTCATCCCTGCGCGGCGGCCGCTCGGAAACGGACAATGCCGGGCAAGGGGGTTCGACGCCGTGACCCCGGGCCTAGCTTCCTCCTGCAGACGACCGGACCCGCACCCCACCGGTCGCATTCGCCCCGCAGGGAAGGAAGTGACGGCCGCCATGGCGTCGCACCACACGGCCACAGAGCGGCCGCCGCTCGCACCCCCGCCGGCCCGGACCCACCCCGCCCGCAGCACCCGCGGCGGGCTGCTGCTCGCCGCGGACCCGCAGCGCTACCTGGACGGCGCCACGGTGCTGGAGCGCACCGGCAGCCACCAGGCGACCGCGGTGGCCGGCTGGGCCCGCCGCCTCGGCAGCGTCCGCCGTCTCGGCAGCCGTCCCACGCCCTTGGCGGAACGCGCCCCGGCCCCCGAGGCCACGCCCCGCCCGGAACGCGCCCCGGAACGCCCGGCACCGCCCACGCCCACCGCCGGCACCGCGCCGCTCGCACCCGGCGCGCCCGCGGCCCCCGTCCCGCCCGTGGACGACCGGGCCGCCCGCGCGGTGGCCTTCGCCCACGCCGCCCTCGGCAAGCCCTACGCCTGGGGCGCGACGGGACCGGCCGCGTACGACTGCTCCGGGCTGGCCCTGGCCGCGTGGCGGGCCGGCGGCGTCACCCTGCCCCGGACGACCTACACGCAGATCACCTCCGGCACCCGCGTCGACTGGCCCCGGCTCCGCCCCGGGGACCTGGTGTTCTTCCACGCCGGTATCAGCCACGTGGGCCTCTACATCGGCGGCGGCGAGATGATCCACGCCCCGCACGCCGGCGCCCCCGTCGAGATCGCCCCGATCGACCGACTGCCCTTCGCGGGCGCGACCCGTCCGGGATAGGCGCACCGGGCCGCTCCCGCCGAGCCCCTTCCGCGGTCACGGGCGCCGGCCGCCCGGCCGTCTTCGGCCCGCCCGGGGCGAGTTGCGCCCCCTCGGCGTCGACGCCCGCCGCGGCGCCCACCGTCGTCGCTCCGCATCCGCCACCCCCGATTCCGTCGTGCGCGATCTCCGTCACTCGCACAACGCTCCCGGGCGCGGCTCTGTGCCCGCTTCCGCAGGTTCCGGCGGAGGTTCACCCGAACGGTGAACTCCGCCGACCACCCGGCCGGTCACCCCCGCAGGAACAGCCCGAACCACCGGAAGATCTCCGGCACTTGGTGCTTCCACACCGGCACCGTGTGACCGCCCGCACCGGACGAGATCTGCTGGACCGTCACCGTCGTCGGGTTCTTGGCGAGCTGCTTGAGGCCGATCCCGGCCTGGTAGCCGTCGCCGTTCGCGCCCGAGATGTACAGCGCGGTGCGGGGCGGCTTGCCGGCCGCGTTGGCGGCCTTGAGGAGGTGCAGCGGGTTGGTCTCGACGCGCAGCTTGGGGTCCTTGCCGGCGAGCGAATCGCGCTCTATCGCCGGGTCGTTGTAGCCGGACATGCCGACCGCGGCGCGGTACCGGTCCGGGTGGGCCAGCGCCAGCTTGGTGGCGCAGTGCGCGCCCGCCGAGTAGCCGGCCAGGCCCCAGGAGTCCGGCTTGTCGCCGGCCCGGAAGTTGTCGACGATCATCTGGCGGACGTCGACGGTCAGCCAGCTGTCGGCGTTGACCGTGCCGGGGATGTTGACGCACCCGCTGTCGGCGTTGGGCAGGACGTTGGTCCGCGGCGCCACCAGGATGAACGGCTTGATCGCCCCGCTCTGCATCAACGACCCCAGCTGCTCGTTGACCTTGAGCGAGCCGAACCAGGACTTGGCGGACCCGGGGTAGCCCGGCAGCAGCTCGACCACCGGGAACTTCTTGTGCTGGTAGGCGGGGTCGTTGTACTGCGGCGGCAGCCACACGTACACCTCGCCGTTGACGCCCGAGACCTGGCCCTTGAGGTCGGTCATCTGGACGCCGGGGCCCATCACCGGGTCGTCGGCGGGCCGGAACTGCTGGTGGACCTTGGGCTCGTCGTTGAGGTTCTTGCCGCCCAGGCCGTCCGGGCCGAGGTTGCGGGCCTGGTCGATGTGGTTGCCGGTACCGAGCAGGTCGCCCCAGTTGTCGTAGAGGTTGTTGGCGTTGTTGACCATGACGAAGACCACGGTGATGGCCATCACCTGGGCGAACAACAACATCAACAGCCGTGCCAGGCCGCGTATCAGGGCCGGTCCGGCCACTCGACCCCACAGCGCGAACGGCAGCACGAGGGCGACGATCAGCAGCAGGATCGAGAAGAGGAAGAAGGGCGTACCCGTCAGGCTCATCGGGATCTCGTTTCCAGGACGTATGCGCGCAGGGCGTGGGCGTGGTTCCGGCCCCGCCTTCGGGCAGCGAGCCTCTCCGCGCCCTTAGATGGCGATCCGCGCGATCCCGGTTGCCCGCCTTGGGCCCTTCTTTACGCGCCCCCTGCACGCCCCTCACAGCGGGGGCGGAACCCGATCATCCGCCCCCGCGCCCCCCGTTCCCGACGAAACCGCAGGTCAGACCAGGCGTCGCGCGGCCGCCCAGCGGGTCAGCTCATGGCGGTTGGAGAGCTGGAGCTTGCGCAGGACGGCCGAGACATGTGACTCAACCGTCTTCACGGAGATGAACAACTGCTTGGCGATCTCCTTGTACGCGTACCCGCGGGCGATCAGCCGGAGCACCTCGCGCTCACGCTGGGTGAGGCGGTCCATGTCCTCGTCCACCGGCGGGGCGTCCGTCGAGGCGAAGGCGTCGAGCACGAAGCCGGCCAGCCGCGGCGAGAAGACCGCGTCGCCGTCGGACACCCGGAAGACCGCGTCGACCAGGTCGGCACCGGTGATCGTCTTGGTGACGTAGCCGCGGGCGCCACCGCGGATGACCCCGATGACGTCCTCGGCCGCGTCGGAGACGGAGAGCGCCAGGAACCGCACCGGCCGCTCGGCGTCGGCCATCATCGCGGCGCTGCGGCGCAGCACCTCGACGCCACCGCCCCCGGGGAGGTGCACGTCCAGGAGGACGACCTCGGGGCGGGTGGCGGTGATCACCGTGACCGCCTGGTCGACGTCGGCGGCCTCGCCGACCACCTCGACCCGGGTGACCTCGGTCCGGCCGATCTCGGCCTGGACGCCGGCCCGGAACATCCGGTGGTCGTCGACCAGCACGACCCGTACGGTGCGGCCCCCGTCCTCGCCGCCGGTCTCGGCCTGCTGTGCGTCGTCGCTGCTCATCTCGTCCGTCCGTCCTTCGGTGTCTGCCCCGTCATGATCCCTGCCCCGGTGCCGCCGGTCCGCCGCCCCTGGTGCGCTCCGGGACGGCCGGTGGAACGGCCGCGCTCATTCCGGCTTCCCCGCCCCGCCGGCCCGACGCTCGCCGGGCCCGCGCTCCTCGGACCGCTCCATCTCCAGCTCGACGACCGTGCCGCCGTCGGGCGCGGCGCGCAGCCGGGCCGTGCCGCCGTTGCGCTCCATCCGGCCGATGATGGATTCCCGCACCCCCATCCGGTCCGCGGGGACCGCGTCCAGGTCGAAGCCGGGGCCGTGATCGCGCACCGAGACGAAGACCGTACGGCCCTCCACCTCGGCGAACACCTGCACCGCCCCGCCTTCGCCACCGTACTTGGCGGCGTTGACCATCGCCTCGCGCGCGGCTTGCATCTGGGCACCGAGCGCCTCGTCGAGCGGGCAGTCCCCGACCACCACGACCTCGATGGGCACCCCGTGGTGGTCCTCGACCTCCGCGGCGGCCGCCCGCACCGCCTCGGCCAGCGTCGTCGGCTCCTCGTCCTCGTCCTTGCCGCGGCCCTCGGGCTTGTAGAGCCAGGCGCGCAGCTCGCGCTCCTGGGCCCGGGCCAGCCGGGCCACTTCCCGGGGGTCGTCGGCGTTGCGCTGGATCAGGGTGAGGGTGTGCAGGACGGAGTCGTGGACGTGCGCGGCGACCTCGGCGCGCTCCTGGGCCCGGATGCGCATCAGCCGCTCCTCGGAGAGGTCCTGGGTGATCCGGACGAGGTAGGGGCCGGCCAGCAGGGCTATGCCGACGACGACCGCGAGCGCGGCCTGGAGCACCGAGCCGAGGTTCTGCACGGAGCCCTGGAGCACGACGATGCCGGTGACCCCGGCGCCCACCAGCAGTACGCCGGCGGCGCCGCGCACCATCGGCAGCAGGCCCTTGCGGCGGCCCAGCTCCAGCCACTGGGCGCGGCGGGCGTTGTCCGCCTGGCGCCAGACCAGCGCGACGCCGGCACCGATGAGCAGCACCGGCCAGAGGTAGGCGTTGGCCCGGCCGGGCTGGAAGCGGGAGGCCACGATCGAGGCCCCCACCAGGAGCGCGACCAGCGCGAGGAGCTGCCCCTTGTCGGGCTTGCGGCCCAGCAGGCGCCGCCGTTCCTCCCCCGCGACGGGCTGCCGGGTCTCCACGCCGCCGACGCCCAGCGGCACGAAGAACCAGAACGCGGCGTAGAGCAGGGCGCCCATGCCCTCGGCCATGAAGAGCGCCACGAAGACGATCCGCACCCACGTGACCGGCAACCCGAGGTGCCCGGCCAGCCCCCGCGCGACACCACCGAGCAGCCGCCCCTCAGCGCTGCGGTAGAGCTTGCGCACGGGCGGATCGTCGGGGTCCGGCGCCGGGGCGTAGATCGTCTCGGCGCGGGGCGGCGCTGTGGTCATGCCTCAGATCGTCACACGCGCGAGGGGCCGGGGACATCAGGGACGACCCTGAACCCGTCCCTGACGTTGCTCAGGGATCTCGTGCGGGTGGCTCAGCCCGCCGACCCGTCCTTGCGGAAGCCGTCCTTCACGTTCGAGAAGATCTGCTCGAACTTCGTCCAGTTCGCCGACGGGGCGGAGACGTAGATGGCGTACTCCTTGTCGCCCTCGCGGCCGAAGCCCAGGTCGATGCCGCGGTACTCGCGGGCCCGGCCCTGGAAGGAGAACTCCCAGATGGCGGCCGGGTCGCCCTGGAAGATGGTGTCCTGGAGACGGAGCCGCTTGTAGCTGGGGTACTGGACCTTGAGGTCCGATTCGACGCTCTTGAAGTGCTCCACCTGGTCGGCGGAGGCGAAGTCCAGACCGCTGATCGTCAGCTGCGCCAGGTCGGCTTCGGAGGTGTAGATGATCTGCCGGCCGTTGTCCTTGGACTCACGCTTCCAACCTGACGGCACCGGGAAGCTGACCCCGAGGCCCGCCTCCTTGGCCCTGCGGTACCCCTCGGGCAGGGGCGCCGGCGGCGTCACGGTGGTGTGCGGCTCGCTGGGCGTGACCGACGTGTTGTCGCTGGGCCCGTTGCCGAGCGAGGACGTGTCGCCGCGGTGGGTGAAGTACCAGGCCGTGCCTCCGCCGCCGCCGGCGACGAGGACGCCGACGACGCTCCAGAGCACGATCCGGCCGCGGCGCCGCTTGGGGCGCGGGGCGGAGGGCAGCACGTCCGTGCGTGCGTCGGTGGACGCTTCCGGGGCCGCGCCGGCCATCGGCACCGGGCCGGTGGCCTCGGCCGGGGCGGCGGGCGGGTGGGTGGCAGGGGCGGCCGCGGCCACCGCTCCGGTGGCGCCGGCCCCGACGGTGCTCGCGGTGACCGAGCCGTGGCCCGTCTGACTCTTGGGCACGGTTCCGGTGATCGTCGGGCTGCCCGCGTCGGCGCCGGCGGTGGAGCCGGTCGCGCGGCTGGTCCCGGTGGCGCTGCCGGTGGCCGGTGGCGCGCCGGAGTGCGCCACGGGACGGGTGGTCGCCTCGGCGGACTCGCCCGTCGCGGGCCGGCCGCGGCTGACCGTCCCCAGGGCCAGCGTGGGCCAGCCCATCAGCGCGGTGTCCGCCTCGGCCTCGGCGGCTCGCAGTGCCCGCTCGACGACCTCGGCGGTGGGCCGGTCGTTCGGCTCCTTGGCGAGCAGCGCCTCGATGAGTGCGGCGAGCTGGCCGGCGTTGCGCGGTGCCTCCAACGGGTCGACGGCGATCGCGTACGCCGTCTCCACCGCGGTGTTCTTGCGGAACGGGGGCTTGCCCTCGACGGCTTGATAGAGCGTCGCGCCCAGTGCCCACAGGTCGGAGGCGGGTCCCGGTGTGGCGCCCTTGACCCGCTCGGGCGCCAGGTAGTCGATGGAGCCGACGAGTTCGCCGGTCTTGGTGAGGGTGGAGGTGCCGGTGGCGACGGCGATCCCGAAGTCGGTGAGGACCACCCGGCCGTCCTCACCGAGCAGGACGTTGCCCGGCTTGACGTCGCGGTGCAGCACACCGGCGGAGTGTGCGGCGCGCAACGCGGCGATCATGCCGCGGCCGATCCGGGCGGTCTCCCGCGGCGTGAGGTAAGTGCCGGACCGGTTGGCCTCCTTGATGGCGTCGCCGAGCGTCGCGGAGGGGACGTACTCCATGACGATGCACGGCAGCCCCTCGTCGTCCACGACGTCGTGGACGCTGACGACGTTGGGGTGGTTGATGCGCGCGGCGGCCTGTGCCTCCCGGGTCGTGCGCTCGTGACGGGTGGCGAGTTCGTCCGCGCCCAGTTGGGGCGAAACGTGCAGGCGTTTGACCGCCACCTGACGCCCGAGCACCTCGTCCCTGGCCCGCCAGACGGTGCCCATGCCCCCTTGGCCTATCCGCTCAACCAGGCGATATCGCCCGGCGACCAGTCGCCCCTCTTCTGCCGACGCCGCTTCCGCCACCGCACGCCCCTCCGGAAACCCGTACGTATTCAGGTCGCAACGATAGTCTTCAGCAGGGCCGAAGAGACCGCCGGCCACCGCCGCGACGGGTCTTTTTCGCTTATGAACCACTGTGCGCCGGGCGTTCGCGGCCCGTTCCCGGGGCACGTGACGCCGCCGCGCACCGCACGGTGCCGCTTTTGTGCCACCCCGACAACGGCCCGGAAGCCCTGGCCGGCGGACCGGGACCGCTTCAGGACGCCGCCCCGGTCCGGTCCGGCCCGTTCCCGGTGTCGGCTGGCCGGCGGCGCATCGGGGGGAGCCTCAGGGTCGCTTCGGGGGATCTCAGGGATCAGCCAGGGTTGTCACCGATACCGCGACCCCGCCGCGCTTGTCACCATGGCTCCATGAACGATGCGCCCACCGCCGCGGAGCCGGCGGACTCCGGCCCCGCCGGCCCCACCCCGCCGCACGCCGCGCTGCGCCGCAGCCGGCGGCACAAGGTCGTCGCGGGGGTGTGCGGCGGTCTGGGCCGGCAGTGGGACATCGATCCGGTGATCTTCCGGGTCGTGCTCGCCGTGCTGTCCATCGGCGGCCTGGGCCTGATCTCCTACGGCTTCGCCTGGCTCCTCGTCCCCCTCGACGGCGAGGAGGAGAACGAGGGCCGCCGGCTGCTCTCCGGCCGCGTCGACGGTTCGGCGCTGACCGCCCTGCTGTGCGCGCTGGCCGGGTGCGCCCTGTTCCTGACCACGCTGGGCAAGGGCAGCATGATGTCCTTCGCGATCATGGTGACGCTGGCCGTGGCCGGCGCCGCCTACTGGTCGCAGCAGCGCCGCCGCGCCCAGTCCGGCGGCCCGGGATCGGTGGACGCCGCCACCGCCCAGGCGGTCGCCGACGCCCCGCCGGAGACCACCGCGCCCCCGGCGCCCAACACCCCGTCCTGGTGGCGCGGTCCGCGCACCGAGCCACTGCTCCAGCGGGCCTACCTCTGGGGCCCGGAGGACACCCGGCTCGACATCGGCTACGAACCCACCCACGGGGCGCCCGAGCAACCGCGCCCGCCCGTCGGCACCACCCGCGCGGACGCCCCGCGCCCCGCCGTCGCCGACGTCCGGCCGCCCGACCGCGGCCGGGGCATCGGCGGCCGGACGTTCCTGCTGGCCGTGCTGGCCGGCGCCGGCACCGCGCTCGCCGTCTCCCGGCACGCCGCGCTGGCCCCGTCCCTCCAGGCCGGCCTGGCCTGCGCGCTGGCCGTGTTCGGCCTGGGCCTGGTGCTGAGCGCCTGGCTGGGCCGCACCGGCGGCGGCACGGTCTTCCTGATGGTGCTGACGGCCGCGCTGCTGGCCGGCGCGACGGTGCTGCCGGCCGGCATCACCGCCGACTGGCAGCGCCGCACCTGGGCCCCGACCACCGTCGCCGACGTCCTACCGCACTACGCCGTCGGCTCCGGCGAGGGCCGGTTGGACCTCACCCGGCTCCCGCTGAAGCCCGGCAGCACGGTCCGCACCGGCGCCGACGTCGGTGCCGGACGGCTTCAGGTGACGCTGCCGCAGGGGACCACCGCCACCCTCCGCCTCTCGCTCGGCGTGGGCGACATCCAGTTGCCCGGCGACGCGGCCAACGACGTGGAGATCGTCGCGGGCCACCGCGAGCGGCAGATCACCCTGCCGGCCGAGGGGTTGAAGAAGGGCGAGCGTCCGCACGGCGCGCTGGAGTTGGACCTGAAGGTCGGCGCCGGCCAGATCGACGTCCGGCGGGCCCCTCCGGTCACCCCGTCCGCACCCTCCCCCTCCCCGGCCCCGACCCCCCAGGGAGCCCCGCAGTGAAGCGCCACCCCTTCGAACCCGGCCGGCTGATCACCGGTGCCGCCGCCCTCGTCGTCGGCGTCGGCTACGGCCTCGACGCCCTCGGCCTCTGGCACGCCCCAGGCCCCTGGCTGTTCTGCACCCTGCCGGCCGGCCTGTTGCTCGCCGGGATCACCACCGCCGTCTGGGCCACGGTCCGCCGCCACCACCAACGGCACGCCCCACCGCCCCCGTCATGAACGGCCGGTGGCGGCGCCGGTGGGCCCGTGTGCGGAGTCAGCCGTAGAGCTGCGTCCCGTGCCGCTCCCGGCGGTTGGCCAGCGCCGCGTCCAGTGAGAAGGTGGCGGTGCCGGCCAGCACCAGCGGCGTCCAGGCCAGCAGGTAGGCGAGGTCGTTGCCGTAGTAGTAGGGGCTGGCGGGCCAGCTCACGGTGAGCCACAGGCTCAGCGAGATCAGCGCGCCGCCGAAGGCCGCCAACCGCCCCAGCAGCCCCAGCAGCGTCCCGATCCCGACCAGCACCTGACCGCCGGCGAGGGCGTAGGCGAAGCCCACCGGGCCGTGCTGGGCCAACCCCACCAGCTGCGGCAGCGCGGCGGTGTCGTGCACCTGCCCCAGCAGTTCGCCCAGCGACCCCTTCCCGCTGGCGGCGGGGAAGGCCGGGTCGGTGAGTTTCTGGAGTCCCGCGTAGAGGAAGGTGCCGCCGAGGAAGAGCCGCAGCGGGAGCAGCGCGTGGCGCGCCAGCCCGCCCCGGACTCCGCCGGCCCGGGCACCGCCCACGTCGACCGGGCGTGTGCGCTGTGCGTGAGCCATGACGTCCGCCTCTCCGTTGCCACCGGGAGCGAACGATTGTGCCGCCGCCCGCACGGCTTGGCGAGATGCGTACGCGGGTGCGCGCGAGATTCCCCCGCACGCCGACCACCGGATCACCCGTAGTGCGGACCGCTGCCCGGTTCGCACCCAATTGGCGTGCGGTCCGGGGCGTTTGGCGGCCGGCGCCGCGCGGGTCGCCCCGCGCGGCGGCCTCAGTCCTGGACCTCGATGCGGTAGCCGCGCGTCTCCGCCCCGGCCGCCGTGATCACCCGGACCTCCACGGGACCGGGCTCCACGTCGACGGGCACCGGCACGGTCAGCACCCCGTCCGTCGGGTTGGCGAAACCGCCCGGCACCGGGATCAGCGGCACCGGCACGTGCACCCCGCCGATCCGCACGACGGTGCGGGCCAGTCGGTCCGGGGTCGCCGCGCCCGGCGGGACGAAGCCGGTGCCGCGGATCTCGATGTCGTCGCCGGTGCGGATGGGCGCGGCGAGGTCGCCCAGTTCCCGGGAGCGCACGACGGAGAGGATGACCGGCCGGCCGCCGCCGACGGCCTTGCCCGCCAGGTACGTGACGCCGGAGAGCGCCGCCAGGACGACCAACACCCAGGGCAGCGCCGGCAGTCGGGCCGGGTCGGTGGCCAGCCGCACCAGCGCGAAGGCCAGCAGGGCCGCGTTCACCAGCGCGTACTGCGCGTCGGTGAAGCTGCCGCGGCCGCCGTCGTCCGCCAGCAGGTCGGTCGCCCGGGGGCGGTCGGCGGGGATCTTCTGCACCCGCCCGGTCCGGACCCGCCCGGCGGTCATCCCGTAGGCCAGCACCGCCACCCCGCAGCCGATGGCCAGTATGGCCAGCAGTCCGCCGGAGGGCACCAGGCCGAGCCCCGACAGCAGCCGCCGCCGGGCGTCCGGGCCGCCGCCGACGGCCAGGTGGACGGCGAGCGTCAGGACCGCGTAGAGCACCGCCGCCACCCAGGCCGCGGCCACCGCCCGGGAGGTGGACAGTCGGCGGTCCTCGCCGATCAACGGACCCAGCGCGCCGCCCTGTTCGCGGTGGAGCCAGGCCGTCGCCGTCGTCCCGAGGGCCAGCACGACGGCCGCGGTCAGCGCGGCGGTGCGGCCCACCGACCAGCCGGCGCCGACGGCGGTCAACGCCTGCCCGAGGAGCAGCGCCAGCACCGCGGCCCACACCGCCACCACGGTGCGCCGACGGACCGTCACCGTCCAGGAGGCGCCCTCGGCCGCGCCGCGCTCGGCCAGTATCCGCGCGGACAGGGTCAGTTCGTCGGACACCCATTGCCGGGCGGCCCCGGCGGAGTGCGCCAGTCCGGCCGGCACCCCGCGCCCGACGGCGAAGTCCTCCCGGAGCGCGACGAACGCGGCGAGCGCCTGCCGATGCCCCTCACGGGCCCCGTGCGGGCACTGTCCGCACCCGCACGCGCCGCCGTCACCGGGCTTCTTGCCGCCACCCGGCTCGCCCCTTCCGGCCACTGTGCTCGCCGACTCCACCGACACGTCCGTACCGCCCCGCCGCCACTCGTATCAACTTCTCGTCTTCAGACGGGAATTGTGCCTCAGAACCCCGGCCCGGCCGGTAATCGTCCAGGTCACGGAAGTCCCTTTCGATGGCGGCAGGTTGACGCTCACCTGTGCGCCCGGCGATCCGGCGATCCGCACGGCGTCCGGACGGGGCGGCGCCCGCTTCCCCCGTTCGGGCGAATCGCCCCCGGTCGGCGGCTGTACGGGCCGGGCGCGGCGCAAGCTTCCCGCCGTGCGCGAGATACACGGACCTCCCCGAAACGAGAGCGGCACCGGCCGGCGCCGGACCCGGTGGCCGTTCGCCACCGCGGTCCGGGCCGCGGCGCTGGCCGCGGCCGCGACCGCGACGCTGGCGGCCGCACTGGCCCTGGTCGCGTCCCCGTCCGCGGCCGCCCGCCCCGGGCTCCTGAACCGGCCGTCCGGCGACAACTGCGCCTACGCCGGCACCACTCCCCCCGTCCACCTGCCCACCGACTTCCCCGTCCCGCCCGGCTGGCACATCCCCTGCACCACCCCCACGCCGCCGCCCCGTCCCACGCCGCCGCCCGTCCCGCCGCCCCCGCGGACCGCGGCGCCGCGCCCCCATCCGACGCACGTCCCGGACCGCGCCCCCGCGCCCCGGCCGTCGCCACCGGCCCCGCCGGTCCACCGCACCCCACCGCCGCCGCCACCGCCACCGCCCGCCCCGCAGCCCGCGCGGCCCCTGGCGGGTCCGACGCCGGCGCGCCCCTTCCACTACACCGCGACCCGCCACCAGCCGTCCCATGGGCCTTCCGTGGTGACCAGGACGCTGTTGATCACCACCCCGGCGGTCCTGGCCGGCGTCGCCCTCCGTCCCCGTTCGCGCTCCACGTCCCGTTCCAGCGGGCGCAGTTCCTCGTAGGAGGTCCCCATGTCGCAATGGCTGGTTCTGACCATCGCCATGGCCGCGGTCTGCGGCGTCGTCCTGACCATCACCGTCCTCAAGGAACGCCGGATCGGCGAGGACGACGACCCGTCCGAGACGCCCGACGTGATCGAGTACCTGACGATGATGGTGGGGGTGGTCTACGCGATCGTGCTGGGCCTGGCCATCGCCGGAGTCTGGGAGGCCAGGAGCACCGCCGAGGACACCGTGCGGGCCGAGGCGCAGGCGCTGCACGAGGTCAGCGAGCGCGCCCGGGCCTGGCAGGCGCCCGTGCGGGACACCATCCGCGCGGACGTCGACTCCTACGTCAGCTACGTCGTCCACAAGGAGTGGCCGGTGATGGCCGAGCACGGCGAACTCACCCAGCACGGCGCCGACCTGCTGCAGAAGGTCCGCGCCGACGTCACCGACTACCACCCCCGGGACGACTTCGAGCGGGAGTCCTACCAGCCGCTCGTCGACCAGGTCGCGGCCGCGGACAGCGCCCGGATGGCGCGGGCGGACGCGGCCGACTCGACGCTGCCGGGCGTGGTGTGGTTCGGACTGATCGCCGGGGGCGTGATCTCCATCGGCGTGATGTACACGCTCCAGATCCGGCGTTCGGGGCGGGAGATGCTGATGGCCGGCGTGTTCAGCGCGCTGATCGCCTTCCTGCTCTTCCTGGTCTGGGACTTCGACGCGCCGTTCAGCCGCGGGCTGGCGGCGGCCGCCGACCCGTTCTTGGCGCTGTTCCCGCAGAAGTGACCGACGGGGGCGGTGCCGTGCGGGCCCGGTGGTCCGCACGGCACCGCCCCCGTCGCTGCTCCGCCCTCGCCCGTTGGCCGGCCGGTCAGCCGAACATCTCCGGTTCGCTGCGCGCGATCTGCTGGTACAGCGACTGGTAGTTGATCCATGCGACCAGGTCGGTGCCCAGCTGTTCCCGGGTGCGCACGGCGTCCTGAGGGGAGATCAGCACCGGTTTGCCGGCCGCCTTCGCCGTCAGCTGCACCTGGCAGCAGCGCTCCATGGTGAGGAACCACCAGGCCGCCGCGTCGACCGAGTCGCCGACCGTCAACAGGCCGTGGTTGCGCAGGATCACGGCCTTGTACGGGCCGAGCGCGGCGGCGATCCGGCGGCCCTCCTCCTCGTCCACCACCACGCCTGTATAGGCATCGTAGAGAGCATGGTCCTCGTAGAACGCGCAGACGTCCTGGGTGATCGGGTCCAGGAGCTCCCCGAGGGCGGAGAGCGCGCGGCCGTAGGTGGAGTGGCAGTGGGCGGCGGCGACGACGTCCGGGCGGGCCCGGTGGACCTGCGCGTGGATGGTGAACGCCGCCTGGTTGACGTGGTGGCGGCCCTCGACGACCTTCCCGTCGCCGTTGACCAGGACCAGGTCGCTGACGGTCAGCAGCGCGAACGACATCCCGAAGGGGTTGACCCAGAAGCAGTCGGCGAACTCCGGGTCCCGCACGGTGACGTGGCCCGAGACGCCCTCTTCGAACCCGTACCGTCCGAACAGCCGCAACGCCGCCACCAGGCGTTCCTTGCGGTGGCGCCGCTCCTCCTCGACGCCGGCGTGCGTCGGCGGCATCGCGAACTGCAGGTGTTCGGTGGGTATCGGCGTCGGTTCGGGCATCGCGGTCCTCCTCCTGGCGCGCACGGCTCACGGCGCTCGGGCGGAAGCTACCCGCCGCATCCCGCCAAGGCCAGGCCCGCGCCGTCACGAACCGCACCGCGGTGCCCTCGCGGGGCCCGGGCCGGGCCCCGCACCCGCGTGCCGAAGGATCGGGCCTACTGCTCCGGCGCGCAGCCGCTGAGCAGTTCCACGCCGCGGAGCAGCGCGGAGTGGTCGAGCGCCCCGTCGCCGCGGGCCACCGCGGAGGCGATGAGCTGGGCCGCGGTGGCGCCGACCGGGAGGGGGGCGCCGACGGTGCGGGCGGCGTCGGTGACGATGCCCATGTCCTTGTGGTGGAGTTCGAGCTTGAAGCCGGGGGCGTAGGCGCGCTGGAGGAAGTTGTCCTTCTTGCGGGCCAGGACGGCGGAGCCGGCCAGCCCGCCGCCCAGGACGTCGAGGGCCGCGGCGAGGTCGACCCCGGACTTCTCCAGGAAGACCACGGCCTCGGCGACGGCTTGGAGGTTGACCGCCACGATCAGCTGGTTGGCGGCCTTGACGGTCTGGCCGGAGCCGTGCGGACCGCAGTGCACGAGGGTCGTGCCGACGGCCTCCAGGACGGGCCGGGCGGCCTCGAAGTCGGCCCGCTCACCGCCGACCATGATCGACAGCACGCCCTCCACGGCGCCGGCCTCACCGCCCGAGACGGGGGCGTCGAGGACCCGGACGCCCTGCTCGGCGGCCCTCTTCGCGAGGTCGATGGAGGTCTGCGGGGTGATCGAGGACATGTCGATCAGCAGGGTGCCGGGCCTGGCGTGGGCCAGGATCCCGTCGGGGCCGTAGGCGAGGGCCTCGACCTGCGGGGACGCCGGGACCATGGTGATGACGACGTCCGCGTCGCGGACCGCCTCGGCGATCGACGACGCCTCCCGGCCGCCCGCGGCGAGAAGGGCGTCGGCCTTGCCGGGGCTGCGGTTCCAGCCGAGCACGGCATGCCCGGCCTTCGCGAGGTTCACCGCCATGGGACTGCCCATGATGCCGAGGCCGAGGAAACCGATGGTGCTCATAGCGCGCGACCCACTCACTTCCACATCGCGGATTTTGATTGCCGTAATACGGAAACCATCTTCCGCTCCCGCCCGCCGGTCGTCAACCACCACCCGCGGCGCGGCCCCCTCGCGAAACCCCCGCAAACGGCGACGCCGCCGCCCCCGAGCAGGGGCGGCGGCGTCGCCGTCGGGCCTCAGCGGGAGGTCACTCCCACTCGATGGTGCCCGGCGGCTTGCTGGTGACGTCCAGGACGACGCGGTTGACGTCCGCGACCTCGTTGGTGATCCGGGTGGAGATGCGGGCCAGGGCCTCGTACGGCATGCGCGTCCAGTCCGCGGTCATGGCGTCCTCGGAGGAGACCGGGCGCAGCACGATCGGGTGACCGTAGGTGCGGCCGTCGCCCTGGACGCCGACCGAGCGGACGTCGGCGAGCAGGACCACCGGGCACTGCCAGATCTCGCGGTCCAGGCCGGCCGCGGTCAGCTCCTCGCGGGCGATGGCGTCGGCCTCGCGCAGCAGGTCCAGGCGCTCCTGGGTGACCTCGCCGACGATGCGGATGCCCAGGCCGGGGCCGGGGAACGGCTGGCGGTGGACGATCTCCTCCGGCAGGCCCAGCTCGGAGCCGACCATCCGGACCTCGTCCTTGAACAGCTGGCGCAGCGGCTCGACGAGCTCGAACTCGATGTCGTCGGGCAGGCCGCCGACGTTGTGGTGCGACTTGATGTTCGCGGTGCCGGTGCCGCCGCCGGACTCGACGATGTCCGGGTAGAGCGTGCCCTGGACCAGGAAGGCCACTTCCTCGCCCTCGGCGCCGGCCTCGGCGACGAGTTCCGCCTGGGCCTGCTCGAAGACCCGGATGAACTCCCGGCCGATGATCTTGCGCTTCTGCTCCGGGTCGGAGACGCCCTTGAGCGCGTTCAGGAAGCGCTCGGCGGCGTCGACGACCTTGAGCTGCACGCCCGTCGCCGCCACGAAGTCCTTCTCGACCTGCTCGGTCTCGCCCTTGCGCATCAGGCCGTGGTCGACGTAGACGCAGGTCAGCTGGTCGCCGATGGCCTTCTGGACCAGGGCGGCGGCCACCGCGGAGTCCACGCCGCCGGACAGCCCGCAGATCGCCCGCTTGCTGCCGACCTGCGCGCGGATCGCGGCGACCTGCTCCTCGACCACGCTGGTGGTCGTCCAGGTCGGCTCGATGCCCGCACCGCGGTACAGGAAGTGCTCCAGCACCTGCTGACCGTGCGTGGAGTGCAGCACCTCGGGGTGGTACTGGACGCCGTAGAGCTTCTTCTCGTCGTTCTCGAACGCCGCGACCGGGACCAGGTCGGTGGACGCGGTGACGGCGAAGCCCTCGGGGGCGGCGGAGCAGGCGTCGCCGTGCGACATCCACACGGACTGCTCGGCCGGAGTCCCCTCGAAGAGGGTGGAGCCGGGCTTGCTGACGGTCAGTGCGGTGCGGCCGTACTCACGGGCACCGTTGTTGTCGACCGTGCCGCCGAGGGTGGTCGCCATCAGCTGGAAGCCGTAGCACATGCCGAAGACCGGGACACCGGCTTCGAACAGGGCACGGTCGAGGCTGGGGGCGCCTTCGGCGTAGACCGACGACGGACCGCCGGAGAGGATGATCGCCTTGGGGTTCTTGGCGAGCATCTCGGCCACCGGCATGGTGGACGGCACGATCTCGCTGTAGACCCGGGCCTCACGGACCCGACGGGCGATGAGCTGGGCGTACTGTGCGCCGAAGTCGACAACGAGGACGACGTCCGGTGCGGCGGCAGGGGGCGCTGATGGCACTTCGGCGGCCTTCCGGCGGTGTGGAGCGGGGTTGGACTTTCGATTCTAACGGGCCCATACTGAACACCATGTTCCAGCAGTACAGCTTCGCCTTTACCTATGGCACCGGCCCGTCCGGCTGCCATGGTCGTGCTGCTTGATCAACTGACACGCGACTTCCCCAGGCGCCCCGGGCCGACAACGGTCCGGGGCGCCTGTGTCTGTCCGGGACCGTCAGCGGCTTCCGCGGCTCCCGGGGCCCACCCGCCCCTCGGAGAAACGGAAAACGACCATGACCAGCAACACCGCATCGACGACGTCGCCGACCGCCCCCACCGCCGTTCCGGACACCGGCGCCAGCACCCCCGAGGCGGCCGGGACGATCCGGGACGCCCGGCGCCGGATCGACGATCTCGACGGCCGGATCATCGGGCTCGTGCAGGAACGGATGGCCGTCTCGGCGGTCATCCAGCGCGAGCGGATCGCCTCCGGCGGGCGCCGGCTGAGCCTCTCCCGCGAGATGGAGGTGCTGGCCCACTACAGCGAGCAGCTCGGCCGCCCGGGCACCGCGCTGGCGATGACGCTGCTGGAACTGTCCCGGGGCCGGGCCTGAGGCCGGCGCGGGCGCGCGTCCGCGGCCGGATCCGATCGCCCGGAGCACCCGTTCCGTGCGGGGAACCGGCTGGATCTGAGTTCGGGTGCCGACTCACCCGTACGGCGCGTGACCGCGCCCGGAGAGGGGTCGTTGTTCCCGGTGCCACGCCAGCCAGGCGCGGCCTGCAGGACTACGCGTAGACGCCGCCCCGTGGGCGGAAAGCCGGAGCGATGAGACGCCGGCCGCTGGCAGCGGCCCGCGTCGTGGGACCTCGTTCCGGGCCGTGACCGGTCAGCAGGGGACAGCAGCCCGGTCACACCGATGGGGTGGTCGGTCCTGGGGACGCCCGGGACCGACCGCATCCGTCGAAACGGTTGCGCCAGGTGAGGCGCATCCAGGACGATGCTTGACGAACCGTCGACCGCTTCCGGTACGGATCTTTACCGTGCACGCCATTGGTCCACACCGGCTCGGGAACGACGCACCGCGCACCATCCCGCACCACTCCGCACCACCCCGAAGAGCCAGCGGCGCTACCCCCCCCCAGCGCCGCCCGTCGGTGCCGGCGCTGCCCTGACGCCGGCACCGAAAGCCAAGGGCCCCGTGGCCTCCGCGTTCCCCCCTCGCGGAGGATTTCCCGGGGCCCTTCGCTGTGTGCCGGCCATGTGGTGCCTGTGTGAATGCTGTGACGTCTGTGAGCGAGATCACGACGATCTTCTTGGAGGAGTGGACAACCTTTTTCGGCCATCCGGTGTCACGTACCTGACATCGCACGGCCATACCGCGCCCCACCGCGACGGCCAGCACCACCACGAAGTGCCGCGCCGCGGCACTTCGGACCCCGAGAGGTCTTCTGGATGAAGCTTCGCCGTGCCCTGACGTCCGTCGCCGCGACGGCCGTCATAGCCCCCGCCGCCCTCCTGGCGGCACCCGCCGCGCAGGCGACCGGTTCCGACACCGCGGCCACCGCGAGCGCCGAGCCGACGCCGGCCGCCCCCGGCCCGGAGCAGGGCGCCGACGCCACCCCGTCGGCCGAGCCCACCGCCACCGACGGCGAGGACGCGTCCGGCGATGAGACCGCGCCCGCCGAGGACACCGGTCCCACGGCCGGCAGCGGGGGCAGCGGGGGCAGCGCCACCCCGACCGCCCCGGCCAGCACCGCCAAGCCCGGGCCCACCGCGTCGGGCACGCCGACGACCGCGCCCGGCTCCCCCTCCCCCAGCCCGTCGGACGACGGCGACTGCACCCTGGACGACGCGGCGCTCGACGTCAGCGTGGCCGGCCTGCCCTCGAAGCTGGTCGCCGGCGCCGACTGGTCGCGGTTCAGCGTGAAGCTGCGCAACACCACCGACAAGAAGCTGGAAGAGGTCTACCCGTTCATCCTGGCGGTGTCGCTGGAGGACGACGACACCCGCGCCGAGTCCCCACTGCACCTGGAGTACCAGGACCCGGACACCGGCAAGTGGACGACGTTCGGCGAGTGGTCCGACGGCGACTACTTCGGCTGGTTCGAGCTGGACGCGCACCAGACCGCCGAGTTGACGCTGCGGATCCGCGCCGACAAGACGGCCAAGCCCGGTGACGGGTTCGCGCTGATCGCCGGCGACTACTTCAACGGGGACGGGTCCTGCGGCACGTCCAAGGAGAACTGGTACGACTTCGCGATCCTTCCGGCCGGCAGCAAGCCGGGGGAGGTCCCGCCGGCCAAGCCCGGCAAGCCCGGCAACAAGCCGGGGCCGCAGGGCACCGCCAAGCCGGTCGCCACCGGCAAGCCCAAGGAGGGCCTGGACAAGCTGCCGGTGACCGGCAACCTCGCCGAGACCGGTGCCTCCTCCGCGCTGCCGACGATCGGCCTGGTGGGCGGTGTGGCGATGGCCGTGGGCGCCGGGGCGATCTTCGTCGTCCGGCGGCGCAAGGCCACCGGCGGCATCGCCGCGTAACGGGCCGCGGGACGTCTGACGCGCGCCCGCGCTGACGGCGGGGAGGGCCGTCCCCCTGGGGCGGCCCTCTGGCGCGTCCGCGGCTACTTCTTGGGCGGGACCTCCGGCACGGCCAGCAGCGGCAGGGTGAGCGCGCCGAACGCCGAGGCGGGGACGGCCGGGCGGACCGGTGCGACCGGCGCCACCCGCGCGTAGGGCCGCCCGGGGGCCGGGCGCGGGTCCGCCTCGCCCTTGTTGGGCCACAGGGACATGGCGCGCTCGGCCTGGGCGGTGATCGTCAGGGACGGGTTGACGCCGAGGTTGGCGGAGACCGCGGCGCCGTCGACGACCGAGATGCCCGGGTGGCCGTAGAGCCGGTGGTAGGGGTCGATGACGCCGTGGTCGGCGTCCGCGCCGATCGGGCAGCCGCCGAGGAAGTGCGCGGTGAGCGGGGTGCCCATCAGCTCGCCGACGTTGCTGCCCGGGAAGCCGTTGATCTCCTGGGCGAGCAGGGTGGCCGCCTCGGTGGCCTCGGGGATCTGGTTGGGGTTGGGGGCGCCGTGGCCCTGCCGGGCGGTGAGCAGGCCCTTCCCCAGGCCGCCCGGTTTGCGGTACGTGGTCAGGGAGTTGTCGAGGGACTGCATCACCAGGCCGATGATGGTGCGCTCGGACCAGCGGCGGTTGGAGAGCGAGCGGAGCGCCAGCACCGGGTGGCGGACCATGTTGCCGGCCCAGCCCAGGACCCGGCCGGCCGGGCGGTACGGGACCTGGAGGATCGTCAGGCTCCCCATGGAGTTGGAGCCCCGGCCGTAACGGACCGGCTCGATGTGGGTGTTCTCGTCCGGGTGGATCGACGAGGTGATCGCGACGCCCTTGGTGAAGTCGACCCGGTCGGTGCCGTGGGCCTTGCGGTAGCGCCGACCGGTGGTCTGGGCGCCCACCAGGGCCTCGGAGTTGGTGCGGGTCAGGGTGCCGAGCCGGGCCGAGAGGTACGGCAGCAGACCGCTGTCCTTCATGCGGTGCAGCAGGGTCTGGGTGCCGTAGGTGCCGGCGGCGAGGACGACGCGGCGGGCGGTGAAGGTCCGGCCCGCGCCCTTCTTCTTGTTGTCGGTGGGCAGCGTGCGGACCGCGAAGCCGCCGCGGGAGTCCTCGGTGACGGCGACGACGGAGGTCATCGGGTGGATCACCGCGCCGGCCCGCTCGGCGAGGTGGAGGTAGTTCTCGTTGAGGGTGTTCTTGGCACCGTGCCGGCAGCCGGTCATGCACTCGCCGCATTCGGTGCACGCCCGGCGGGACGGGCCGGCGCCGCCGAAGTACGGGTCGGGGACCTCACCGCCGGGCGGCGCCGTCACCGGCCCGGCGGCCCCCGCGGCGGCGTCCTCGGTGCCCCCGCCGTCCGTGCCGGCCGCGCCGTCGGCGCCGTCGGCGATCGCGTCCTTGCCGTCCCCGAAGAACACCCCGACCGGTGCCATGTGGAAGGAGTCGCCGACGCCCATGGCCCGGGCGGTCGCCTTCAGGTGGACGTCGGACGGGGTCATCGTCGGGTTGAGCCGGACCCCGAGCATCCGCCGGGCCTGGTCGTAGTACGGCGTCAACTCCTGCTGCCAGTCGGTGATCCCGCGCCACTGGGGGTCGTCGAAGAACGCCTTGGGCGGGACGTAGAGGGTGTTGGCGTAGTTGAGCGAGCCGCCGCCGACCCCGGCGCCGGCCAGCACCATCACGTTGCCCAGCAGGTGGATGCGCTGGATGCCGTAGAGGCCGAGCGCCGGGGCCCACAGGTAGTTCTTCAGGTCCCAGGAGTTCTTGGGCAGGGTCTCGCGGGTGAACCGCCGACCGGCTTCGAGGACGCCGACGCGGTAGCCCTTCTCGGTCAGCCGCAGGGCCGAGACCGCGCCGCCGAAGCCGGAGCCGATGACGAGGACGTCGTAGTCGTGGCCGGCGTCGTCGGGGGCGGTCGCGTCGGCCGCGGTGCCGTCGGGGGCGGTCGCGTCGGGGGTGCCGCTCTCCTCGGTCGGGGCGTGGTGGTGGGCAGAGTTCTCCTGTGGCACCGGTACCTCCGTATCCGTGTTCGGGGCGCCGCCCCGGACCCCGCTCCTGAAAACGCCGGAGGGGCTGACTGTTCGCCGCCCCGGGGCCACCGGTCCCCGGGACGGCCGCGTCGTGCGGCTCAGCGCAGGCGGAACGCCTTCATCACGCGCAGGCTGCGGGTCATGAACGCCGCGTACTTCTCGTCGTCCATCCCGAAGGCCGGCCCCAGCGGCATCAGCCGCTGCTGGGCGACGGTCTGCGCCTCGGTGTACTTCAGGATGCCCTCGGAGCCGTGCCGGCGGCCCAGGCCCGAGTCGCCCATCCCGCCCATCGGGGACTGGACGCTGCCGTAGCCGGCGGCGTACGCCTCGTTGACGTTGACGGTGCCGGTGCGCAGGCGGGCCGCGATCGCCCGACCGCGGCGGCCGTCCTTGGTCCAGACGCTCGAATTCAGGCCGTACGGCGTGGCGTTGGCGCGGGCGACCACCTCGTCCTCGTCGCGGAAGCGGTAGATCGAGACGACCGGGCCGAAGGTCTCCTCGCCGCAGACCGCCATCGGCGCCTCGACGTCTTCGAGGATCGTCGGCTCGTAGAACAGCGGGCCGACGTCGGGGCGGGGCCGGCCGCCGGCGACCACCCGGGCGCCCTTGGCGACGGCCTCCTCGACGTGCCGGGTGACGGTCTCCAACTGGCGCTCGCCGACCAGCGACCCCATGTCGGCGCCGTAGGCGAGGGCGTTGCCCAGCCGCATCGCCCTGGTCCGGGCGGCGAACCGCTCGACGAAGGCGTCCGCGATCGACTCGTGGACGTAGAGCCGCTCGATGGAGATGCACAGCTGGCCCGCGGAGGAGAAGCAGCCGCGGACGGCGCCGGCGGCGGCCTTGTCGAGGTCGGCGTCGTGCAGCACCACCATGGCGTTCTTGCCGCCGAGTTCGAGGGAGACCCCGACCAGCCGGGCGGCGGCGCCCTGGGCGACCTCGCGGCCGGTGCGGGTGGAGCCGGTGAACGAGACGTAGTCGGCGTGCTTGACGACCTCCGGGCCGACGACCGGACCCTCGCCGATCACGACCTGCCAGACGTCCTCCGGCAGCCCGGCCTCGATCAGCTGCTCCCGGGCCCACAGGGCGGTCAGCGCGGTCTCCGTGTCGGGCTTCATGACCACGGCGTTGCCGGCGACGAAGGCCGGCAGGGCGTCGCCGACGGTCAGCTCGAAGGGGTAGTTCCAGGGGGCGATCTGCCCCACCACGCCGCGCGGCTGGCGGAGTTCGGTGACCTTGGTCAGGGTCGGTACGACGCCGGTGTGGCCCTTGGGGCGGAGGTAGGCGGGGGCCTTGCGGCCGTAGTGGCGGGCGGCGACGGCGACCGCCTGCACCTCCTCGTGGGCGTGCAGCCGCGCCTTGCCGGTCTCCAGCTGGATCAGGTCGAGGACCTCGGCCTGGCGGCGCAGGACCAGGTCGTGGAAGCGGAGCAGGACCGCGGCGCGCTGCCGGACCGGGACCTTCGCCCAACGCTCCTGCGCGGCGCGGGCCCGCTCGAAGGCGGTGGCGACGTCCTCGGGGGTGGACTCGGGCAGGTCCGCCAGCTTCTCCCCGGTGAACGGGGTGTGGTTGGCGGTGCGCCTGCTGCCCACCACGCACCGGGTGAGGCGGGCGGCCACCTCCGGGGGGACCACGTCGGCGGCGGTGCGGGTGCCGGGCGCGGCGCGCACCACCGGGTTGCCTCCGACACCCTCGGCCGCGCCCGGGCCGGGGGCGTCCCCGGCTGCGGCCTGAGGGGCCGCCGGGGATGCCGGGGCGTCCTGGGGGGCCTCGTCGGTGGCGGAGGCGGTACCGGTGTCCTGCGAGTCCGTCATGCCGGCGAGCGTATGCGCCCGGGACCGCTTTGTGTACCCGGGAGTAACAGGTTTTCACGGGCTGCGCACAATCACGCCAGCGTTTGCTGGCCGCAACCGGGCTGGTCTGGGGGGATGGGCCGGGGACGGGCCGCCCTCGACGGCCGCGGCACGCCGGGGCGGGCCGGGCCTGGGAAGGTCACCGCCCGGCCAGCCGGAAGGACGTGATCGCGGCGTCGAACTGCCGCTCGGCCTCGGTCCGGGAGGCGACCGGGGAGGAGATCCAGACGTCCATCATCCGGCCGCCCTCGTCCCAGCTCAGGTCGTAGGTGTAGCGCGCGTCGCCGTCCTGGGCGCTGCCGTCCCAGACGAACTCCCAGCGACCGGCTCGGTGTCCGTTGTGGGTGGTCTCGACGACCCGCCCGTCGCGGTAGCCGTCGTAGGTGGTGGGCCCCTTGGCGTCCGCAGTGCGCATCGCGCCGATCGGGCCCTCGGGCACCGGCTGTTGGAGCTGCACGCCGATCCGGAAGCGCTTGCCCTCGGAGTAGTAGTAGACCCGGTCGTTCTCGTAGGAGCGGGCGAAGCCGCTCGGGACCGCCATGCTGAAGCCGGCCGGGTCGTGGACGGTCCGGTATCCGGGCGGTGCGGATCCGTCGCCGCCCGGGGCGATCGACGTGGTGACGGTGACCGTGGGCGCGGGGCCGTCCGGGGCGCTGCCCTGCGGGTCCGCCGGTCCCTGGGGGTCGCGCTGCCCCTTCTCGCCCTTGTGGGCGCCGGCCTGCTCGGAGGCGCCGGGGTGCGGGGCGGTCGGCTCGTCGGTGGTGCCCGCGCCGTTGCCGTCGGCCAGGTAGGCGGCCGTGCCCGCCGCGGCCCCTGCGAGGACGACCGCGGCGGCGGCCACCATCAGGGCGAGGCGGGTACGGCGGGCCTGGGGGCGGGCGGCGCCCGGCGCCCGGTCGGCGGGGGTGCCGGCGGACGCGGGACGGTCGGGGACGGGACGGCCCGGGGCGCCTGCGACACCTGCGGCACCAGGGGCCGCCGAAACCCCGGGGGTGCCGGTCCCCGCTCCGGCGCCCGGCGTGGGCAGCACCGGCGTGCCGGGGGGCCGGAAGGGGTCGCCCTCGGCGGAGCGGGGCGCCACCACCGGCCCGGCCCCGGCCATCGGCGGGGCACCGCCGAGCAGCCGCTCCGTCGCGTCGACGTCCAGCCGCCGCCGCGGATCGCGCTCCAGCAGGCCCCGCACGACGTCCGCCAACGGGTCGGCGGTCGGCGGGAGTTCGATGTCCTCGTAGACCACGGCGTGCAGCACCCCGGCCATCGAGTCCCGGCGGAACGGCGTCGCGCCACTGAGGGCGGCGCACAGCAGCACCCCCAGGGACCACAGGTCGGCCTCCGGGCCGGCGCCGCGTCCGGACATCCGCTCCGGGGCGGTGTACTCGGGCGAGCCGACGAAGCCGCCGGCATCGGTCAACGTCGTCACGCCGGGCACCCGGGCGATCCCGAAGTCGGTGAGCACCACCCGTTCGGTGCCGCGCTCCAGCAGCACGTTGGCCGGTTTGACGTCGCGGTGCAGCACGCCCCGGGCGTGCGCGGCCCGCAGCGCGCCCAGCAGCGCCAGCCCGATCCGGGCCGCCTCGGCCGGCGGGAGCGGTCCGCCGGACGCCAGCCGGTCGGCCAGCGACGCGCCCTCCACCAGCTCCATCACGATCCACGGCCGCCCGTCCTGCTCGACCACGTCGTGCACCACGATCACGTGCGGATGCTTGACCTGGGCGACCGTGCGCGCCTCCCGCATCGCCCGGTCGCGCTGCACCCGCGCCTCGGGCTCCGCCACCAGGTCGTCCACGTTGAGTTCCTTGACCGCCACATGACGGCCCAGCAGTTCGTCCGTGGCCCGCCAGACCGTGCCCATGCCGCCGCGGCCCAGGCGTATCTCCAGCCGGTACCGGTCACCGATCAGTCGGCCTTCTCCCCCGAAGATCCCCATGGCCACATCCTGCCGCACGGCCACCGGGCGGACGGGGGCGGCTCCCGCCCCGCGCACGCCCCAACTCCTCACCTATCAGCGCGTGTTACCACCATTGGGACGCATCTCCCGCCCGCCTGCGCCGGCGGCGAAACGGGCCGGGAACCCCCCGCCCCTGTGATCCACTGGCTGCCATGGAGGCAGTCATAGCGAGCGTCGTCGCGGTCTTCGGGACCCTGCTGGGTTCCGCCATCACCCACCACTTCCAGCGGCGGTCCGCCGACCGCAGCGAGCAGTTCGCCCGTGCGCAACGGCTCCGCCAGGAGCGGATGGACGCGTACTGCGCGTACGCGGCGGCGCTCCTGGAGTACCGGCGGGTCCTGGTCCACCGCTGGTTCGTGCGGCACGAGGAGGGCCGCTGCGGCGAGGACACCGTGGAGCTGCGCGAGGAGGTCTACAAGGCCCGGTGCGCGGCCCAAGAAGCCATGTTCCGCGCCCAGATGGTCTCCGACGACCCGGCCGTCCTCGAATCCAGCGAACAGATCCTGGAGCAGGTGACGGAGATCCACTGGGCCCCGGACCTCGCCGCCTTCACCAGCCTGCGGGACGCCACCCGCCGCGGCATCCGCGACTTCGTGGCGGTCACCGCCCGCCGCGTGCGGTGACCGCGGCCCGCGCGGAACGGATCGACGCCCTGCCGCACCGCGTACCGTGAGCCCCCGCACGGATCTTGATCAACTCGCGACACACGGAGCGGAACCTCCCCCGCCCCCGGACCCGTCCTTGACACAGTGAGGCGGCGGCAGCGGCGGCACCGGCGACGACTCCGCCACGGCGACGAGCGGCACGGAAACGGGGATCGGGCATGGTCATGCGGGACGGCGACGTGCTGGACGTCCGTCCGGGCGGCGCCCCCTCCCGCGCCGCCCCCGAGGACCACGGCGCGTACCACACCACCGCGTTCTTCCTGACGCTCTACGCGTCCGCGCTCGCCGCCTGGACGGTCTACGGCATCGTCCAGGGGGACGGCTCCCTCTGGGACTTCGTCGAGGGGCTCTTCAACCCCGGCGCCTCCCCCGCCTCCCAACTGGTCGGCCCCTACGAGTGGGCCTTCGCCGCCGCGTTCCTCGCGACCGCCGGACTCGCCGTCGCCCACCGGCGCGCGGCCCGCAGCGCCGCGCTCTTCTCCGGGTGCTTCCTGCTGGCCGTCTCGCTGCGCGAGGCGGTCGGCCTGTTCGACGCGGCCTACCGGGACCAGTACGCCACCGACCCGCTCGGCGGGTGGGCGCTGGCCACCCGGGTGCTGGGCCTGGTGGTGGCGGTGGCCGTGCTGACCACGATGTTCCCGGCGGCCGAGCACCGCCGGCGCCGGCGCGCGGAGTCCGCCCCCGCCGCGCCCCGCCCCGCCCCCTGCGCCCGGGACCGGCGGCTCTCCCGCATCTGCGGCGTCCTCTTCCTCGTCATGGGGCTGGCCCGGCTCGCCTGGACCGTCCGCGACCTGACGACGGCGGGCATGGACACCGCCCGCTACCTCCGCGGCGCGGTCGACGGCTCGGTGCTGGGCACCCTCAACCTGGCCGCGTCCACGGAGTTCACCACCCTGGGCTCGGTGCTGGGCTTCCTCGTGCTGGGCATCCTGGCCTTCCGCGCCCGCCGCGACGTCCGCGGCGCGCTGCTGGTCTTCGCGTCGATCCAGCTGTACCTCACCGTCCGCACGGTGGTCTGGCTGACCGTCACCGACTTCTTCAACCAGTCCTTCGAAACCCCCGAGGGCGCCCTCTCCATGGCCACCACGGCCTTCGAACTGGCCGCGATGACGTCGGCGGTGGTGTTGGTGATGGGGACGGGGGCGGGACGGGGCGACGACGTCCCCGGCGACGACCGTGCTCCGTGACGCCGCGCCCGTTCGCCCACAGGCGTAGCGTGGTCGATACGTCCGTCTCGCGGGGGTCGCCATGGAGTTGTTCCACCAGGAGCCTGACATCGGGGAGCGCATCGCCCGGCTGCGCGCACGGCGCAGGCTGACGCAGGAAGGGCTCGCCGAGCGGGCCGGGCTGTCCGTCGACATCGTGCGCAAACTCGAACAGGGCGTGCGCCGGACGGCGCGGCTGAGCACGCTCAACGCCCTGGCCGCCGCACTGGACGTGGAGACGTCCACGCTGGTCGGCAAGCCGGCCACCTTCGAGGTGCGCAGCGACGGCGAGCAGCCGTCCGTACTGGCGCTGCGTCAGGCCGTCGCTCCGGTGTCCGAACTCCTCGGGGACGAAGCCGACCCCGAGGAGCCGCCGGACCTCGCGTCGCTGCGGGCCTCCTTGCACTCGACGGAACGCATCCGCCGGGAAGGCCGCATGGCGGAAATCGGTACGCTGCTCCCGCAGTTGATCCGCGACGCCAAGGCGGTGGCGCACGCCTCCACCGGCGACACGGCGGCCGCCGCCCAGTCCGTGCTGGCCGAGGCGTACCAGATCGCCGCGACGACACTGGCCGCACTGGGCAAGGAGGACGCCGCGTTCACCGCGCTCGAACGGGCGCGGACGGCCGCGGCCAAGGGGGACGACCCGCACCTGGAGACGGTGGGCTTCGCCAGCCTCGCCTGGGTCCTGACCAAGCAGGGCCGGTTGGCCGACGCAGAACGGGTCGCGCTCGGCACCGCGGAGCGCATCGAGCCCGGCTTCCGCTCCCCGCCGGTGGAACTGGCCCTGTGGGGAATCCTGCTGCTCCGCGCGGCGACGGCGGCCGTCCGCAGGGAGCGCCACGACACCGTGCGGCAGTTGCTCACGCTGACGGATGCGGCGGCGGCCGGCCTCGGGGCGGACCGGATCGACTACGCCACGCCGTTCGGCCCCACCAACGTGGGCGTGGCGAAGGTCAACTTCCTGGTGGAGATGGCGGACAGCGCGCAGGCCCTGCGCACCGCGCGGACCGTACCGGAGCTGCGGGCGCTGCCGCCCACCTGGCGTGCCCGGTTCCACGTCGACCGGGCCCTGGCCCACGCCGACCTGAACCAGGACGACGCGGCGGTGACGGCCCTGCTGACAGCCGAGCGGACCGCCCCGGAGTGGATGCGGTACCACTCCACCAGCCTGCGCCTGGTGTCCGAACTCCGCGGGCGGGAACGGCGGCGGACCTCCCCGCTGGCGGAGCTCGCCGACCGCCTCGACCTCGACGCGTAGCCGCGACCCGGGGGTGGGACGCGGCGTCCTACCCCCGGGGCGAAGTGGCACGGGGCGTCCCTGTCCGCGCGGTCCGCAGCCGCCTAGCGTGTTGGCCCGTCAGGCCGACGGCCCCGGCCCCCGGCCCCCGGCCACCCCACCCCACAAAGGCAGGCCACGTGTCGCACCTCTCCGACCGCCCCGTCGCCCGGCTGTTGCCCTGGACCGGGCCCGACGGCCAGACCTGTTACCTGCTCTCCGACCGCGCGGGCGCCGGTCGCGTGTCCCGCCATGCCGACCAGGTGGAGGAGGTGCACTTGGCGATGGGCCTCGGGCTGCTGGAGCACGCCGAGCCGTTGATCGAGGATCCGGCGGCCGACGCGGGGCAGCTGCGGTTCCTGTCGGCGCAGCTCAGCACGGCGCTGCGGGACGCCGTACGGGTCGCGGAGAGCCGCGGGGACCTGCTGGCGGAGTACCGGTGGCGCGACGGCGCGGAGGGCACGGAGGCGGTCGAGGTGACCGAGGTGACCGAGGGAGCCAAGGTGACCGAGGCGGCCGGGCGCGCGGACGGGCCGGCGGGGCGGAAGGACGGCGGCGAGGGCGGCAGCGACGGGGCCTCGTAGGCCCCCGCGACCGGCTGGGAGAGGTCTCCCGCCGGGCCGCCCCCGCACGCCGGGGACGTCCGCCGCGTGTGGGGGCCGCGGCGGCCGTCGATGTGAACTGCAACGCCTCCCGGGCTTGTGGCCTCTTCAGTGGTGCAGCATGAGAACCACTCTGCCCGCGGGGTCCGCCCCGCACCATCGTCCGCAGGTCGGGCGAGGACCCCCGCCGGTCGGCGGGGGTGCGGGACCCTCTGGAGGGGGACCCGGCGGCAGGGGAACGGAGTCGCGCAGCGCCGGGCGGTTCCGGGCTCGGACGGTGTGTGGAAGAAAGGGGCGGCCGGTGATCCGTGTCGCTGTGGTGGATGACGAACGGCTCGTCAGGTCCGGACTGCGGATGATCCTGGGGACCGCCCCGGACATCGAGATGGTGGCGGACTGCGGCGGCGCGGAGGCCGCGGAGACCGTACTGGGGTGCGCGGCCGAGGTCGTCCTGCTCGACATCCGGATGCCGGACGTGGACGGGCTGACCGTGCTACGCCAGCTGCGCGCCGCGCCCGAGCCGCCGGCCGTGGCGATGCTCACCACCTTCGACGCCCAGGAGTACCTGACGGCGGCGCTGCGGGAGGGCGCGGCCGGCTTCCTGCTCAAGGACTCCGACCCGGAGCAACTGGTGCGGGCGGTGCGGACGCTGGCGGCGGGCGGCAGCGTCCTGGACCCCGGCGTGACCCGGGCCGTGATCGGCGGCTACCTGACGGCCGAGGACCAGGCAGCGGCGGCCCGGGCGGTGAGCGGGCTGACGCCGCGCGAGTCGCAGGTGCTGGCGCTGCTGGGCGAGGGGCTGGGCAACGCGCAGATCGCGGAGCGGATGGGGTTGGCGCCCAGCACGGTGAAGGACCACGTGCGGGCGCTCCTGGCCAAGCTGGGCGGGATCAACCGGGTGCAGGCGGCGATCGTCGCCGACCGGGCGGGCCTGGTGGCCGGGGCCCCGCGGGGGACCGGGTGAGATCCGACGGCGAGGCGGGCCCGGGCGGCGCGGCACGGGACGCGACGGACCCCGGCCGGGCCGCCGCCCGGGCGCGGCTGCGCCGGGGCGCACGCCGGCTGCTGCGCACGCCGCTGGCCGGCCGGCTGCGCCGGATCGTCCCGGTGGTGGTGCCGGTACTGCTGGCGATCGCCGACGCGCTGCTGGTCAACGGCCTGGAAATGGCGTTGGAGCTGGGCGTCTCGGTGGTCGCGGCGACCGCCCTGCTGCTGCGGCGCCGCTGGCCGCTGCTGGTGTTCCTGGTGACCCTGCCGGGGCTCTACATCGGCTACATCTGGTTCGCGCCGATGATCGCCCTGTACACCCTCGCCGCCTCCCCCGCCGCCGGACCGGTGCGGCGGCGGTGCGCCCCCGGTCCGGCCCGGCTCGGGGTCTGTGCGCTGCTGCTGGTCGCCGCGCACTTCCTGCCGTACCCGATCTCGGACTTCGAGCCGACCGCGTACCGCGAGAACACCCTGGTCCTGATCGACGCCTGCGTCACCTCCGCGGCGCCGATCGCGCTCGGCCTGCTGGTCCGCACCCGTCGTGAACTCGCCTCCCGCGTCGAGGACTTGACCCGCAGCATGCGGCGCGAGGACCGGCTGCTGGCGGAGCGGGTGAAGGCCACCGAACGGGCCCGGCTGGCCCGCGAGATGCACGACGTGGTGGCCCACCAGGTCAGCCTCATCAGCCTCCAGGCCGGGGCGGTGCAGGTCAGCACCGAGGACGAGACGGCGCGCAACGGGGCCCGGACCATCCGGGAGCTGTCCGTGCGCACCCTGGAGGAGCTGCGGCACATGGTCGGCGTCCTGCGCGCGGCCGGCGGCGACGCCCGGGTGGCGGGCGAACTGGCCCCGCAGCCCGACCTGGACGAACTGCCCCGGTTGATCGAGATGAGCGCGCTGGACGTGACGTACGAGGGGCTCGCCGCGGCGCACGACGGCGGGTCCGGCGTGGGCCGGTCGCGCGGCGCCAGGACGGTCGAGCGGGCCGCGTTCCGCACCGTCCAGGAGGCGCTCACCAACGTCCGCAAGCACGCGCCGGGCGCGCGGGTGCGGGTCCGGGTCGACGCGGTGGAACTGGGCGCACCGGCCGGCACGGACGCGGCGGAACGGGCCCGGGAGGGGCTGCGGGTGGAGATCCGCAACGGGCCGCCGGACGCGACGGCGACGGTCCCGGGACTGCCCGGCGGCGGGCACGGGCTGGTGGGACTGCGCGAACGGGCGCAGAGCCTCGGCGGGACGCTGGAGGCGCGCCCCACGTCAGAAGGGGGCTTCGTCGTACGGGCGGAGTTGCCGTACGGGGCGGGGTGAGGGCGGGGCAACCGCTGCGGGGGCCGGGGTGGGCCCGCGCACCGCGCGACCGGCCGGCGCCGGCCGCCTCAGGCCGACAGGGGCGCTGCCGCCTCGTCCACCGCGGTGGACAGGTCCGGGTAGACCTCGAAGAGCCGGCGCACACCCAGGGCGGCGAGTACGCGGTTGACGTGCGAGCCGTCGACGGCGCCCTGGGCGGGCAGGATCAGTCTCAGCCGCCCCTGACAGGAGCGCATCAGGCGGCGGGCGGCGATCAGCACGCCCACCCCGCTGGAATCGCAGAACCGGACCTCGGACAGGTCCAGCACCAGGGACCGCCGGCCGTCGGCCACCGCGTCGTGCACGTGCTGGCGCACCGCGGGCGATGTGACCAGGTCCATTTCTCCGGAGACCTGGAGTACGGCCCAGGGGCCCTTTTCGTCCTCTGCCACCTTCAACGACACGCGCTCGAAGCCTTTCGCTCGCTTTCGGACCGGATGTGTCCCGGTTGCAATACGGAACCCACCCTTCCCGGCTCGACTGCCCGGCCTCTCCCCCGTGAAACGCTTTCGATTCCATGGCGCGGCGGGCCAACCCTCCCCAAGGCTATGCCCAGAGCGCGGCGGGTTTTCGCCCGCAACCGGTCACACCCGCATAACGCATGCGTCGATACAGGCACGAACGGTCCGCACCGGTCCACTTCGAGCAGGAAGCGTCACCAGATCCGCCACAACGTCATGCCGCCCTTACCATCCGCAACACCGTTCCGACCAGCTTTGCCGCAAAGGTGCCTGTGTTGTCGGACCCGCCCACTACATTCGAGGACACGGCGCCCGTCACGGCGTGCGCACGTCCGGCGTCACACCGTCCGCACCGGCGACCGCCGGATCGAGTGACGGCCCGGCGATCGTGAGCGGAGGGGTACGGAAGGGTACGAGAGTGGGCGGGAGTGACAGCACGGGGCCCGACCGAGCGCGGCCCCGGAGGGACCGGGGCCGTCGTACGACACGCGGCCGAGGTCCCGGCAGAGCGCCGGCCGAGGTGTGAGCCCGGCCGCGACGGGCAGGGATGGGGGTCCCATGGCACACGACGCACCACCGCGCTGGGACAGGCGGATGCAGCAGCGGCTCGCCCGCGGCGAGGCGGCCGCGCTCGGTGAGCTCTACGACCGGTTCGCCTCGCTCGTGCACAGCCTCGCCTACCGCGTCCTGGAGGACGAGCGCGCCGCCGACCGCATCACCCGCGAGGTGTTCGCCTACGTCTGGGAGCACCCGGACTCCTACGACCCCAAGCAGGGTTCGCTGCGCTCCTGGGTGGCCGGGATCACCCGCCACCAGGCCGTCCAGCGGCTGCGCCAGACCGAGTCCGACTCCGCCCGCGACCACGGCGAGGACGGCCCCGCGACCGCCGAGTCGGAGCGCGCGCTGGAGCGGAAGATCCACGAGGCGTCCACCGCAGCCCGCGCCGACTACATCGTCACCTCCATGCCCGCCCCGCTGCGCGAGGCCCTGGAGCTGGCGTACTTCCAGCGCCGGGACTACCGCCAGACCGCCGCCGACCTCGGCGTCACCGAGGACGAGGCGCGCCGCCGGCTCCGCCTGGGCCTCCAACTGCTGTCCACCGCCCACAACCACCAGGCCCTGCCGGCGGTCCCCATGCGCCGCGCCGCCCGGGGGCCGCACGCCCCGCGACCGCCGCACTCCGCCCCGCCCGGCCCGGGCCACGGACGGTCGCTGTGAGGGGCCCCGACGAGTGGGACGACCGCGGGCGCCCCGGCGGCTCCGGCGAGCGCCCCCGGATACCGGGCCCGCGCCCCGCCGCGGAGGACCACGGCCCGCTCCCGGACCTGCCGTCCGCCGCCCGCGTCCGCACCGACCCGCCAGGCACCGTCCCGGATCCCGCCCCGCCCCACCACGTCCCCGCGGAGTACGAAAGCGATGACGCCCCCGTGACCGGCGACGCCACCGGCCCGCGCCACCCGGCACCGGCCGCCCCGTCCCACAAGGTGCTCAAGTCGCTGCTGGGTGCCTGGGCGCTGTCCGCCTGCTCGCCGGAGGAGACCGCCGCCGTCGAGGAGCACCTGACGGACTGTGCCACCTGCGCCGACGAGGCGCTGCGACTGCGCGACGCGGTGGGGCTGCTGCACCCCGCCGACAGCCTCGACCTCGATCCGCTGCTGCGGTCGCGGGTGTTGGAGGGGTGCCTGGGCCGCCGGCCGGCGCGCATCCCGGTGCCGGACTGGGTGACGCCGTACGACGCCGAGACCGCCAAGTTGGACGCCCTGCTGCGCGACATGGGCGAGGCGGAGTGGCGGGCCCCGGTGCGGCTGCGCTGGTTCGACGGCCGGGAGCCGGTCGAGCACCCGACCACGGTCGCCGGGGTGATCGGCCATCTGATGGCGGTGGACGGCATGGTCGCGACGGCCCTCGGGCTGCCCGACCCGCTGGGCGCCGCCGCCCCGGAACACCCCGGTCCGCGCCGCCGCACCGAGGCGTACTGGCAGGCCGTGGGCGAGGACGCGGACCCGCACGCACCGCACGACCCGTGGCGCGAGCAGGGCCAGGCACTGATCAGGACGGCGTCGTTCGCCGGCGGCGGGGTGGCCGAACTCTCCGTCCCCTACGGCAAGTTCAGCCTCTCGCTGCGCGACGCGTTCCTGGACCGCGCCTTCGAGACGTGGGTGCACGCCGGGGACATCGCCGAAGCGGTGGACTACCCGTACCGACCGCCCGCCGCCGGCCACCTCCACCGGCTCGTGGACCTGGCCGCCCGGCTGCTGCCGAGCACGCTCGCCCAGCGCCGGCAGGCCGGGCTGGCCGCACCCGCACACGGGCTGGTCGCCGCCGGTGCACCGGGCCGCTCGCTGCACCTGGAGGTCGAGGGCAGCGGCGGCGGGGACTGGTACATAGCCCTGGACTCGCCGGCGGCGGTCGGCTCGCCCGAGTACACCGTCGCCCACATCGCGCTGGACAGCGACGAGTTCTGCCAGCTGGCCGCCGGGCACATCTCCCCGGAGGAGGCCGCGGCCGGTCAGACCGGCGAGCGCGAGGCGATCCGCGAGGTGCTGTTCGCCACGGCGGCGCTGTCCCGGCTGTGAGGCGGGACGCCGCCGGGCCGGCCGCGGCGCCCCGCGCCGCGGCCGTACACGGTCGTCCGCGTCAGGCGAAGATGACCGTGCGGGTGCCGTTGAGCAGCACCCGGCGCTCGCTGTGCCACTTCACGGCCCGCGCCAGCGCCTGGCACTCGACGTCGCGGCCGATCGCCACGAGCTGGTCCGGGGTGACGTCGTGGCCGACCCGCTCGACCTCCTGCTCGATGATCGGGCCCTCGTCGAGGTCCGCGGTCACGTAGTGCGCGGTGGCGCCGATGAGCTTCACACCGCGGGCGTGCGCCTGGTGGTAGGGGCGGGCGCCCTTGAAGCTCGGCAGGAAGGAGTGGTGGATGTTGATGACCCGGCCGGCCAGTGCCTTGCAGAGGTCGTCGGAGAGGACCTGCATGTAGCGGGCGAGCACCACCAGCTCGACGTGCTCCTTCTCCACCAGCTCCAGCAGTTGCGCCTCGGCCTGCTCCTTGGTGTCGCGGGTGACCGGGATGTGGTGGAACGGCACGTTGTAGGACCCGACCAGCTCGGCGAAGTCGGTGTGGTTGGACACCACGGCCGCGATCTCGACCGGCAGCGCGCCGATCCGGGAGCGGAAGAGCAGGTCGTTGAGGCAGTGCCCGAACTTGGACACCATCAGCACGACGCGCATCTTCTCGTCGGCCCGGTGGATCTGCCAGTCCATGCCGAAGGAGTCGCCCACCGCCGCGAAGCTGGCCCGCAACTTCGCGACGTCGACCTGCGGTTCCGCGGTGAAGTGGACCCGCATGAAGAACAGGCCGGTGTCCCGGTCGCCGAACTGCTGACTGTCCTCGATGTTGCAGCCGGTCATGAAGAGGTAACTGGACACCGCGTGCACGATGCCCTTCTTGTCCGGGCAGGACAGGGTGAGGACGTACTGATCGTTCCGATCGCGCTGATCGGGCTGGGTGGGCTGCGACTCGCTCATGACCTCATAGGGTCCCATATCCGCCGGGCAGGTCGGACCAGGGCGGCCCCCGGGCGCGCTCACGCCGGGGCCGGCGGTCCCCCGGTCAGGGCGGCCAGCGCGTCGAGGGAGTGCGGGGCGGTGTCCGGGTCCTCGCCGTCCGCGGTGGCCAGGTGGACGTGCGCCTCGCGGGCGGCCCGCACGGCGTCCGGCCATCCCGGGTGCGCCATGTAGGCGGTGACCGGCGCGTCCGCCCCCACCTGGTGCATGATGCGCAGCACCCGGAGGACGGCGAGGTCCACCAGCTGGGCCTCCTGGGCGTCGCGGAAGATCGTGCCGACGTACTTCTCGGCGGACCAGTTGTCCAACCAGGTGTCCTCGACGAGTCGGTAGACGGCGTCGGTGACGTCCCCGTACCCGGGCCGGCCGGTCAGCCAGGTGTGCTGCTGGAAGGCGGGGTCGGAGAGCATGTGCAGCGCGGAGCGCACGTTGCTGCGCCAGCGCCACCACGGCATGTCAGAGAACGGCATGCCGTCCATGGTGGTCGAGCGGCGGCCGCGACGGGAAGACTTCTCCGAACCTTGCACAGCAAGCGATCGTACGTTCCTCCCGATTGATCTCGATCGGCCCCCCGGAGTTCACCGCGGCGTCACCATCCGTTGTCCCCCCGTCACGCACCCGTTCCGGCCGCAGCGGAAGGCTGCGGGGCCATGACCGGACGGCGACGCTCCTCCCCCCGCCCCTTCCCACGCGCTTCCGCGACCGCCGCGGCGGCGTGCACGGCGGTCCTCGCGTCGCTGCTGTCCGGCTGCGGCTCCCTGCCCGGCGCGGGTGCCGGAGGGCAGGAGCCGATCACGGTGATGACGTGGGCCCCGGAGGGCACCCGCACGACCAACATGCCGGGGATGCCGGCCATGGCGCAGGCGTACGCCCGCTGGGTCAACTCCCGCGGCGGCCTCGCCGGCCACCCCCTGAAGGTCCTCACCTGCAACGAGCACAACGACTCGGCGGAGGCCACCAAGTGCGCCCAGCGCGCGGTGGACGCCGGGGCGGTCGCGGTGGTCGGCTCGTACAGCCAGTGGGGCCGCTCGTTCATGTCCCCGCTGGAGGTGGCCGGCATCCCGTTCATCGGCGGGTACGGCGCCTCCGCCGAGGAGTTCGCCAGCCCGCTCTCCTACCCTGTCAACGGCGGCCAGGCCGCGCTCCTGGCCGGGAACGGCCGCCAGCTGGCGGCGGACTGCCGGCGGGTCGCGCTGGTCCGTCCGGACACCATCCAGGGCGACCAGATGACCGGGCTGCTCGACGCCGGGCTCAACGGCGGGGGCCGCAAGGGCGCCGCCGACGTCAAGGCGCCCGAGGTCAGCACCGACTACTCGCCGCAGGTCGCCGCCGCCCTCGACGCGGTGGGCGCGGATCCCGCCGCCTACGGGACGGCGAGGACCGGCGGGCAGGCGCCCGGCTCCTGCGTGGCGGCCTCGCTCGGCGACGGCACCGACACCTTCTTCGACGCGTTCCGGCGCCTCCAGGAGTCCCGCCCCACGGTGCAGCTGGGGTCCGTCCTGGGCAGCGTCGACCAGTCGATGGTCAACCGCAGCGGCGGGGCCTCCGGCCCGCTGGAGGGCGCGGACGTCACCGGCTGGTACCCGGTGGCCAGCGATCCGCGGTGGCGGCCGATGCGCCAGGTGATCACCCAGGAGGCGTTCGACGACGCCCGCCTCGACCCGGCCGACCAGGGCGTCCAGACGACCTGGATCGCCTACACCGTGCTGCACGCGGCGGTGCAGCAACTGGCCGACGCCAGCGTGAGCGACGTCACCGCGCACGCCCTCCAGGCCACCCTGGACCGCGGCGACCAGGCCATCGACACCGGCGGACTCACGCCCAAGCTGCGCTGGCGCGACGACGACATGCTGGCCGTCGCGGACTTCCCGCGGATCGTCAACGCGGACGTGACGTACCAGGTCGTCCGGCACGGCGAACTGGTCGCCGCCCAGGAGGGGTTCGTCGACGTCACCACGACGCTGGAGCGGCGGCGCACCGACGACGAGTGACGCCCGCACCGCCGCCGGCGGTCACAGCTGCTCGGGCTGGTGCTCCCGGAGGTGGTACTTCTGCGCGAGGGGGTTCCACAGGGCGGCCGCCTGCTGCTTGGCCTGGGTGGCCGCGCCGCTGGCCGCGTTCCCCTGGGCGGGCTCCTTGCCGCCCTTGGCGTGGCCCTTGTCGCAGCCGCCCTTGCCGGCGGTCTTGTCGGCCCAGGCCGCGTAGTGGTTGTCGGCGGCGGCCGAGGACTGCCACGCCTTGGTCAGCGCGGCGGTCAACTGGGCGTTGTTGGGTATCTGGTCCACGGGAAGCTGCTGGAGCCGCTTGATCAGGTCGTTGCGCTGCCCCGCGGCGGACCGCAGGTCGTTGGCGGCGCCGTCGAGGTTGGTGCAGGTCTTGATGTTCTGCACCGCGCCGATGACCGCCGAGCGGCTGTTGTTGCTGTCGGCGAGCAACGCGTCCAGCCCCTTGGCCTGGCCCTCGGCCGGATCGCCCGCCGGGTTGCCGGCCGGCTTGGAGGTGTCGTCCTTGGCCGACTTGGCGGCACTGGTGCCGGGGTCCTTCTTCTGCCCGCCGTCGTCGCTGCCGCCGCTGAGCGCCCAGCCGACGCCGAGGCCGACACCGGCCAGCACGACCACGATCCCCCCGATGATCGCGGCGGGGGGCAGCTTGCGACGGCCGCCGCCGTCGTCGTAGGAGGCGTACTGGTCCTGCCCGCCGGCGGGGGCGAACGGGCCACCGGGGCCGGGCTGCCCGCCGTACGGCGGACGGGCCTGGTCGTCGAAGCGCGGCAGTTGGGCGGTGGCGTCGGGCGCCGGGACGGCACCGGGGGCGCCCGGCCCGTCACGGAACAGGCCGTCGAACTCGGCGGGCGTCGGCCGGTCGGCGGGCGCCCCGGGCGGACCGCCGAACGGCCCGCCGGGCGGCGGCGTGGGCATCCCGGCACCCGCGGCACCGCCGACCGGCGGTATCAGCTGGGTGGCCTCGGAACCGTCGGCCCCGGGCATCGGCTGGGACTGCGGCAGGGGCTGGCCGGGCCGCGGCGGCCCCTGGTCGGCCTTGATCGGCCGCAGCATCTGGGTGGCCGCGTCGCCGACCGGCGGGGCGGCACCCCCCGAGACCGGCGGCAGGACCGTGGTCGCCTCCGAGGCGTTCGCGACCGGCGGCAGTGGCGCGCCGGTCTGCGGGGTCGCGCGGACCAGTTCGCCGGACGGGCCCGTGGGCTGCTCGGCGTAGGGGGTCTGCTGGGGCGGCAGGGCGCCGGGCGCGGGCTGACCGTGCTGGCCCGGCTGGCCCGGCTGGCCGCCGAAGGGGAGGCCGGCGGGCGCCTCGGGGGCCGTGGCGATCGGCGGCAGCGGCCCGGCGGCCGGCGCACCCGGCTGGGGCGCCTGCGGCGGCATCGAGGGCGGCGCGGCCGGCATCGGCGGCTGCCCGTGGGCCGGCGGCGGGAAGCCCTGGTCCTGTGGTGCGAAGGCGTGGTTCTGCGGCGGCAGCGCCTGCGGAGCGGCGGGCTGCTGGAACGGGGCGGGGCCCTGCGGGGCCGGCGACTGCTCGGCCGGGTAGCCCACTCCCTGTCCGTAGGTCTGCGGCCCGCCGGGCACGGCGGGCGGCTGCTGCGCGGACGGCTGCTGGCCCGGCCCCCAGGGCTGGCCCCACGGCTGCCCGGCGGGCGGCGCGGCCTGCTGGTCGGGCGCCCATGCGTCGCCGCCGCCGGCGGGCAGCACTATGCCCTCCCTGGCCGGTCCGGCCGCAGAATTCTGCGGGTCGTGACCCTGTCCGCTCTGCGTCACCGGGACTCCTACCATCGTGCAGACCTACGGAATCGTCGGCTGCACGCTACCGGTTCGCAGCAACGTTCGACCATGTGTCCAGGTCACCGCGCCGGCCCCGGACACCGAGCGCCGTCGGCGCCGCCGAACGCGCGGGAGGCGGGCCGGAAACCCGGCCCGCCCCGGCGCCACAGGGCCGAACGCACCTCGGCCCGTCCCCCCTTTCCCCCACCGGCGGACACCGTCGGCATGCCCCTTGAGGCGTGGGTTGAGGCATTGCTCACGCTGCGGCGCGGAGTTCCATCCGTGCGGCGAATTCCCTTACGACTGGTTCGTCCTGATACGGCTCCAGGCGTTGCCGGAGGTCCTCCAGGTATTCCGCACCGCGATCCGAGCGCAGACCACCCAACAGCTCGATCGCCCGCGTGCCCGTGTGGCAGGCCAACTCGACCTCCCGCTGCTGCACCTGGGCGCTGGCCAGCAGCACCAGCCCGATGGCGCGGCGCCGCGCCCGGCCCGCCGGATGGCCGTCCAACGCCTCCTGCGCCCGCTGGGCGGCCGGCGCCGGCTGGCCCAAATCGCGATGGCAGTGCGCGAGTTCGTCGGCCAGGTAGGCCGGGTCGAAATGACCGATCCAGTCCGGGTCGTCACCGGTGTCGGCCGCCGCCTCGGCGCGCTCCATCGCGGAGACCGCCCGGCCCGCCACCGCTTGGAAGGCCCGGGCGTCGCCCAACAGGGCGTGACCGCGCGCCTCAGCGGCGAAGAACATCGCCTCCGCCCGGGGCGTGACCTGCCCCCGCGCACCCTCCTGGGCGGCCCGGGCGAGCTGCGCGATCTCCCGCGGATTGCCCAGGGAGGCGGCCAGGTGGCTCATGCTGGCGGCGAGCACGTAACCGCCGTACCCGCGGTCGCCGGCCGCTTGCGCCAGCCGCAGCGCCTGGATGTAGTAGCGCTGCGCCAGGCCCGGTTGACCGGTGTCGACGGCCATGTAACCGCCCAGTTCGGTCAACCGGGCCACCGCGGCGAAGAGTTCCCGCCCGACCGCCTCACGGTACGACCCCGCCAGCAGCCCCGAGACGACGCTGTTGAGGTAGTGCACGACGACCGGCCGGACGTGCCCGGCGCCGAACCGGTGGTCCAGTTCACTGAGCGCCGAGGTCATCGCCCGTACGGCCGCGACGTCCGAAACGCCCACCCTGGCACCGGCGTTGCGGGACACCTGGCTGTCCGCGCCGGTGATCAACCAGTCCCGGCTGGGCTCGACCAGCGCGGAGGCGGCGACCGTGGACCCGCTGAGGAAGTCCCGCCGCCCCACGTCGCTGCGCCACAGCTCGCAGACCTGCTCGATGGCGCCCAGGACGGTGGGCGAGAACTGCAGCCCCACCCCGGAGGCGAGGTTCTTGCCGTCGGCCATCCCGATCTCGTCGATGGTGACCGCGCGGCCGAGCTTGCGGCCCAGCGCCTCGGCGATGATGGCCGGCGCGCGGCCCCGTGGCTGCTGCCCGCGCAGCCAGCGCGCCACGGAGGTCTTGTCGTAGCGCAGGTCGAGTCCGTGTTCCGCGCCGCACATGTTGACGCGGCGGGCCAGCCCCGCGTTGGAGCAGCCGGCTTCCTGGATGAGCGCTTGCAGCCGTTCGTTGGGCTGGCGCGCGACGAGTGGCCTGGCGGCCATGGTGGTACCCCCTGTACTGCTGCTGCACGTTCACCGGCGAACGCCGTCCTCGCGATCAATTCCCCGTACATATCCCGGATATCCGAGAAATCCGGGATATGCGTGGTACGGAGTGAGGGACGCGCTTCGCAGTGGATGCCCGGGATGCGTGCGATGTGCCCGATGCCCGTGCATCGTCGTGCGGGGCGCGGCGTCCCGAAGTCCGCACCGCGAAGGGCTGGTCCACGAGAAGGGGGGCGTGCGGTGTCCGTGCACCGGTCACGGCGCCGCGGCGCAGGGCTCCCCTGGTGCTCCGCGGCCGACCGTCGGGCGGCCTCTCCGCCCGTCACGCAGGTGGCTACCCGCTCCCCGGGCCCCATCCGCACACGCGCCCCCACTGGTGCATCCATGCGCCCCACGTGCCGGAATGATGCGCCGGGGCTGTCACCCGTTCGGCCGTAACCCTTGGTGACAAGGGGAGTTGTCCTCTGCGTGGAAGAGACCATCGGAGTCACAGGAGCCCCGCAGATCCCCAAACAGCGCGGCGAGCAGCTCATCGACACTGCGGTGCGTTACGCCGAGGAACGCCATTGGGAGGTGTTCCCCGGCGCATGGCTGGAGCACGACGGCGACCGCCCGCGCTGTTCGTGCAGCGCCGTCAACTGCCCCTCGCCGGGCGCCCATCCGACCGCACCGGGCTGGGCGGGCACGGCCACCGGCAGCGCCACGGCGCTCCGTCGGATGTGGGGCAAGCACCCGCGGGCTTCGATCCTGCTGCCGACCGGTCGGACCTTCGAGGCGCTCGACGTCCCCGAGACGGCGGGCTGCCTGGCGCTGGCCCGGATGGAGCGACTGGACGTGACGCTCGGCCCGGTCACCCGCACCCCCGACCGCCGGATGCTCTTCCTCGTCCTCCCCGGCGCCGCCGCGAAGGTCCCGGTCCTGGTGCGCACCCTGGGCTGGGCCCCGGCCGCACTCGACCTGATCTGCCGCGGCGAGGGCGAGTACATCGCCGCACCGCCGACCCGGGTGGGCCCGCACGGCGCGGTGCAGTGGGCGCGCCGCCCCACCGCGAGCAACCGCTGGCTGCCGGACGCGGAGGAGCTGATCAGCCCGCTGGCGTACGCCTGCGCGCGCGACGCGGCGGCGCTGCGCGCCCGCTGACGCGCGGCCGAGCGGGTTTGTCAGCGCCTGCCCGTATCGTGGGACGCCTGGACGGGGGCCGGGACCAGGCCCCTGCGGGGACGTCGAAGGGCAGGCCGTGGCCAGCGAACCGGTAGAGAAGCAAGAGCAGGACGGGTCGTCCGCGACCCCGGGCGGCGCCGTCACCGGCCCGCCCGCGGTCCGCATCGAGGGCCTGTGGAAGCGGTTCGGCGAGCAGACCGCGGTCCACGGCATCGATCTGACGCTGCCCGCGGGCCACTTCATCGGGCTGGTCGGCCCCAACGGCGCGGGCAAGACCACCACCCTGTCCATGGTGACGGGCCTGCTGCGGCCGGACTCCGGGCTGGTCGAGATCGGCGGGCACGACGTCTGGCGGGACCCGGTGGCGGTCAAGTCCCGGATCGGGGTGCTTCCCGAGGGCCTGCGGCTGTTCGAGCGGCTCTCCGGGCGCGAACTCCTCGCCTACATAGGCCGGTTGCGGGGCCTGCCCGGCGCCGAGGTGGACAAGCGCGCCGCCCAGCTGCTGGACGTGCTGGACCTGGCCGGCTCACAGCACAAGCTCGTCGTGGACTACTCCACGGGCATGCGCAAGAAGATCGGCCTGGCCGCCGCGCTGCTGCACAACCCGGAGATCCTCTTCCTGGACGAGCCCTTCGAGGGCGTCGACCCGGTGTCCGCGCAGACCATCCGCGGCGTCCTGGAGCGCTACACCTCCTCCGGGGCGACGGTGATCTTCTCCAGTCACGTGATGGAGCTGGTCGAGTCGCTCTGCGACTGGGTCGCGGTGATGGCCGCCGGCCGGATCCGCGCACAGGGCCCGCTCGCCGAGGTGCGCGGCGAGGCGCCCTCCCTCCAGGACGCGTTCCTCGGACTGGTCGGCGCGCGCGGCCGCGCCGCCGGGCAGAACCTCGACTGGCTGGGCGGCGGCGCCCGATGAGCACCCACGCCACCGCCGCCGCTCCCCCCTCGCTGGTCCCGGTCTTCGTCCGGCTGAAGCTGACGCTGCTGCGCAACGGCCTGCGCCAGTCCACCGGGCGCACCGTGGCCTACATCGTCTCGGCCGTCTTCGGCCTGCTCTTCACCGCCGGCGTCGTCCTCGGCCTGGTGGCGCTGCGCGGCACTGCGCACGCCGGCGCGCTCACCGTCATCCTCACCGCGCTCCTCACCCTGGGGTGGGCGGTGATGCCGCTGTTCTTCCCCAGCGGCGACGAGACCCTCGACCCGACCCGGCTGGTGATGCTGCCGTTGCGGCCCCGCCCGCTGATCGGCGCGCTGCTGGCGACGTCGCTGGTGGGCGTGGGCCCGCTCGGCACGCTCGCCGTGGTGACCGGTGCGGTGGTCGCGGTCGCGGACGGGACGGCGGCCGCGCTCGTCGGCGTCCTGGCCGTCGTCCTGGTGGTGCTGGTGTGCGTCGCCCTGGCGCGGGCCGTGGCCACCGCCTCGGTACGGCTGCTGACCAGCCGCCGGGGCCGCGATCTCGCCGTGCTGGGCGGCCTGTTCGTCGCCCTCGGCTTCCAGGGCATCAACATCGTCGCGCAGCGGCTGGGCGGCCCCGACGGCCTGTCCGTGCTGGAGCCGATGGGCGGGGTGCTGCGCTGGGTGCCGCCGGCCGCCGCCCTGGGCGCCGTCGACGACGTCGGGCACGGCGCCTACGGGCGCGCGGCGGCCGGCCTGGCACTGACGGCACTGGCCCTGGGGCTGCTCCTGTGGTGGTGGCAGCGGACCCTGACCACCCTGATGACCGCGCCGGACTCCTCCACCCTCCAGGCCGTGGAGAAGGACAGCGCGCGCCGGGCCGGCGGCGAGGAGCGCGGGCTCGCCCGGCTGCTGCCCGGCGGGCGGACGGGCACGGTCATGCTGCGGACGCTGCGCTACGCCTGGCGCGACCCGAAGTCGAAGATGTCCTGGGCGATGTCCCTGGGCTTCGGCCTGCTGGTGCCGATCCTCTACGCCGCGCAGGGCAACGGCAGCATCTACACCTCGTTCTCCGCGTCGGCGCTGCTCGGCCTGCAGATGTACAACCAGTTCGGCCAGGACACCTCGGCGTTCTGGATGGTGGCCTCGACGATCGCCACCCCCCGGGACGCCTTCGAGGAGTTGCGGGCCCGGGCGCTGACCCTGGCGCTGGTGGCCGTGCCGTACGTGACGCTGGTCGTCGTCGGCACCGCGGCCTTCATCGGCCCGTGGTCGGACTTCTTCCAGGTCTACGGGCTCTCGCTGGGCCTGCTGGGCGGACTGTTCGCCACCGGGGCGATGGCGTCGGCGCTGTTCCCGTACTCCATCCCGTCGGACGGCAACAAGAGCGTGGCGCCCGGTCAGGCCGGGATCGCCTGGATCAGCCTGTTCGGCGGGTTCCTGGTGGCCTCGGTGCTGGCCTCGCCGCTGCTGGCGCTGACCGTCTGGCTCCATGTGGCGGGCCTCCAGGGCCTGTTGTGGGTGCTGCTGCCGGTCGGCGCGGCGTACGCGCTGGGCATCGCGACGCTGGGGCTGAAGCTGGCGGCTCCCCGGGTGGTGGCCCGGCTGCCGGAGATCCTGGCGGCGGTCAGCAAGGGGTGACGTGACGGCCCTCGGGGCCGACCTCGCGGGGTGTCGACCGGTGCACGGTCGGCACCCCGATGCTTTCCTCCCCCGGGAGCTCCCCCTGCCGGCCGTCCGCCGTCCGCCGTCCAGGCCGCTACGACGAACGCGCCGCAACGAGGCCGCCCCGCCCGGCAAAACCCCAGATCACCACCCCCAACGGCTTTGCCGGGACGTTATCCACAGGCTTCCCCGACCGGCCCGCCGGAGCGGTAGCGTCATGGCGTCGAGAGCGAACGGGGGGTGGTGGCAGTGGTGCGGCGCGCCGGAATCGTGCTGGTGCTGGGGTGGTTGGCGGTGCTGTTCACCGCCGGTGCGGTGCAGGCCGCGCCCGCGGGAGCGGACGCCCCGAGCCAGCCCGCCTATCTCGCCGAGCAGCTCCGGCACGCCCCGGTCTACGTCAGCGATCAGATGCCGCGCGTGGTGCCGCGGTCGACGGCCCCCGCCTTCGCCGCGCAGGCGAAGCGGCTGCGCGTCCCGACGTACGTCGTCGTCCTGCCGTTCACCTCCTCCGGTTCGGGCTCCGGCCTGCTCGCCGCGATCCACGACCACCTGGGGCGCAAGGGGCTCTACGTCGCGGTCTCCGAGACGGGCCTGTCCGAGGTGCAGAGCTACGGCGTGAGCGTCCCGGGCGCCGCGGACGCGAAGACCGCGACGCTGTACGAACTGCCCTACGACGCCACGCCCCGCGAGGTGTTCCGGCACTTCGTCGACCTGCTCACCTCCGGGCGGGCCCACCAGCGCGCCGAGGCCGCCCGCGCCGCGTACGGCGGTGCGGACAACAGCCACGAACCGCCCGCGCTGCACACCACGCAGACCGACCGGGAGAACCAGAGCTTCCTCACCGGCACCCTCGTGGCCGGGGTGCCGCTGAGCGCACTGCTGATCACGCACCACGCGCGGGGCCGGCGCCGGCCCCGACCCGGGTCCGTCCCGCGCCGCGGTTGGCCGCTGCCGGTCGGTGCGGTGGTGCTGGCCGGCCTGCTGGCCCTGGCCGCCTCGCAGGTCTTCTCCGACACCAGCACAGGGGACGGCTCGGTGCCGACCGCCGCCGACCTGCGGGCCCGGATCGACCGGGTCAGCGCCGGACTGCGGCACGACCCGCTCTACGTCGATCCCGAGAGCCCGTCGCCTCTGGACGCCGCCGAGCGCGCCGAGTTGCGCGAGCGGTTGGCGGCCCTGCCCGTCCCGGTCCTGGTCGTCGCCCTGCCCAGCTCGATGGACGACGAGTCCGGCGGCGACCAGGAACGGCTGGCCGCGGCCCTGCACGACCGGCTGCACCGCGACGCCCTGTTCGTGACGGCCGAGCTGCCCAGCGGCTATGTCTCGGTCGCCAACCACGGCACCCACGTGGACACCAGCGCGCTCTACGACGCGTCCCGCGATCCCGCGGCCGGTGAGCGCGACCTCAGCACCCTCGGCCCGCGCCTGGACAAACTCCTCGCCTCCGTCGCCAAGGCCCCGAAGACCGAGACGGCGGGCGCGCCGCTCCCGCCGTCCCCCGTGGAGGACCCGGTCGCCCAGCGGAAGCTGCCCGGTCTGTTCACCGGGGACTTCCACCCCGGGCTGTTCATCGGCGCGCTCGCGGCGCTGCTGCTCTTCGGGCTGGTGGTGGCCGTGGGAGCGATCCTGCGGGCGGTGGGCCGGCGGGGCGCCCGGGCCGCGGCCGCCGCGGCGGCACCGGTCGAGCCCCGACCGGCGTGGCTGCGGCGCACCGCTCGGGAGGAACTGGCCGCCCTGACGGTCGCGTTGGAGCCGGCCACGGAGCTGTCGGAGGCGGCGCGTCGCCGGGCGTGGGAGTGCCTGGACGCCGCCGCGCTCCTGATCGACGGCGACAGCGACGGCCTGATCGACGACGACGCCACCCCCGCCAGCCTCGCCTGTGCGATCGTGCTGGCCCGGGTCGGCCGGACCGCGGCCAGTGATCCGTCCGCCGCGACCCACGTCTGCCACCGCAATCCGCTGCACGGCGCGGCCGCCGGCCCGGCGGGCAAACGGCCGGCCGGTGGCCGCGGAGCGGTGCCGCGGCCGGTGTGCGCGGCATGCCGGGAGACGCCCGGCGAGATGCTGCGGCTCCCGGAGCCGGACGCGTCCGGGCGCCGGGGCCACAGCCCCTACCCGGGGCACCCCGGTCCGTTGGCGACGCTCGCCAAGGGGACCGGCATAGATCAACTCACCCGCGAGGTACGGGAGTCCTTCGGTGTCAACTGACCTTCGTCGCCGCCGTTCGCTGCGGTCCGTCCTCGCCGTGGGCGCGGCCTCCGTCGCACTGCTCGGTGCCGCTGCGGGGTCCGCCACCGCCGCGCCGAGCCCCGGGCAGAAGATCGCCGACGCACTGCGCACCTCGCCGGTGTACGTCGATCCCTCCCTCGCGTCCGCGGTCGGACCGGACGACCAGCGCGCCCTGGTGCAGCAGATCCGGCGGTCCCAACTGCCGATCCGGGTGGTGCTGGTGCCGCTGGTGGAGGGGGACGACTGGGGCGGGAAGCCCGAGCAGCTCAGCGACGTGGTGCACGACCGGATGGGCGGCGGCCCGGCCATTCTCATCACCCCCGGGGACTACCCCGACAACATCGAGGCCCACGCCTGGCCCACCCACTCCCACCAGGCGGAGAACGCCACCGCCTCGGTCTTCTTCGACGATTCGATGAAGGGCGCCGGGCTCACCAAGCGCATATCCCGGGCGATCGACATCATCAAGGCGGGCGACGGCGACGAGGTCTACCAAAGCCTCACCGCCCACCTCGACGCCTCGGGCGGCAGCAAGCCGAGGGAGTCCGCGGGGCGGGCGTCCTCCCCGGTCGTGCGGAGCGTGGCGCTGGTCGCCGGCCCGGTGCTGGTGCTCGGCGCGGCATGGCTGCTGCTGCGGCGCCGCTCGCGGCTGCGGGACTTCGGGACGCCGTTCGCGATGCCCCGGTCCGTGTTCGCCGCCGCGCACCGGGCCGACGAGGACGGGTTGCGCGAGCGGGCCGGTGCGGAGGTGGTCCGGCTCGGCGAGGAGGCGCGTGCCGCCACCGGCGACCCGGCGGCCATCGAGCGCGCCCTGGACGCCTACGCCGCGGCCGGCACGGTGCTGGACCGCGCACGCGGCGTCCCGGACCTGGCCGGCGTGTTCGCGCTGGTGGCCGAGGGGCGGGCGGCACTGTCCCCCGCTCCGGCCCCGCTGCCGCTGTGCTTCTTCCACCCGCTGCACGGCCCCGCCGCCCGCCGCGTCCCCTGGCGTCCGGTGGGCCGCCGGGAGCAGTTGCGGATCGCCGCCTGCGACACCTGCATCCGTGCGGTCCGCGCCCGCCGCGCACCGGAGGTCCTCACGGACCGTCTGGACGGCCGTCCCGTCCCGTACTTCGAGGTCCCGGCCGAGCAGAGCCTCTGGGCCGCCACCGGCTACGGCTCGCTGCTGGCCGGCGACTCGCTCGCCGAGCGGGTGCAACGGGGCGAGTTCACCCGCACGTTGGCCTGAAAGGGGCGTCGCCACCGACCCGCCGTGCCCGCAGTCCGGCACCGTCCGGCACCGTCGGCGCTGCGACGCGGACCGTCGGGGTGGCCGCCTTCCGCCGCATCGGCGCAGGTCGGCCCGTCCGCCCGTCGCGCATGCCCGGACAGATTTTGTCCGGGCATTACCCGGCGAGGCCGGCGGGGCGGCAATGTCGCTGAATTCAGCCAGAATTGGGCGGCGGTGGCGCCGGAATCCGCCGGCCGCTTTGCAGGAATTGCGGTACCTCGACCGGGGTCGCTCCCACCAGGCCCGAACGGAAGGCATCGGACGCGTGCATTCCGCGTTTCGACAGGGGTGAAAGCGCGCTCCTATGCTCCCCTGCACGGCCGTTCGCGCGCACTGGGCAACGGTGTTGTGCGACGGGGGAGAGCAAGGACCGGGAGAACGTTTTGCTGCACACGAGGACCCCATGGCTGCGTGCCGCCGCACCGGTCGCCGTACTGGCGCTGTCGCTGACCGCCTGCGGCCCGAAGCAGGACGCCGCGGTCTCCACCACCGGTTCCGCAACGGACGGCGAGCAGACCTCCGCGGAGGCCGCGGCGAAGACCGGGACGGAGCCGACCGGACCGGAGGGCGGCGACGGTGCGTTGGCGTCCGGCCAGAGCGGCACCGGACCGTACCGGGAAGAATCCGGGAAAATAACCTACGAGGTCGCCGCGCAGAAGGTCCGCGTCGGCACCGAGGCCGATGCGAAGAAAATGGTCCAGGACCCCAAGAACGCCAGTGGCCTGGTCGCGGCGACCGCATACGTGAAGTACACGAACAAGGGCCCCGGCGTCGTCACGGGCCTGGCGAAGGTGGCCAACGGCGCCGCGTTCTACGCGGACGGCCAACCCGGCGGTCTCCTCATCGGCACGCCGGGGGACCTCCCCGGCTGCGAGGACCCGGTCGACATCGACGACTGGCGGGTCGGCGAGAGCCATGTCATCTGCCAGACGTACATGATCCCGAAGGGCGCCAAGTCCCTGGAGGTGCGGTGGACCGCCGACGGCGCCGCCGCCCCGCTCGTCTGGAAGTTCACCCCCACCGACTGAGGCGCACCACAACAGCCGCACCCGCCCGACCACGCGCCGCGCCGAGGCGCTCCCTCGCCAAAGCTAACTGACGGATCGTCACTTACATACACCCTCCGGCACATTGTCGGAAATCCGGTGAAATCCGGACTCCGCGCGGCGCTCCGCTGGAGGCGCCGCGCGGTCCGGGGCGGTGCGGCGGTGTCAGGCGTGGGCCGCCAGTGCGCCGAGGAACGGTCCGATGACCCGGCACCAGGCGTCGGGCTGCTCCCAGGGCAGCAGGTGCCCGGCGTCGGGGATCTCGGCGTAGGTGCCGCGGGGCAGCACCCGGACCATCTCCTGGGCCTCGGCGCGGCCGAGTTCGGCGTCGAGGCCGCGGACGACGAGGGCGGGGCAGGCGACCTGGGCGAGCTCCTCCCAGTGGGCGTCGTGCACCCAGGTCTCGCGGGCGCTCAGCATCTGACGGCGGGAGAAGACCGGGCGCCAGCCGTCGGCGCGCTCGGCCATCACCTCGGCGAAGAACTCCCCGCGGGCCGGCCGGGGGCGCTCCAGGGTCGGATCGTCCTCCCCGAACCACTTGCGGACGTCCGCCAGGGTGGCGAACGGCACCGGCCAGGAGCGGAACCACTCCGTCCATTCACGCTGCGAGGCCGCCCCGAGCGCCGACGCCCGCATGTCGCAGATCACCAGCGCACTGACCAGGTCCGGGCGCCGGGCCGCCACCTGCCAGGCCGTCAGCGCACCCATGGCGTGCCCGACGAGGGCGGCCGGGGCCAGCTCCAACTGCTCGATGGCGGCGATGGCGTCCTCGACGTACGCGGCGCGGTCGAGCGGCCCCTCGGCGGGCTTCTCGCTGCGGCCGTGGCCGCGCTGGTCGAGGGCGATCGGACGGTGCACCCCGCTCAGCCGGCGGGCGGTGTCCGCCCAGTGGGAGGCGCGCCCCATCAGCCCGTGGAGCAACAGCACCCCGGGCCGCCGCCCGCCGTCGCCCACCCCGCCGCCGCGCTTGGGCGGGTCGGTGAATTCCCAGGCCGCGAGCCGCACGCCGCCGGATCCCGTCACATCGATACGCCGCACCATGTGCCCTGGCACCCCCAATCGTCCCCTGACCGGCCCCGCACACCCCACATTATCGAACCTGCATTCGAATGGATCGCTGCCGCGCCCAACACCCCACTTTCGAGTGACCTTGTGGCGGGATTGGCCACGCCCACCACGGGGAGACATCTGCCGGGAGGCGGGCTCCACCGGGAAGGGGGCCCGTGGGGAACGACCCTGAGAGCTCGGGGCTCCGGGTCGTGGTGGGGGGACATGGGGAGGCAGGGCCCCGGCAGCTCGCAGCGCCGGGGCCCTGACCGTCCTCGATCCGAGTCAGTGGACGCATCCGAGCCCCCCAGGCCGTCAGCGCATCACGCGGGAGTGACGACGCATGGCCATGCGTCAGCGCCAGAGTGACACGAGACCGGTCGATCCGCACGGATTCGCACAAGACCGTTCATCACACCGAAAGTTGACGAGCCCGTCGGCTTGCGCATCGGCGCAGCTCAACGGGCTCGTGAGGGGTTTCTACGGGGAGGGCGGGCGGGCGGCGGTCAGCGCCGTGCCGACGGTGCGTCGTCCACCGCGCCGCGGCACCGGTCCCGGCGCCCGCCGGCACCGGTCGCCCGGCGCCGCGGCGCGCGGCTCAGCGCTTGGCGACGAAGACGTGACTGGCGATCTCGGCGTCCAACTCGGCGGCCTCACCGCTGCTGCCGACCAGTACGCCGGCCGGGGACTCGGTCACACTGACCACCGCGCCCGGCTGCACCCCGGCCCGCCGCAGCGTGTACATCAGCTGGGCGTCGGCCTGGATGGGCTCGCCGATCCGGCGCACCACCGCCGTCTTGCCGTCGGAGCCGGCGTCCAGGTCCATCAGGCTCACCATGCCGGCGTCCAGGAACGGGTCGGCCTCGGCCTTCTCCCCCAGCTCCTCCAGGCCCGGGATGGGGTTGCCGTACGGGGACTCGGTGGGATGGCGCAGCAACTCCACGACGCGGCGCTCGACCGCCTCGCTCATCACGTGCTCCCAGCGGCACGCCTCGGCGTGCACCTGCTCCCACTCCAGGCCGATGACGTCGACGAGCAGGCACTCGGCGAGGCGGTGCTTGCGCATCACCCGCGTCGCCAGTCGGCGGCCCTCCTCCGTCATCTCCAGGTGCCGGTCGCCGGCCACCGTCAGCAGGCCGTCTCGCTCCATGCGCGCCACGGTCTGGCTGACCGTCGGGCCGCTCTGTTCGAGCCGCTCCGCGATGCGGGCGCGCATGGGGACCACACCCTCCTCTTCCAGTTCGAGGATGGTGCGGAGATACATCTCCGTGGTGTCGATCAGTCCGGACATGCGTGCCCCTCGATGTGTCGTGCGGTGGCCCTGGATTCAATTCTGACGCATCCCACCGACAACGGTGCGTCGTCGTCCGCGCTGCGGACGCCCGCGGCCGGTTCAACGGGTGCGTTGCCCGGCGTATTGACAGCGCACTGGTCCAGACCGCAACGTGATCCGGGCCACTGATCCACCCGGCGGCCGCCGGGCGCCGACGCACCGTCGCCGGCCCGCCGCCGATCCCACCCAGACGCGATGAGAGGGGCCCGCGGCAATGGCTGAGAGCAACCGGAGCGAGGGGCTGGCCGGGCGGTACTTCGACGCCGCGATCGACCTGCTGCGGCAGGTCCGCGATGCGGAGGGGGACCGGATCACCGCGGCCGGGCAGCTGATCGCGGACACCGTCGAGGCCGGCGGCCGGGTCTTCTCCTTCGGGGCCGGGCACTCCTCGTTGCCGGCGCAGGACACCGTGTACCGGGCCGGCGGCCTGGCCATCATGAACCTGCTGGCCGTCCCCGGGGTCGTCGGGGTGGACGTCCGGCCGGCGACGCTCGGCAGCGCGCTGGAGCGGGTCGACGGGCTGGCCGGGGCGGTGCTGGACACCAGCCCCCTGGAGCGCGGTGACGTACTGGTGATCATCTCGCTCTCCGGGCGCAACGCCCTGCCGGTGGAGATGGCCATCAACGCGCGGGCGCTCGGCATCAAGGTCATCGGCCTGACCTCGGTGGCCTACGCGGACGCGACCAAGTCCCGGCACAGCTCCGGGACGTACCTCAAGGACCACTGCGACATCGTGCTGGACAGCCGGATCCCGGTCGGCGACGCGGAGCTGACGCTGCCCGGCATCGAGGCCCCGTTCGCGCCCGCCTCGACGGTCGTCACCAGCGCCGTCATGCAGGCCGTCGTGGCGACGGCAGCCGGTGCGCTCGCCGAGCGCGGGGCGCAGCCGCCGCTGCTGCGCTCGGGCAACGTGGACGGCGGGCACGAGTGGAACGGCCGGGTGATGCGGGAGTACGCGGACCGGATCTTCTACCGGCACTGAGCGGGCGCACCCGACGGCGCGGCGGGGCCGGGCCCCCGCCCGACGGACCGCCCCGCGCCGGTTCACGCCCCGGCCGCGCCCGCGAGGTCGAGGGCGGCGGCGATCCGGGCGGCGACCTCCTCGGCGTAGTCGGCGTCCGCCCGGTCGAAGGGGCGGCGGGCCGGCGTCCGCAGGAAGGTGAGGACCCCGAGGGTGCGGCCCCGGCTGCGCAGCACCACGCACAGCCCGTGCACCGTGCCGTCCGGCCAGTTCCGGGCGGCCGCCCAGCCCCCGGCGGGGGCCTGGCCGGCGCTGGCCCGCACCGAACCGCGCCGCGCGTACGCCTGGAGCGCCGGGTGGCCCGGTGCGTAGGCCACCGGGATGCCGGTCGCCGGCACCGCCTCCGAGGGGCCGGGCACGCCCGCCGGGGAGGCCAGCGCCCGCACCAGGCGGGGCGCCCGGGCCGGAGCGCCGGCCCCGTCGCCGGGGGGCGTCGGATCCGCGTCCCACTCGGCGTCCGCGTCCACCGCACCGTAGGGGGCCGGGGCCGGGGTGCCGGCGAGGTCCACCAGGGCGTGGTCGGCGAAGCCCGCCAGGGCGAAGTCGAGGTGGACGGCGGCGGCCTCGGCCGGGTCCGGGCACTCGGCGGCGGCCCGGCCGGCCCGGTGCAGCTGGTGCGCCCTGAAGCGCAGCAGGGAGCCGTCCTGTTCGGCCCGCTTGGCGTCGGTGACGTCCTGGAACAGCCAGGCGACACCGAGCGGAACGGGTTCCTCCGCGAGCGGCGAGGACAGCCGGACGAAGCCGCTGCGCCAGCACCGGCGCGGGAGTTCGGCCTCCCCGTCCCGCGGCGTCACCCAGAGCTCACCGACGGTCGGCGGCGGGCCCTCGGCCAGGACGTGCTGGAGAGCGCCCTCCAACTCCTCGACGCCCTGCCCCAGGAGGTCGCCCAGCGGGCGGCCCAGCAGCGCGGTGCGGCTCGTACCGAAGGTCCGGGCGGCGTGCGCGTTGACCACCGCGGGCCGCAGGTCGGCGTCGATCAGCACCACGCCCCAGGTGGCGTCCTCGAAGAGCGCCTCGCTGAGCGCCACCGCCCGTTCCAGGTCGAGCTGGGTGTGCGACTCGCCGAAGGCGCAGTAGGCCCCGGCGACCCGCCCGTCGGGGGTGCGGACCGCGGAGGACTGGGTGCGGACCAGGACGCGGTGGCCGTCCTTGGCCAGCAGCGCGAAGTCGTGCACCTGGCGGCCCGGGGCCCGCATCGCGGCCACCACGGCGGACTGCACGCCCTCGGCGTCCTCGGTGCGGACCGCCCAACCCGTCAGGCCGCGGCGGCCGACCGCCTCCTCGGCGGTCCAGCCCAGGATGCGTTCGGCCTCGTGGTTCCAGTGTGTGACCGTCCCGTCCGCGGCGAAGGCCATCAGGGCGGCGTCCATGCCGTCCAGGAGGGCGGCGAGCAGTCCGGAGTCGTCGGTGTCCGGAGGCCGGTCGGGATCGCCCGCGGGCGTCGGCGGGGCCCCGGAGGCCGCCGCTCCGGGCCCGTTGGCCGGGCCGGCGGAGGCAGGCTGCTGCGACGACGAGGCCGACGAGGCAGAAGAAGCTGACGAGGCAGTCACTGGCACCCCTTACGAACGCGGCCGCACGTGCTCCACGTGGGGTCATTCAACTGGAACGTGACGTGGAACACACCCGATTCGCCGAAATCCCCACGGGTGAGTCCGGGCTCCGGGAAAAACCGGTTGTGCGGCGCCGGGCCGCTTCCTAACGTGTGGGGTACACGAGAAGGGAGGTGGTTCGGCAGATGATTTCGCACCGGACGCGTGAGGTGGCTGCGGGCTAGCAGCCCGTCGCTTCACCGAAGTGCAGCGCCGGATCCGCGCATACTGCAGATGCGCAGCCGGCCCAATCCCAAGCAGTCACCCGACCCGCGGGCTGCCGGTTCGTCCGACCGGCCCTTCGCGCCACCGGCGCGAAGGAGAAGGCCCGCGGGTCGTCTGCGTGCGCGGGCCCCGCACCGCCGCCCCGTGCGCCCCGCGGCGTCAGGGCGCCAGCCGCTCCACCCGCCACCGGCCGGCCTCGGCCGCACCCTCGCGGACGTACCGCAGCCGGTCGTGCAGGCGGTTGAGCCGGCCCTGCCAGAACTCGACCGCCTCCGCCGTGATGCGGTAACCGCCCCAGTGCGGAGGCGCCGGCACCTGCTCGCCCTCCGGATAACGGGCCGCCAACTCCGCGTACGAACGCTCCAGTTCCTCGCGGGAGCCGATCGGCGCGGACTGGTCGCTGGCCCAGGCACCCAGCTGGGAGCCGTGCGGACGGGTGCGGAAGTAGGCGGCGGTCTCGTCCCGGCCGATGCGCTCGGCGGCGCCGGTCACGATGACCTGACGGGCCAACGGGTGCCAGGGGAAGAGCAGCGAGACGTGCGGGTTCTCCGCCAGGTCGCGGCCCTTGCGGCTGGAGTAGTTGGTGAAGAACACGAACCCGCGCTCGTCGAATGCCTTCAGCAGCACGGTCCTTGAACTGGGCCGGCCGGCGGCGTCCGCCGTCGAGACGACCATCGCGTTCGGCTCGTGCAGACCGGCCACCGCCGCGTCCTTGAACCAGCGTCCGAACTGGTCGTAGGGGCTCGCGGCGAGGTCGGACTCGGCGATTCCCTCGGCACGGTAATGCGCGCGCATGGACGAGGGGTCGGGGGTCTCGGCGGAAGGCATGTCGGCGGGATGCACGGCCTCATCTTGCAGCATCGCCCCCGCACCGGGCAGCCCGGTGGGCCGGAAGTCTGCCCCCCGTCGCCGGGACGTAACCCTCCCGTCGGCAAATCGCCCAGTGTGCCGGACGTCACGCTTCCCCGCTGCTGATGAACCCGCCAAAATCATGGCCCGGCCCACTGTGGGCCTCGGACACCGGAAGCTATCGTGTCCGTCTTCAGGCCGCCGCGGAGCACCATGCGTGGCGGCCCGCGCCCGCGGGCCGACCACTTGCGGGCGGAACCGCCGCGTGGCCCCTGCCACGGCGGGGCATCACCGGGGTGACCGGTACGGACCGCGAGCTGCCCGGCGCAGCCGCGTAACCGCACCGGCACCGCAACTGACTCGACCGCACGGCGACCGGTCACCGGCCGGCTGCCGTCCCCATCTTGAGGAGCCGCCTGATGTCCGACTTCGTTCCCGGGCTTGAGGGAGTCGTCGCGTTCGAGACGGAGATCGCCGAACCCGACAAGGAAGGCGGCGCGCTCCGCTACCGCGGGGTGGACATCGAGGACCTCGTCGGACACGTCTCCTTCGAGAACGTCTGGGGGCTGCTGGTCGACGGCGCGTTCAAGCCGGGCCTGCCGCCCGCCGAGCCGTTCCCGATCCCGGTGCACTCGGGTGACATCCGAGTCGACGTACAGTCCGCGCTCGCCATGCTGGCCCCCGTATGGGGCCTGAAACCGCTGCTCGACATCGACGAGCGGACCGCCCGCGACAACCTCGCCCGGGCCGCCGTGATGGCACTGTCCTACGTCGCCCAGTCGGCGCGCGGACAGGGCCTGCCGATGGTGCCGCAGAAGGAGATCGACAAGGCCGAGACGGTCGTCGAACGCTTCATGAAGCGCTGGCGCGGGGAGCCCGACCCCAAGCACGTCAAGGCCGTCGACGCCTACTGGACCTCGGCCGCCGAACACGGCATGAACGCCTCCACCTTCACCGCCCGCGTCATCGCCTCCACCGGCGCCGACGTCGCCGCGGCGCTCTCCGGCGCGGTCGGCGCCATGTCCGGCCCGCTGCACGGCGGCGCGCCCTCCCGCGTCCTCGGCATGATCGAGGAGATCGAGCGCACCGGGGACGCCGGCGCCTACGTCCGACAGGCCCTGGACCGCGGCGAGCGGCTGATGGGCTTCGGCCACCGCGTGTACCGCGCCGAGGACCCGCGGGCACGCGTCCTGCGACGCACCGCCAAGGAACTCGCCGCGCCCCGCTTCGAGGTCGCCGAGGCCCTGGAGAAGGCCGCCCTGGAAGAACTCCACAACCGCCGCCCCGACCGCGTCCTGGCCACCAACGTCGAGTTCTGGGCCGCCATCGTGCTGGACTTCGCGGAGGTCCCGGCGCACATGTTCACGTCCATGTTCACCTGCGCCCGCACCGCCGGCTGGAGCGCCCACATCCTCGAACAGAAGCGAACCGGACGCCTGGTCCGCCCCTCCGCCCGCTACGTGGGGCCTGCGGCCCGCAGCCCCGAGTCCATCGACGGCTTCTCGCCGACGGGGGGTTGAATCCCCCACGTTGTCGGCTGTCCCGCCGTGGGGGTTGCTGTTTTGCGCCTGCGGCGCGGGCGTTGTCCGCTGCGCGGGGCTGTTGGGTGCGG